>JAQTYZ010000011.1 GCA_028688055.1 Patescibacteria group bacterium
GTGGGCGTCCGGCCGTCAGCAATAAACGCCGTCGTTACTTTTGGTACTAATTACCAAACGCAGTTTTTGGTTGTTAATGTAACTAATGAACCGGCTAATTATACGGTTTATCCAACCGATCATCAAAAACAGATCACCCTTCAACCGGCGGATTTTGTCTTAGGGCCCCGCGAATCAAAATTAGTAGACCTAAGTATCCATAGCTACTGGCCAAGTCATTGGCAAACTTATTTGGCTGTTGTTTCTCGCCCGATGTCAGCCGGTTCAATTGATGCGGTTTCAGGTATTAAATTGCCGCTCCAAGTCTCAACTGTAGTTAGCCCGATTAATTGGTTGATGCTGGCGATCCTGATTACCGGTTGCCTAGGATTTTTAATTGTAATACTATTAAAAATGAAAGGAGAAAAATATGAAGTTAATCGCTAAAATTATCGTGGTTATCGCCGTGTTTTTTGCCGGTTTTTTTGTTGGTCAATATGAAGCGTTGTCGCCATCAGACGGCAATGTCGGTACTAATCAGGCTATTAATCAGCAGCTAACCGTCAGCTTGATGCTTGATTTTGGTAACGGCACGATTAAAAGTTTTACTGATGTCGTGCTGCCGCAAGATGCTACGGTGTTTGATATGTTAAAAAAGGTAACCGCTGAGAATAATTTAAATTTACAATATAAAGATTACGGCGGCGATTTAGGCGTTTTGGTCCAGTCAATCGGTGATCAGGCCGGTGATGTTAAAACTAATACTTTTTGGGAATATTGGGTCAATGATAAACATGCGGACATCGGGGCGAGTGGTTATAAATTGAAAACGGGCGATGTGGTGGAGTGGAAATATCTTAAAAATACTTTTGAACAATAATATGACAAAAACCGAAAAAATCATCATCGCCATCATTTTAATTAGTTTGGGGGTTGCAGCTAGGCTTCTGCCCCATTGGTGGAATTTCACGCCGTTAGCGGCGATTGCCATATTTAGCGGCCTATATTTAGGCAGTCGTTATGCCATTATTTTGCCACTCGTCGCCATGGTTATTGGGGATATTTTTATCGGATTTTATGCCGCCCCGTTAATGATAGCCGTTTACGGTTGTTTAATTTTAGCCGGTCTCATTGGTGTCGTTGTTAGAAAAACCAAAACGGCCGAAACGGTTATTGCCGGCAGTATTATTGCCTCGACGGTTTTTTTTATTGTAACCAATTTTGTCGTCTGGCAATATTCAGCCTGGTATGAAAAAAGTTTCAGCGGTTTGCTTAACTGTTATTTAATGGCTTTACCATTTTTCCGCAACACCCTGTTAGGTGATTTATTTTACGTGGCGGTTTTAGTCGGGTCTTATGAAGTAGTCAAAATTGTCTTATCAAAAAGGGTGATTGTCAGTCAAACAAATTAGTTAGCATTAAAAAAATTTCAGCCGTTGAGGTTTTTGTTTGCTTAAAATATGTTATAATATAGGATATGGCAAAATCGAAACCCACGACTAACGAAACAAAAATTGATTTAGACTTATCGGACGAAAATAAATCATTTCAGGAAAGAATTGATGAAGTCCGAGGATTAGTGGAAGAAAATTTACGTTATACCAAAACCATTAGACCAGCCGCTGAACCTCCCGAGCTTAATTCTCAACTTAAGGATTTGTTGGAAAAAAATTTAAAGCTGTCAAATGAAATTTTAACCTTAACCAAAAAATTTCATCATTGGATGATCTGGCAGCGAGCGTGGGGGACCCTCAAATTTATTTTAATCATCGTACCATTAATTTTAGGATTAATTTATCTGCCGCCGCTACTTAACTCTATCCTCGGACCCTATCAAAATGTTTTGAAAGTTCAGGGTCCAACTAACACCGCCGAAATTTTACAGCAATTTTTAGGTAATTCAATAAAGCCAAGTGCCAATGTCGCGCCCAAGTAACCAGGGGGAATTTAAAAAGTTAGTTTTTAATTCCTTAGTTAAAATTCCCAAGGGCAAGGTGGCGACGTACCAGGCCATCGCCTCCGCGATTGGTCGGCCGAACGCTGCCCGCGCGGTCGGCCAGGCTTTAAATGCCAATCCAAAATTAGTCATTAATCCTTGCCATCGGGTCATTCGGTCGAACGGTAATTTGGGTGGGTATCGGCTGGGGGAGGCTGAAAAATTAAAGCTTTTACGGTCGGAAGGGGTCTTGTTTAACAAGGCCAACAAAATTGTCGATTTTAAGCGGCTGCTGCTAAAAATTAAATAAAGCGGTAGAAAATGATATACTATTAACAGTGGTTGCATCAAGGGTAACTTCCAAAAAGCCGTTTTACTTAATCATCAGCCATCATTGGCCCGATAATGAAATTACCCTTAAACGACAGTATTGGGGTGAGGGCAAAATGACCCAAGTAAAACTAATTGAATTTAATAATCCTAAATATGTCTAAACGAACGCTGTTAATATTTTCCTTATTTATTGTGGTCGCCATTGTTGGTAGCGTTTTTGTTTATTTCTACCGCGATCGAACCCAGGTGCTTTTAGCGGCCTATGCCGATAAAATTGCCGCTTGTGGCAGTATGCTTAATGAAGCTGAGTGTGTTAGTAATAAATTTTGTCAGGCAATTTATAAGCCGGCCAATGATGATAGTAAAAAGTTAGAGTTTGTCAGTTGCCAAAAAATTTCTAATCAAGAATTAGCTGAAATAAATCAGGCTACAACCGTTTGTCAAAATACCGGTGGCGAATGGTACGAAAGTAAATTAGGTAAATTTTGTTTATGTGATAAGGCTGGTGCCGACAAAATTTTTGACCAGACGAAGGGATGTCTAAGTAGAAATCAATAACTATGAGAGAACTCATCGAAAAATTAAGTGAGCTGCAAGCAAAAATTGCCGACACGCGGAGGTTACTTTGACTTGGCTTCAAGTCAAAAAGAAGTTACTAAGTATGAAGTCGAAATGTCTAAGCCAGATTTTTGGTCTGATCCGGATCGGGCCAGGTCGGTTGGCCAACGCAGTGAAAGTCTCAAAAAATTTATTAGTGATTGGGAAACGATTGGTCACGATGTCGCTGATAGTCTTGAATTAGCCAAACAGTCCGAGGCGGAAAATGACGAAAATCTAAAAAGTGAAATTGAGCAAGAATTAAAGCGTTTAACTAAAACTTTTAGCCGTCTGGAAACGACGGTTTTGTTTTCAGAAAAATATGACGCCAACGATGCCATCATTGCCATCCATGCCGGCACGGGCGGCGTGGAAGCGCAAGATTGGGCGATGATGCTTCAGCGGATGTATCTGCGTTATTGCCAAGCTAAAAATTTCGCGACGGAAATAATCGATACCAATCGTGGGTCGGAGGCGGGCGTTAAGAGTGTAACTTTTGAGGTAATTGGCCCCTACGCTTATGGTAATTTGAAAGCCGAAGCTGGGGTTCACCGCTTAGTGAGAATCTCGCCATTTGACGCCGAAAAAATGAGGCACACTTCTTTTGCGCTCGTTGAAGTTTTTCCGGTTTTGACTTCAAGTGATGAAGTGAAGATTAATGATGACGAAATAAAAATTGAAACAATGCGCGCGTCTGGTCATGGCGGTCAAGGTGTCAACACCACCGATTCAGCCGTTCGAATAACTCATCGGCCGACTGGTCTAACGGTTAAGTGTCAAAACGAACGGTCGCAACAGCAAAATAAAAAAACGGCTTTAAAATTATTGCAGTCAAAATTGGTGAAGTTTCAACAGGCGGCCGCCGGCAAACAACTAGCTGAAATTCGAGGCGATGTCTTGGCCGCTGACTGGGGTAACCAAATTAGGTCTTATGTCTTGCAGCCGTATAAGTTAGTTAAAGACCATCGGACTGATTTTGAGTCAACTGATCCGTTAAGCGTATTGGATGGCAACCTTGACGATTTTATCCAAAGTTATTTAAGATATATAAGTAAAAAAGGCTAAAGACGCTAAAGCTATGAAAATACTAGTTACTGGTGGTGCCGGGTTTATTGGTTCACATTTATGTCAGTTTTTGTTAGACCAGGGAAACGAGGTTGTTTGCCTGGATAATTTTTTTAGTGGTCAGCGACGAAATATCGAACCGTTATTAACAAATTCTTCTTTTAGTTTGATGGAGCATGACATTACTAAGCCATTTACGGTCACCGTTGACCAAATTTACAATTTAGCCTGCCCGGCCTCACCGTTGTATTATCAAAAAAATCCAGTTGAAACCGTGCGGACATCGGTACTCGGCGCGATTAACGTTTTAGAATTATCCAAAAAACTTGGTGGTATTAAAGTACTCCAAACGTCAACTTCCGAAGTCTACGGCGACCCTGACATTCATCCCCAGCCCGAAACCTACCATGGTAATGTTAATCCGATTGGCCCGCGGGCGTGCTACGATGAAGGCAAGCGTTGTGCCGAAACATTATTTTTTGATTATTGGCGTGAACATCATCTCCCCATTAAGGTGGTTCGGATTTTTAACACCTATGGGCCCCATATGGCACTGGACGATGGGCGAGTGGTGTCCAATTTTATTATTCAAGCCTTGCGCGGCCAACCATTAACGGTTCACGGTGACGGCTCGCACACTCGTTCATTTTGTTATGTGTCCGATATGGTGGCGGCTTTATATGCCATGATGGAGTCTAGTGATTTTACTGGACCGGTTAATCTCGGCAACCCTGCTGAATTTACGATGAAAGAACTAGCCGAGAAAGTAGTAGCAAAAATTGGCGGGCAGATTGTCTATAACGCCACACCGCAAGAAGATCGTGAGGGCGATCCGCGTCAGCGCCGGCCGGACATTAGTTTAGCTAAAAGCAAGTTAAACTGGGAGCCAAAAGTTGATTTAGAACAAGGTCTTGATCAAACAATTGAGTATTTTAAAAACGTTTTATGAAAATATTAGTTACCGGCGGCGCCGGTTTTATCGGTTCGCATTTGGTCGATGCTTTAATAAATAACGAGCACGACGTTGTTGTGGTCGATAATTTATCAACTGGCACCAAAGAAAATTTAAACGCTAAGGCCAAGTTTATTAAACTTGACATTACCGCCGACCAATTAGCTGAAGTTTTTGCCGTCGAAAAGCCAAAGGTTGTTTTTCATTTAGCGGCGCAAATTGATGTCAGAAAATCAGTGGCCAACCCGGTTTGGGATGCCGAGCAAAATATCATCGGCTCCATTAATTTATTGGAAAATTGCCGCAAGTATGAAGTGCAAAAGGTGATTTTTTCTTCAACCGGCGGCGCGATTTACGGTGAAACTGAAAAAATACCGACCACCGAAAGTGAACCAACTGAACCGATTTCGCCGTACGGCATCGGCAAGTTGGCCACTGAAAAATATTTAAATTATTATTGGCAGGTTTTTGGTTTGCCATTTACAATTTTGCGTTATGGTAATGTTTACGGTCCGCGCCAGAATTCGAAAGGCGAAGCCGGTGTGGTCGCTATATTTTGTGATAAACTCCAAGCTGGTGTCAGCCCGACTATCAACGGCGACGGTAAGCAGACCCGTGACTACGTGTACGTTGGTGATGTCGTCAAGGCTAATTTGGCCGCCCTGGAAAATGATCAAGTTGCTATTTTTAATATTGGCACTGGCGTCGAGACCGATGTTAATAAATTGTCAGCGCTTATTAAAGACGCCTTCGGCGCCGAAGTTGAATTTAATCATGGCCAGGCTAAAACTGGCGAGCAACAGCGCAGCTGCTTAAGTTTTGCTAAGGCCAAAAGCGAACTGGGCTGGGAACCACTGGTTGCCATTGACTCAGGCATTAAAAACACGGTCAATTGGTTTAGAAGTTTATCGTTATGACAAAAAATACTGTAAAAAATTTAGACACCAAAAGCAGTCTGGCGGTTTTGGAGCAAATTATTGACACCGCTTCAAATAATTTTGAGTTAAAAGAAATTCTGAATAACATCGTCAAAATCATCGGTCAAGTTGTTAGGGCCGATTCATGTTTTATCTATTTGATAACCGGCGACGAGGTTATCTTAAAAGCGTCGTTGCAACCGCATCATTCAAGTTTGGCGACCGTTAAAATGAAATTAGGTGAGGGCATTACCGGTTGGGTGGCAGAAACTAAAAAAACCGTGGCCATTTCACGCCATGCTTATACTGATAAGCGATTTAAAGTTTTTGGCAACTTGCCGGAGGATAAATATGAGGCTTTTGTATCGGTGCCGATTATTTTTCGCAATAAGGTTATTGGTGTTATTAATGTTCAGGATAAAAAGACCAGAAAATATCTGGGCAAAGAGACAAATTTGTTAGAAACCATCGGCAAGCAGATCGGCGGTATTTTAGAAGTATCACGTTTAGTTAGTGAAACTAATGTTTTAAAAGAGGCTTTAGAAACCCAGAAATTAATTAACAAGGCCAAATCAATTTTGATGAAGTCAGCCGTACTGACCGAAGCTGAGGCCCATCGGTTGTTAGTTAAAAAAAGTATGGATAAACGCAAGTCCCTTAAAGAGGTGGCCGAGGCGATTATCTTAGCCAGCGAAGTCACCAGGTAGTGAAGTACTTGCCAAAATTTAAAGATGTGTTAAGATGGAATAGGTACAATGGCGTACCAAGTTTGCGACAACGACGTCTAATATTTTTAGACGCTTTTTTTATTTAATTTTATGAAGAAAAAAATATTCGATTTAATTAAGGAGCGGGGGATTAAAATGGTTGATTTTCGATTTGTTGATATCTTTGGTCAGTGGCAGCATTTTACTGTCCCAGTTGAACACTTAAGTCCTGATGACTTTGATAGCGGTCTCGGCTTTGACGGTTCTTCCATTAAGGGTTTTAAGCCGATTGAGGAAAGCGATTTGATTTTGATTCCTGATGCGACCACGGCCTTTGTTGATCCGTTTTTTGAGTTAAAAACGTTGTGTGTTATTTGTGATGTCCATGAACCAAATACTTTGGAACCGTTTGCCTTTGATCCGCGGTTTATTGCCATTAAAGCTCAGAAATATTTGGAGTCGACCGGCATTGCCAACAAAGCTTACTTCGGCCCGGAAGCGGAATTTTTTATTTTTGATTCACTCCATTATTACGAAACCGAAAGCCAGTCAATGTATAAAATTGATTCGGATGAAGCATTTTGGAATTCTGGTGCCGGTGAGAGAAATTTAGCTTATAAAATTGGCG
>JAQTYZ010000012.1 GCA_028688055.1 Patescibacteria group bacterium
CCGAAAAAATGTCAGAACCCGCTTTTAAAAGTGGCGAGTTAACGGCCTTGTTCATGAATGCAGTGCCCACAGAACCGACCGTTTTACCGTTACTTGTATAAAAACGCCCTTTACCAGAACCAGCACCAGGGGACGCACCAACGGCGGTTCCATCGGTAACCCCCTGCCCTTGGGAGTCGCCTTTTGCGGTTGTGGTGCTGGTAGTTTGGCCGGATGAATTGATGTTAGTTGTTGTAACGGTTGGCGTGGTGTTTACGATGTTGTTTGTCGTCGTGGTAGTAACGACTTTAGAACCGTCCGCATTGGTGACGGTGGCGGTTTTTGTGGACTCCTTAACTTCTTTGTTGATAGGAACCGGCGTTGGATTCGGGGTTGCTGTAGTTGGCGCCGGTTTTATGCACACAATGCCTGTGCCACCGGGGCCACAAGTACCCGCGGGGACAGACGGAAGGTTTATTCCGGGCGGTGATGAATCGGTACCAACGCAAAGGACTTTACCCGAAGTATTTAGGACACAGTTTTGTATTTGTCCGTTGACGTTTTGTTTTTCTGCGACGGGTTGACCATCAACCAAGTAGGCCATACCCCCATTCATTGTTAAGCCGGTATTGGTAACACACACTTCGGTTTTTTCCGAACCGATTGTTCCACAGTTTAATTTTGGTGACGTTGGACAAACTTCGTCGCCGGAGGGTGACGTGTAGCAGCCCAGATGAGCAGAGGGAGGCGCGCAGTGATCGACCTCGAACTTTAGCGGCGCGACACAATCAGCCGGTGACTTTGGCGGCTGTATATCTTTTGCGGTATCGGCGCCTGATAGATACTCGCCGGTTTGCGTACCCCTTACCCTGCAAAAAATGTCCGAGCTTGTCGGTGTGGTTATCACCTCACAGCTCTGACTGTTATTAGGATTAGCCGGGATGTTGTATTTACATCCGCCAGTAGATACGGTTGTCGGATTTAATGCAGTTGATGAACCGCCCGAACTGTCCTGGACTAAGCTGACTGTAGGAGTGCCGTTAGAAGGGTAGGAGCCGCGAGGAACAAGGATGTCTTTTTGAAAACCGGCGGTGCAGGTTACGGCGGGTGCTGAGCAAAGTCCTGTCGATGAATCATATTCCTGCCCTGATTGACATGGATTACGCCCGGAAATGCAATAAGCGTAACGTGCGCCCCCCGCATAACCGGAAAAATAATAATTGTAACCGCCGTCTGCGGAACAAACGGAGGTGTTATACGACGTACTGCCGAGATAACACGACCCACAAGCAGCACTAGCAGCTGTTGAGCTAGAATAAAACGTATCAGCAAAAACAGACCGATAGAAAATAAGTAAAAATAAAAAAATGAAATTACGCATGACTAAAGCCAACAATCACGGCGTAAGCGCAAAGCATGCCAGAGATAAAAAATAAGAAGGTAAAGATCATAAGTCACCTGTTTATGTTGGTGATTTAAGAAAAAAAGGGAGCCGAAGCCCCCTTTCTTGGTTTGCTGGTTTAGCGGATGAAAGCCAATACTCTACGGAATCCGTAAGCAGCCGCTTTCGGAAGTACCAAGACGCCAGCGATTGCGGCAATACCTAACACGATGTCAGCCGCGTTAACAGCTGAAACAACGGTGTCATATTGTGTTACTGCGAATGCAGATGAAGCGCCAAGTGTTAAGACGCCGGTAACGATTGCTTTTGTTGAATTTTTCATTTGAATTTCCTTTAAGTAAAGTTAATAGTGCTTGGTATCGCGTAAAAAGTTAAGAACAACACCAAAGCCCCAGGCCGATAAGAAACAGGTCATTGGGAGGCCAAACCCTAATGACCACATTTGCACCATGTCCTCAGCGAGAGGTATGGCGAAGATGTCTTGGAGTGTCGGCTGGTCAGCCAACGCGGCCGCACTCATTGCTATGTATCCATCCGGGTCTAGCGATAGACAAGATTGAATGCTGGTGACGCTTGATTGAGCACCAGCAGTTGTTATGCAAAGATATGCGGCCATTGTTTTTTAAGCCTTTGGTTGGTTGTTTGGTTTGGTTGTTGTGTCTAAATGCTGTATGCCTTTAGGTTCGATTCTTTGCTCTAGGGAGTCAGCCAAGTAGCGTATTGATAAGGCGGAAAGTACGGCTTTGTTTTGGCCGCCCATGGTAATTTCTGCGAGTATTTCCATGTAGCATGGAAATTTGATTTCACCGGCTTCTACTTTAAGGCGTTGTTGGTCGAACATTTCAAAGGGCATTTTGATTTTGATTAGTTCGTTACCCAGGTTGTTGGCGTTTTTTCCAGTGTTGGGTTTTGATACCCAGATGGAGCCGCCTTTGTTGTCGCCGTCGATTTCGTAACGGGTTAAACTTTCTACTTTTCCAGTGACGACGGTTTGCATGTCTGATTGGAAGCTGTTGTTTTGTTCTGACATTGTGTTTTTCCTTAGTAAAGTTTAATTGTTGAAACGGTTGGTTTGACACTTTTGAAGCCCGTAGGGTCTAACGGGGGTAGTCGGTTTTTATTATTACCAATTACAAATTTCACATTTACAATCATCTGGATGATTCAATTCATCATCTGGATTATTAGGATGATTAAAATCATATGAAAGTTGCTGTTGTCTTTCATAAAAATCTACATCTAATATTTGCTGTTCTTCAATTTCATTGTCATCCGGAAATTCTTCCAAATCAGAATCATCAAGGTCGTTATCGTGTAGGTCTGACATAAGTTTATTTCCTGAATAAATCGTGTAAAAAATAACAAATAATATTAAATGTAATGAAAAAAGAGATAAGGGCATCCATAGTTAATTACCTTGATAAGTGTCTTGAATATTTATCTCTGAAATGATGTCTATCGTCTATTTGTTTTGGTTTATTACTTGATTTTATATAATCTGGATTTATTGTTAATTGAACATGACACATACATTTGCAAATAAACCGTGTAATTATTAATTTGTTATCTGTTGAATTGAACATTTCAAATATTTGTTCAGTGTTGCATTCCGGGCATGTTCTTGTTTCTCGTATCATTGGACGAACCCTAAAGGGCCGGGCTTTACGTTCCAATTAACCTTTTTGTCTGGTAAGAATCCGTAATTAATAAATGCTATTGCGCAGGGCTCCATAGATTTATTAATAACGGCTTCTAACTCAGTCAAAATGGCTAATTTCCTCTGCAATCCCTTTCGCAAGATCAAGGTCAACATCAAGAGCAAAGACAATGTGCTACGCGCTTTGTTTTGATAGCCCCACCAACTCACCAACCGGCTAGTTCCCGCCAGACGGTGCCGCCTATGGGTTGTGTCTATGGTTTCACCGGTTTGAGGGGTGTCAACACGATAAAGCCTGTGTTGACACCCCTCAAGCCCGGCGACCATAACGACACACCCCATACGACGGCTCCGACTGGCTAGGCTAATCCGGCAGGCAGAAACTTCTTTTTCTCTTTTAAAAGCGATGGCTGACATAATCGTTTTTTCTAAATCGAAACAGGTTTAGAGATGGATTTTTGATAGTCGATAATTGCCGTTTGTATTTGTGGCGGTAAATCGCGAACAAAAACCAGTTGTTTGTTTATGTAAAGGGTCATGACGGATTTGGTTAATCCGAAGGGTTTTAAGCCCCTTTCCATGGCTTCTATTTCTAAACGGAGATAATCGCGAGTTCCTAAGCAAGTGCGATATATACGTTCGTCTTTTACGGCAGGGTCACCACCGGAAACCCGAGGGGGAAGGTTGAATTGGTCTGAGCTCATGAAAGTGCCTTTAGATTTTTGAAGGTAAATGAATCGCGTGAAAAATTAACAACATTTAACATTTGAGTAATTAAAAAACGTAAGTAAAAAAGTTCAACCTTATAATTAATATTGAAATTTTCATCGTGGAGTATTTGACAATAAAAAGTTTTTAAACAATCAAGAGCGGAAAAATATATATTCCGATTAAAATACGAGTGATCAATAAGAGATACTGTCTCATTGAAAAATTCACACCGAGATTCAATAAAGAATTCAGGAATATCAAAACCCCGACGATCATCACCATTAAGATATTTGTCTATTTGAGATAACTCACTCAAAAAAAGAGCTTTGACAAATGTCAGAGATTTAATTTGTTTTTTAACTTTAATTAAATTTTTATCTTCTTTAATAATAAGAAGAGAATTATTAAAGTTATTAAATAAATCAATTTGTTTGAAATTCGATGATTTAAGAACACGGGTATAAACTCGAGTTCCTTTCTTGTGTTTTGTTTCAGTAAATACGGCCAATTTCATGATTGCACCGCCATGGCTGAAGTGGTCATTGCCGCTAGGTTAATCATTCTGTATTTACCGATTTTAAGAGTTGGAACATAACCAAGATCTATCCAGCCACCCACCACGCCCGCAGATAAACCAATCAAATCCGCAAATTTATCAGGGTGCATTACCGGCACTTGCGGAAGGTCTATGTATTTGACTTCGATAGTCGGCCCGACTGGGTTGACATCTTTTTGTTGTTGGTCCATGTTTACCCCTTTAGCTTTTGAAGCTGGTTTGAGCTGGTTGGTTGGTGTAGGTAAATAATACCTACTTAGTAATATTTAGTCAAGTAATATTTAGCAAGATGAAAGATAAGATAAGAAAAATAAGAGAAGGAAAGGGATACAACAGAACCGAATTCGAAGAGTTAACAGGGGTAACGGCTAAAACATGGGCTAATATTGAACTAGGAAAACAAAAAGCTAACGAAGACCATTTAAGAGCAATAACAGCTATATGGCCTGAATATGCTCTTTGGTTATTAACAGACAAAACAAACGAAGAATGCGGACAGATAAGCCCGGAGGTAGAGGTAATCAGAGAAAAACTAAAAACGGGTACATAACCGCGCGGAAGGTCTTTGACAGGTGGAGCGGAAAATAGGAAGGATTTTTTTATATAAAAGTACAAAGGCCAAAGGAGGCCAAAGTGCAAAACATATATCAATTGTGGGACTGGATTATAATTTTTGTAATTGTTATCAAGGTATTAGACGCATTAGGTTCAAGAAGAAAACGTTTAAAGAAGGAAAAATTAAAAGCACTACGATACAAAAAACCCGAACCCGAAGAGAAGCAGATAAACAGGCAAAAGAACGCCGTACTAATTGGGATAGCAGGAATTTTGTTATTTATGTGGATGAGTCATTCAATCAGTAACAAAAAAACAGAAAATACAGCGCAAGCACAGCAAGTTCAAAACAGCTACAGTTCAGAAAACAACAACCAAAAAAGCATTATTGAAACTGTTTATATAGACCCAATGCAAAAAGTAACAACCGGAATAATGCAAAACATGGGGAAAGGAATAATAGAAAAAGCCGAAAGAAACCAAAAAATAGCAATTGAAAATATGAAAAGAGCACAAAGAGAAAACAGCAACAGATAATTTTGCAACTAAGCTTTAGTTGCACTATAGTAAATACATGAGCCAATTAGACAAACTGCTAGAGAAT
>JAQTYZ010000013.1 GCA_028688055.1 Patescibacteria group bacterium
GCCTGCCCAAGGACACCAAGCAGCTGCTGGCCAACTACCAGGATGTGCCGCAGACGCTGATCAGCGCGATCGTGAGCGCCAACAGCACGCGCAAGGACTTCATCGCCGACGACATCCTGCGCCGCCGCCCGAAGGTGGTCGGCGTCTACCGCCTGGTCATGAAGGCCGGCAGCGACAACTTCCGCGCCAGCAGCGTGCAGGGCGTGATGAAGCGACTGAAAGCCAAGGGCGTCAAGGTCATCGTCTACGAGCCGGTGCTCGAGCAGGACGACTTCTTCGGCTCGGAAGTGGTGCGCGACCTGGCCCGCTTCAAGCGCGAATGCGACGTCATCGTCGCGAATCGCCAGACCGACGACCTGGCCGATGTGGTGGACAAGGTCTACACGCGCGACCTTTATGAAATCAATTAATTCAACGTATCAATCAGATGATATTCAGCAAACTCAAAACTTGCAACATATTTTTAATGAAAATATATAATATATCTAACAGCACCAGTTTATAAAAATTAATAGCATGCCATCTGACAGACATCGACTAATTAAAAATTTCTTATCCCTGCTAAGTTTACGCGGACTAGAGTTCTTAATTCCACTAGCTACAATACCTTATTTAATCAGAACGATTGGAATAGAAAAATATGGCATAATTGGTTTTGGATATGCATTTACAATATATGCAGGCACAATAGTTCAATATGGATTCAACGTCACCGCAACGCGCGACATAGCCAGATCCAGACAGAGTCAAAATGAAGTCAAAAGAATATTTTCGGAGATATTCACAACAACTTTATTCTTAAGTACGCTAGTAGTATTCACTGCATCAGCACTAATAATATTAATACCAAAATTAAGAGAAAATTCATATCTAAATATTCTATGTCTAGTACATGTCATTCTTCAATCACTATTTCCGATATGGTTATTCCAAGGAATGGAGAAAATGTCCGTTATTACTCACCTCAATTTAGTATCTAGAATAATTTTTATAATTGGACTTTTTGTTTTTATCCAAAATCCGAATGATTATCTAAAAGTACCAATTCTAAGCATTACCAGCAGCATGTTAGTCTTAGCTGGCGCCATGTATATAGCAGCAATTGAATTTAAAATTTACCCAAAGCTGACAAACCTTTCATCCATAAAACATACGTTAAAGACAGGACGTCACGCGTTTGTAAATCAACTTGCTCCCAATCTTTATAACAACTCCAGTACTTTCATACTAGGACTTTATGCAACACCCAGTACACTAGGCATATATACTGCCGCAACAAAAGTAGTCGATGCTGCTTCATCAATAGGTTATATTATATCAAACACATTTCTCCCATACTTGTCACGCGATCCAAGAAATTATAAAAAATTCAAATCTGTAATGTTTATTATAGGGGCCTTGGGTTCGATTTTTTTAATCGTATTTTCTCAATTAATAGGAGATGCATTAGATCCGAAAAATGGAAATGAAATTTCAAAAATAATTAATCTAACCAGCCCTGGTGTGTTCGCAATATTTATAACACTTACTTTCGGAAATAATTTTTTAATGCTTCACAAAAAAGAAAATATTGCAGCAAGCATCTCACTATATACATCGCTTGTTTTTTTCCTTATTTCGCTCTACATAATTCCCTCATTGGCCGAATTAGGAAGCACAATAATACTAACCGGAGGAAGACTAACAATGGCGATCATCTGCTATTTATATTACAAAAAATTCTCTAAAACAATTTCATAACAAACGATGTTTAAAAATTCGCATATGAAAATAATCCGCAAGCTTATTAAATCATCCATAGTGCCCATAATTTACGGCAAGTTCCTTACGGAACGAAAAATACTAGATATGCAAAAATCTCACTGGGAGCTATACAAAAAAATACATTTATTATGCATCATTAAAAATAAACGCTTTCCAAATCTAAGAAACCCATCAAGTTTTAATGATAAAATACAATGGCTTAAACTTTTTGATCAATCACAAATAATAGTAGATTGCAGCGACAAACTAAAAGTAAAAGACTTCATAGCCGGAAAAATTGGTGAAAATTATACTCCCACAACATATTTCTCCGTCAAAACTTCATCTGAAATTGAACTAAATAATTTACCGAAATCATTTGTTATAAAAACAAATCACGATTCTGGATCAGTATATCTAATCAAAGATAAAAATTGCGCACAATGGAATACAATTTTCTCGAAATTAGATATTCAAATTCATAAACCTTATGGATGGGATAATGGAGAATGGGCTTATTCAATGATTCAACCAATAATATTTTCTGAAGAATATTTAGGTGAACCTTCCGAAACACCACCACCAGATTATAAATTTCATTGCGCTAATGGTAGAGTATTATGGCTACAATATATTTATGACAGAGGCTGTCACACGAAAGAAGTAATAACATCAAAAACCGGCGAAGTATTAAATGTACATTTCGACACAAATATGCAACACTCGAAACAATTCATAAAGCCGAAGCGTTTCAGTGAAATGATCAAACTAGCCGAAAAAATATCAGGACAATTTAAATACATTAGAGTCGACATGTTTATTATAGATGATAAAATTTTTGTAGGTGAGCTTACTTTTTACCCGCTAATGGGTTGTTACAACGGTAATGGACAAAAAATTTTAGGAAAATTGATACCACTCGATATAAGTTCAAAAAAAGAACCTATTTACACAAAAAGCAAACTCTATCTTGATGCATGACTTTTATCAGATTGATAATTTAAATCTATCCAGTCCGAATATTATTGATATAATAGCTGCCTGTGGCGTATATTGCCAATCGCTCTTTTGCAATTTAGCCAATTTACTAATTTATAGAAAGTAGTGGCACTTCCGTAGAATCGGGGCATAAACACCGACAAGAAGGCCGATGCCCGCAAGCTTGACCATCCCACGCTCGAAGCCATGCACTTGCGTGCCGTGGCAGCGGCCAAGGCTGTCATGAAGGTAACCGATCTGGCACAGGCGTACGGCGTCAACCGCCGCACCGTATTTCGCTGGCTGGCCGACTTCTACTTCGCTTCATGCTGCACGACGGCACTGTCACGGCCCCGGTCTTCAAGAGCTTTCTGCAACGACTGATGGCTGGCGCGACGAACCCAATCTTCGTGGTGGTCGATGGCCACCCCACCCAAAATCCAAGCTGGTACGGGAGTTCGTTGATAGCCAAGCGGGCCATCTGCAGCTGTTCTTCCTGCCGCCGTACTCGCCGCGGCTCAACCACGACGAGCAGGTTTGGCGCATGTGAAGCGGCGCGTCAGCAGCCAGTTCGTCGAGACCAAGGATGACATGAAGCGGCTGGCCTTGGGCGCCTTGCGCCGCATCCAGAAGCTGCCGGAACTGGTCAAGTCATTCTGTCGTAATAACGAATATCTGTATGCCCTAATGTGACGATTCTTTCGGCAATCTTAGTAACACCTATCCAAAAACTGAAAAAATCAAATTTTCACTTAATCATTACTTGCACACACAAGCCAAATCACAATAATTATTCGAGAAATACTATTTAGCGCATTAAAAGTTTAAAACAATGAAACGAGTTATTTATACATCAATAATTGGTGGCTACGATAAATTAAAACCAATTCCAAAGAATAATTGGGGAATTAAATTTATTTGCCTGACAGACTCTAACGATATAGAAAGCACAGAATGGGAAATAATTAAAATCAATAAAGTTGATCAAGATAAAAGATCACTAGAAAATAGACGCCACAAAATGTTTCCAGAAAAGTTTTTTGATGCAGAGCAAAGCATTTATATTGATGGGAACATTAAGATTATCAATAATCCAAACATTTTATTTGATAAATATTTGTCTAATTTTGATATAGCAGTTCCAAAACATTTTAGCAGGAACTGCTCCTATGATGAAATTCAAGAATGCAAAAAAAATAACATGATAAGCGCAACTCAAGCATCGAATATTTGTACCTTGCTTGAAAATTCAAATTTTCCTAAAAATATAGGGCTATACGAAAATAATATAATACTTAGAAATCATAACAAAGTTGACATAATTAAAACAATGGAGGCATGGTATTATATATTCAGCAGACTAGCACAAAGAGATCAACTATCCTTCACTTATTGCGCCTGGAAAAATAAAATTAGCGTAGGGGAAATTGCAGAGGGCCCACGATTTACAAGCCAATACTTTAAAATTATTCCTCACAACTCAAAAGGCAATAAAAATGCTATAAAATCCATCAGAAATCACATAAGAATGAATTCAAATTTAAACATATTCTACAAAGCAACCGATATAGCTCTCTCAACCATTTATCGCTTTATCACTGGAGTACTAATTAAAATCAAATGAATTAGACAGCAACCAACTCCGATCTCGAGCAACAACAAAACACAACCAAAATATGCCTTGTAGATAATAAATAGTTTATAAAAAAATATCCATAATTCACTATAGTGCTTACTAAATTTTCTGAAAATATAGTCGATTTCATCGAATCAGGGCGCAATCACCGACAAGAAGACAGACGCCCGCAAGCTTGACTATGTCCAGATCGAAGTCCTGCGCCTGCGTGCCATCAAAGCAGCTCACTAACCTTTTAGGAAGTATTGCCACTTACGTAGAATCGGGGCATGACCACCAATAAGAAAACCTACGCCCGCAAGCTTGCCCCTGCCACGCTCGAAGAAATGCGCTTGCGTGCCGTGGCAGCGGCCAAGGCCGGCATGAAGGCAACCGATCTGACACAGGCGTACGGCATCAACCGCCGCACAGTGTTTCGCTGGCTGGCTGACTTCTACAAGTGCGGTAAGCCAGCCGCTCAAGGCCAATCCGATCCCAGGTCGTCCGCCGAAGCTCGCCGCGCCTTAGATGTAGTCGCTGGCTCAGACGGTGACCGACCAAACGCTGCTGCAGCACGGCTTCGAAGTCGGGCTCTGGACGCTGTCGCTTATGCGCGAGTTGATCCGACGCCAGTTCGGCCATACGCTGGCCCTGGCCTCGGTCAGCCGGGTGATCAGGCTGCTGGGCATCACGGTGCAAAAGCCGCTCTACCGTGCTTGGCAGCAGGATCCGGTGCACGTGCATCAATGCGTAAGCCAGGAGTTCCCCGCGATCAAGCAGCGGGCACGTGCGCTGGGTGCAATGGTGTTCTTTGCCGACGAATCGGGCATCCGCTCGGACTATCAGACGGGCACGACCTGGGCCCTGGCGGGACAGACGCCCGTGGTGAGCGCCACGGGTCGGCGCTTCTCGCTCAACATACTTTCGGCCGTCAGCCCC
>JAQTYZ010000001.1 GCA_028688055.1 Patescibacteria group bacterium
AGATCTCCGAAGCGAAATTACTGCCAATTTGATGGCCTCAGGTATTGCCGTTGAAAAACATCACCACGAAGTCGCCACCGCCGGTCAAGCTGAAATTGATATCAAGTATGATGAATTGCTCAAACAGGCCGACAATATGGTTAAGTTTAAATATATTGTTAAAGCGACCGCAAAAAAATTCGGTAAGGTAGCAACATTTATGCCAAAACCGATTTTTGGTGATAACGGTTCGGGGATGCACACTCACGTTTCATTGTGGCAGGATGACAAGCCGTTGTTTGCCGGTGCTGGGTATGCTGGTTTAAGTGAAATGGCACTGTATTTTATTGGCGGATTGTTAAAACATGCCCCAGCGGTTTTGGCTTTTGCGTCGCCAACAACCAATTCCTATAAGCGTTTAGTGCCAGGCTACGAAGCGCCGGTTAATTTAGTTTACTCGCAGCGCAACCGTTCCGCGGCTATTAGAATTCCGGTGTATTCATCAACGCCTCAAAGTAAGCGAATCGAATTCCGTCCGCCCGACCCAGCCGCCAATCCATACTTAGCATTTTCGGCCATTTTACTCGCTGGTTTAGATGGCATCAAAAATAAAATCGATCCGGGTCAATCAATTGATGCCAATATTTTTGCGCTACCCAAAGCTGATGCGGCCAAAATAAAATCGGTGCCAGGATCGTTAGGAGAAACCCTCCAGGCGCTTCAAGAAGATAAAGAATTTTTGGTTAGTTCAGGCGTGTTTTCCAATGAGTTTATCAAACAGTGGATTGACCTGAAAACTGAATCAGAAATTGATCCAATCAGGCTGCGCCCGACGCCCCATGAGTTTTTACTGTATCATGATTGCTAATAGTGGCAGTGTCATCCTGAACTCGTTTCAGGATCCCAGCTTAAAAGCCCCATTAATTTGGGGCTTTTAGTTTTTTGTTTGACACCATAGCGGGCATATCGTAATTTATAGCTGGTCAATTGAACCTTAAAATTTTGTCAATTAAGTGGTCATAACCAAAAGCCGCTGATTTTTTGTCATTGCGAGGATGCCACTTGTGGCGATCGACGCGGTAATCTTGGTAAACCAGAAAACCCCGAGATTGCTTCGCTTTCGTTCGCAATGACAACGGGGTAATCCATTTCGTCTGTAACGATATGGTGATACAGTCTATTTACCTTTCTGTCATTGCGAGGATTCGCCAGCTGGCGGAGACGAAGCAATCCGATTACGATAATTATTTGCTTGGCCGCTTCTGGCTATGCCTACATTAAAATCGCCCGTTGAAGAATTCCCAATGGGGGTCTTTTTTTGTTTACATCTAGTCAGTTTTTGTCTATGATTACTAAATATTAACCCGAATTAATTATGAGTAAACGAATTTTTGTCACCGGATCAGTCGCTTACGATCGGATAATGGATTTTCCGGGATTTTTTAAAAATGAAATTTTACCGGAAAAACTTCATATTTTGAATGTTTCTTTTTTTGTCCGTGAACTCAAAGAGAGTTTTGGCGGTACGGCGGGCAATATTGCTTACAACTTGGCTTTGCTCGGGATGCGGCCGTCGCTAATTGCTAATGTTGGCGTTAAAGATTTCATCGTTTACGAAAGTTGGCTCAAAAAAAATAAAATTGATTTGTCCCAAATAAAAATTTATCCGAATCAACAAACAGCCGGTGCCTATATTATTACCGATCAAGCCGATAATCAGATTTCCGGCTTTTTCCCAGGCGCGATGGGAACGCCGGTCAGTGGGCGGAAATTTTCTGTGACGGGCGGAAATTTAGCAATTATCGCGCCGCAAAATCCCGTTGATATGGTTAAGTTACCCGAAATTTTCAAACGCCAAAAAATTAGTTATATTTTTGATCCCGGTCAGCAGGTAACTTCTTTGTCTTCGGCCCAGCTAAAAAAAGCGATTTGTGGCAGTGAAGTTTTGATTGGTAATGATTATGAAATAAGTTTAATTACCAAAAAAACATCGTGGACAAATGAAGTGCTGGCGAAAAAAACTAAAATGTTAGTAACGACGCTGGGGGACAAAGGGTCGATAATAATTAAAGCTGAGAAGAAATATCTTATTCCACCCGCTAAGCCGAAAAAAGTTTTGGATCCGACCGGCGCCGGTGATGCTTATCGCGCCGGTTTAATTAAGGGGTTATCGGCTAATTGGCCATTATCAAAAGTCGGACGATTTGCTGGTTTGGTTTCGGTTTATACGGTTGAAAAATTTGGTACCCAAACCCACTCATTTAATTTTAACGACTTAGCTAAAAGGTATCAGCAAAATTTTAAAGAAAAGCTATGAAAAAAATTATTTTTTGGATTTTTATTTTAGCCATTATTTTAAGTATTGTTTTTTTTGCCTATCAGTTTTATCGTTACCGTCAAAATAATGATATCACTTCATTGCCCCAATATTATCAGACGCTCGCCAAGACTTGTCAGGTTATCAACGTGACGAATGCCGGCACTTATGACTGTTGTTTTAATTCCGTTAAGGCTATGGCCAAAGCTGGTTTACTAATTTCATACAAACCATATCCCGGACAGCCCGAACCAATTCAAACCTGCCCTGATAATTTCCGTGAAAATCAGCTGAAGTGTGGCGGTAGTTTTAGCTGGTGTGAGCCTATTGGTAATTAAGTGGGCTTGAGAAAAATAATGCAAAGTGATAGAATTATTCAGTAATAATTTATCAAAAAATAATGAAATACGACGTTACCAATCTTAAACTTGCCGCTGAGGGTAAAAAACGCATTGAATGGGCCCAACAGGATATGCCGGTTTTGGGTGAAATCAAAAAACGTTTTACTAAAACTAAGCCACTTCGAGGCCTAAAGGTATCGGCCTGTTTGCACGTGACGTGCGAAACTGCAAATTTGATCAGAACATTGAAGGCCGGTGGTGCCAATGTCATGTTGGTTGCATCAAATCCGCTTTCGACCCAAGACGATGTTGCCGCTTCGTTGGTTAAAGATTATGGTATCAGCGTGATGGCACGCTGTGGTGAGAATAAGCAAGTTTATTATAAACATTTAGAAGCGGCCATTAAGCATCACCCCGATATCACGATGGATGACGGTGCCGACTTGTTGTCATTGCTTCACACTAAATATAAAAATCAAGCCTCAAAAGTCAAAGGTTCAATGGAGGAAACCACCACCGGGGTAATCCGTCTTAAAGCTTTAGAACGAGATGGAAAATTATTAGTACCTATTGTCGCTGTTAACGACGCCAAAACTAAAAATCTTTTTGACAATCGTTATGGCACTGGCCAATCAACCTTGGACGGTATTATTCGCGCTACTGATATTTTGTTAGCTGGAAAAAATATTGTGGTTGCCGGTTATGGGTGGTGCGGTAAGGGGTTTGCGCTGCGTGCTAAAGGTATGGGTGCTAACGTGATTGTCACTGAAGTTGATCCGGTTAAAGCGATTGAAGCGGTGATGGATGGTTTTCGGGTGATGCCGATGATCAGAGCAGCGGCCATTGGTGATTTATTTTGTACGCTGACTGGTGACATTCATGTGCTACGCGCCGAACATTTTAAAAAAATGAAAGACGGGGCGATTGTTTGCAACTCCGGACATTTTGATGTGGAAATTGATATTGTGTCATTGAAAAAATTAGCCAAGTCCGTCCGGAAGAATGTGCGTAATTATGTTGATGAATATATTTTGTCGACCAACCGCCGGATTTATTTATTGGGTGATGGTCGTTTAATTAATTTAGCGGCGGCCGAAGGTCATCCGGCATCAGTGATGGATATGAGTTTTGCGACGCAGTCATTAGCGACCGAATACGTCAGCAAAAATTACAAAACAATGGAGAGTAAAGTTTATTATGTTCCAACGGAAATTGAAAACTGGATTGCCAAAGCAAAAATGAAGAGTATGGGTGTTGGCATTGACACTCTAACCCCTGAGCAAGCGAAATATTTGGACAGTTGGGAAATTGGTACTTAAAAAATAAAAAAGCATAATCAACATAGCGCCCCATTGGGGCGCTATTTTAGTTCTAAAAAAAGAGGGACTAGAATAGCCCCTTGGTGGTCAAAATTCGTACAGCTTCGGTCAGAATTCCGTCGTCAGGCGGCATGGCCTCAGGATGGTATTGTCGATAGTGTTTCCAGAGATACGCTTCCATTTCCGCGGGCGGCAGTGTCCGCGGATCGACATTGAATTCTTGAGCAGTACCCAAGACATTAAGGTCACTATGGACCTCGCGGTAAACAACCGGTCGTGTCGTTTCGACATAGTGCGCGACTAAGTGTCCTGCGTCAATTTTTTCCGGTGGCAGTCCAAATTCTTCACGGGCTCCGTGATGATTAAGTGGACTTTTCATTTCGACGCCCTGTAAAACACGCATCGCGTTTTCCAGAGCGTTAGCTCTCGGTGTACCATTTGTTTCCATTAGCTGTCCCTCCGTGTTGACATCCTCCTGTTTATATTAGCTACTACTTATTAAAAAAGTCAAATTCTTTATGAATTTTAGTCAAAAAATTGATGTTTATCAGGTAGTATTTATTGCTTTTATTATTGGAGTGGCGTTGGCAGAATATCTGACAATCAACGCGCTGTTGTTATGGTCGTTAATTATTAGTTTTGTTTTCCTGGGGACAAAATTAAGATATTTGGTTTTGTTAGCAATGGTGTCATTAATTTTTGGTGTTATGCGATATAACTTGAGCTTGCCTTTAAGTTCGCCAGACAAGATTTGGTTTTACAACGGTAAACAAATAACCTTTGAGGGGACAGTTGCTGGTTTGCCGGAGATAAACAATAATCAGCAAAAATTTGTTGCCAATATAAAAATCGTCGATCAATTACCGGTTTCGGGTAAGGTTTTGATTTCGGCCGATATTTACCCGCCTTATCAGGCCGCCGATAGTTTATTGATTAGTTGTTTGCTAAAAAGCCCAGAACGAAAAACCCAAAGTAGCCTTAGCTTTGCGCGCTATCTGGCGAAAGATAATATTTATTCGGTCTGTAGTTTTCCCAAGATTACTTGGTTAAAATCGTCGGATAATAAGTTGTATAACTTATTTTATAAATTCAAATCCAGCATTATTTTATATTCAATTCGAAATTTACCGGAACCAGCCGCTTCGCTGTTTATTGCTTTGATCATCGGCTCGCGACAGGGGATACCAATTGAGTTGTCCGACAGTTTTAAAATTACTGGCACGGCGCATTTGATCGCTATTTCCGGATCACATATTGTGATTATTATAATGATTCTGGAAAAAATGTTTTCTTTTTTTTATTTATCTCGACGTCAAATATTTTGGGCTAGTAGCCTAATCTTATTTTTTTATTTGGGTTTAATCGCTTTTCCGGCCTCGGCTGTTAGGGCGGTGATTATGGGTTGGCTGGGATTGCTCGCTTATCAATTGGGCCGAGTTAACCAGCCTGGTCGTACTTTGTTATTAGCCGCGGTCATAATGATTTTATTTAATCCCAAAATTTTGTTGAGTGATGCTGGATTCCAACTCTCATTTTTGGCCGTGTTGGGAATAGCGTATTTTTCGCCATTTTGGCAAAAAATTTTTTCCCGGTGGCCATCATTTTTTGGCTTTAAAGATTCTTTGGTGATGACTTTATCGGCGCAAGTTACCACGACGCCTTTGCTGTTATTTAGCTTTAACCGGTTATCCTTGATTTCGCCGTTGGCTAATCTGTTAGTGGTACCAATTTTTCCCTATCTGATTTTGTCAGGATTATCTGCCTTGGTGTTAAATTTTTTATTTTTTAATTTACCAACTTTTTTTTATTGGCCGGTGATGGTGGCCTTAAATTATACAATTATTATTGTTGATAATTTGGCGAAATTACCATGGGCTTCAATTAGTTTTAGTTAACGTATGGAAAAAATTTTAAAATTATTTTTTTTATTGACAATCGGAATTCAAATTTGGTTAGCTTATTTTATTTGGTCCGAAGCTTATTATAATTACTATTTTAAAATTTATTTTTTAAATGTTGGCCAGGGTGATTCCATTTTAATCAGAACCAAGACTGGTATCAATGTATTAATTGATGGTGGTCCGGGCAATCAAGTCGTTAATAAACTGGGAAAATATTTGCCTTTTTATGATAATTCGATTGATTTAATGATTCTAACTCATCCGCACGCGGATCATCTGACTGGTTTGATTGGCGTGCTAAGAAGGAATCAGGTTAAGAAAATTTTGACTACTGACGTCAATTATCATTCCGGTTTGTATGAACAGTGGCAGCATGAAATAAAGCGCTTAAAAACTTCAACCATAGTTTTGGATTCACCACGACAAATTGATTTGAATGGTGGAGCAGTCCTTTCGGTAATTCGCCCGACGAATTCTTTAGCTGGATTAAAAATTAATAATTTAAATAATACCTCAATCGTTAGTGAATTAGCTTATCAGGGGGTCAGTTTTTTACTGATGGGCGATTATGAGCAAGAAGAAACTCTAGCCCAAATTTATTCTCATCAGCAAATTGATTTATTGAAAGTTGGCCACCATGGTGCCGATGATGCCAACAGTTGGAATTTTTTGAACGAGCTCAAGCCAACCATCGCCATTATTTCCGTTGGCCTAAAAAATCGCTATCATCATCCCGGTCAGAAAACTTTGACCAACCTAACTAAAGTCGGGGCAAAAATACTTCGCACCGATCAGCTGGGTGATATTTGTTTTGGGGTAATCAATGGCAGTTTGCGCCCATGTCGTTAAGCCTTGAAAAAATAATTGATTTCTGCTATATTCGTTATGTATGGATAATACGCTGGTCAAAATTTTGTTAGTTGAAGATGATACCACTTTAATGGATATGTATTCCCTGAAGCTCAAAGAAGAAAAGTTTGAATTGATGGTAGCAAGCGATGGTTTGATGGCTTTGGAACAAGTTCGGAATGAGAAACCGCAGATAATATTGTTAGATATTATGATGCCCAAAATGGATGGCTTTGCCGTTTTAGCCGAACTTAAAAATGATGCGACCACTAAGGATATTCCAGTCATTATGCTTTCTAACTTAGGACAGAAAATCGACATTGAGAAAGGCAAAGAGTTGGGTGCGGTTGATTACATTGTTAAAGCCTCAATGACACCGACGCAAGTCATTGAAAAAATTAAATCTTATCTAAAATAAATAATTCTATGGCAGACATTCAAAAAGAACGGACCCTAGTGCTAGTTAAACCTGATGGTGTTAAGCGCGGGTTGGTTGGCGAAGTATTGTCTCGTTTTGAAAAAATGGGTTTAAAAATAATTGGCTTAAAAATGGTTTGGGTTGAAAAAGAATTAGCCCAACAGCATTATCCTGATTCACGAACTGAATTAATGGAAGCAATCGGTCGAAAAACTTTGGAAACTTATGAAAAATACGGTCGTGATCCCAAAGAAGAATTTGCCAATATTGATCCTATTGCAATTGGCCTGATGGTCAATAAGTGGAATATTGATTTTATTACTTCCGGACCGGTGATTGCCATTTTGCTTGAAGGCATTCACGCTATTGATAATGTCAGACTGTTGGCGGGCAACACGCTACCTGTTTTTGCCACCCCTGGAACAATTCGCGGTGACTTCTCAATTGATTCGCCAGCTTTGGCCAACCTTAAGGGTCGAGCGGTTCGAAACATCGTTCATGCCTCGGGAAATCCCGAAGAAGCTAAATATGAAGAGCAGCTTTGGTTTCGTGAAGAAGATATTCACACTGGCTATAAGCGGACCGATGAAGAGGTAATGTTCGAAGCTTAAAGATAATCTAAAATCTAAAAAAAATAGCTCAGTTGAGCTATTTTTTGTTTAGTGCAAAATATTTGGTACTAGACAATGGCGGACAATGCTATTTTATAGTTGACAATGCTGGACATATTTAATAAAATTAAGTCAAATAAAGGTGCTATTAATTTTAGGTAAATTGTGTCCAACTACGGTGTTCTAACATTGGAAGAGGTCGCCAAGATAATGAAGGTAAGCCAGAAGACGGTTTACCGTTGGGTTGCTGCCAAAAAATTACGAGCGGCTAAAATTGGACACAAAACTTACCGCGTTTTAGAAAAAGATCTAGTTAAGTTTATTGATTCTCACATGATGAAATAAATTCAGCTAGATTTTTTTATTATATGCCATACCTAAGTCACAATTATCGATCGCCGAAGAAATCGCGGTTACGAACGCTCAAAGAAGCGGGTGTTTTCTTTGGCTTTTCGATGTTGGCGATTATGTTGACCTTGTTTATTTTAGGTTGGGCCGCTTACGCTTTACAATCGCAAGCCGCCACCGGCATCAACCAACAATTAAACTATCAAGGTAAGTTGATGACGGCCAGTGGCGTGCAAGTTGCTAATACTAATTACAACTTCCGGTTCCGCATCTATAATGCTTCTTCCGGTGGTACGGTCTTGTGGACCGAACGGTGGACGGCCACTTCCACTCAGATTACCACGGTCAACGGAGTGTTCTCCGCTGCCCTTGGTTCGATTAATGCCTTGAGCAATGGTTCAATTGATTGGAACTCAGACAGTTTGTACCTCCAAGTTGATTTAGACGCTGACAATAATGGGTCCTGGGAAGAAAGCTTTGCTACTCGCAAACGCTTAACCTCCACACCGTATGCGTTCAACGCTAACCAAGTTAACGGCTTTAGCGCGACTTCCACCGCGGCGGTGGCTGATTATAATAATGCTATCGAAACAGAGGGAACCGGTGTTCCAACGGAAGAAGCGACCGCCATTGACTTAACTGCTGGTTTTATAAACAATAATTATAATACTTTTACTTTAAATGCCGCTGGTCTTAGTTGGGTTTAAAAAAGCGGTCAAGCTTCAACTTGTGGAGGAGAAATGGGAGTCACCTGTCTGGGATTATGTGAAGGTCACGATATAGCTGCCAATCATGCTATTGCCAGCAGTCGGGAGAATAGTATTGTCATCAGTTTTTTTGATAGCGCTAATGCTCCATATTTGGAAGTTACTCATACTATTATTGCGCCGGCAGTAATAAAAATCGACGGTGGAACACTGAAAATTAATTAATAATTATAGCTTAATAAGTGTTTCGCTTGTCATTGCGATCGAACGAAGTGAAGCAATCTCACATCATGACCAATAAAATAATGCTGGATTGCTTTGTCTCCGCCAGTAGGCGGATCCTCACAATGACAAAGGAAAAAGGTAAGCTCTCACGGAGTGTCATTGCTTCGCTATGCTCCTCGCAAGACCAGTGAATATAACAAGAAATCACGCGACTTGACGATTGTCGTTTTATGCTGTAAATTGCCTATATCCTATGAAAAAGACTTTCACCAACAATATCATTATTGGCATTATCATTATTAGCCAGCCAAGGGGTGGAAGTTTCTTGAGTAGTTAAAAAGCTAAGTCAGCCGATTAAAGAAACTCCGCCCTGGCGGAGCTTTTTTGATTGTCTGATATGGTTTTTCCAAAGGAGGGAAGTGTCAGGCAGTGTCCTTTAACTTTTCAAGGAGTACCAGTGATGGAAATACTCGGAGTTGCTAGAGAGGTTGTCGTTAAGTGCACCACATTTCGTGATGGGGTGCAGGGCGAAGGAGTCGAAGCGCCGGTGCTTGATGATGCGCTGGCCGCCATTATAGCCATTGACCGGCTTGGCGTCAGCTATCATGAACTCGGATTTGCTTTTGGCAATGCCGCGGCGCGTCGTCGAATCCAGGCCGCCTTAGAACTTGACCTGGTCGGTAAGGTTTGTGCTTTTGGCCGGACTCATCCCAACGACATTAAGGCGATTGTTGACCTTGGTGTGCCAGTTGGCGTTTTGGTGGCGAAAAGTCGTAAGTCTGATACCGCTTTGATCCATAGCGATCCGGCGGCCAATCTTGAGTTGGTCAGGCGTTCGGTCGGTACTTTGGTCGACGCTGGCGTTGAGGTTGTCTTGGATGCCGAACATTTCTTCCAGGGGTTTTATGAAGTTGATCCGAATTATGCCCTGGACATTCTCCGTGTTGCGGTCTCCGCCGGTGCTCGCTGGGTTGTACTCTGCGATACCAATGGCAAGATGACACCGGCCAAGATTAAGGCAGCTGTGGAAGCAGCTCAAGCGGTAGTGCCGAGCCATCAACTTGGCGTTCACACGCATAATGATCGCGGTCGCGCGGTTGCTAATGCTGAAGCCGCTTGGCTTGCTGGCGCGACCCTGATTGAGGGTTGTATTGGTGGCTTCGGCGAACGGACTGGCAATGTTGACCTCTGTACCGTAATACCGAATTTGGTTTTGGACTTCAACGCCCAAGGTATTTCGGCGGAGCAATTAAGCCTGCTGACGCCGACATATAATCTTGTCTGTGATGTGCTTAATATGCCACCCCGCAATAATCAGCCGTGGGTTGGGCGATCGGCGTTTTATACCGAAGCTGGCATGCACGCCAGTGGTGCCTTGGTCGAAACTGGCAATTACAGCCACGTTGATCCGGCGACTGTTGGGAACTCCTATCGCTTTGGTGTTACTGACCAGTCCGGCCGAGCCAATGTTCTGGCAAAGATTAAGGAACTCGGACTTGAGGTACCAACTGAAGAAATACCGTCCATTGTTAGGATCTATCAGAGGATTACCGCCGCAGGTGGACACTTCGGTTTAGCCGATGCGTCATTTCAGCTCTTCTTATTGCGTCAGCTTGGTCGAGTGCCAAACCTTTTTCAAACTGTCGGTTATCGAATTACCGATGAGAAAAACGGCGGCGAGACGATCAGTTCACAAGCGATTTTAAGGATGGATGTCGCTGGTGTACAGCAACTTCACGTTGCCGATGGCGATGGTCCGGTTAACGCGATTGATAATGTCCTGCGTCGCACGCTTATTAAGTTTTATCCGAAGTTGAGAACTGTCCATCTGGAGGATTTCCGGGTTCGGATCCTTGATTCGCAGGAAGGCACCGGCGCGATGGTCCGAGTTTTGATCACGCTCAGTGACGGCCAGACCACTTGGAGTACGGTGGCAACCGATACCAGCATCACCGAGGCGGCCCGGCGTGCCCTTGAAGACGGCTATGTTTACAAGTTGGCAGTCATTGATTGTGTCAGCCTGAAGGAACAGGCCGCCAGCGCGCCAAACTGAGCTCTTTGTTTGACAGCGTATTTGAGTCGGATATTCACTCTCGTGGAAAACCGACTCTTTTTTTGTCCACAAATAAAATTGCCTCCTGATTTTTTTGCTAAAAATAGGGGATTATTGGGTTGGTTGACACTGCTATAATTTGGCGATAAGCTAAGAATATGAAATCTATTGCCTTAAACGTCTTGGTCAACGTCGTCGTACTAGTCTCGGACTAGGTGATTTCGTTTGGGCGTTTAAAGTAATAGAAATAACCTAGTCTCGCCAGGACTAGTTTTTTGTTTGGGTTCTTTAACATTAATGGAGGGTCATCGGTAATGTCAGCCATCAAGCCAATTATTAGCTATAAAATGCCGGCGGTCGGGGGAAGGGTTTTTCACTTTCGGACCGAAATTAGGGTAACGACCGACGGTCAACTTCAGGTTGGCGACAAGAAGGATGCCAAGTGCGTCGAGTTCAGCCGTTCGTACGGTTGTGGCGCGTCGGCCAATTGTTTTGCCGTTAAGAGTGGTGATCGGATCAAGGTTTTTGAGGGACCAACCTTCGGTCAGGGAATGATTTCCCGGACTGAAGTTTTAGCCGCTTGTTGCTAATTGGAAAGGGGGAGATATGGTAGAGTTTGCCGGATGTTGTCTGGTATCAAACAGTCGCGCGCCGCAGTCGACCGTGTCGGAAAAGGAAAACAATCTGATTTTACTTAGGCGGGTGTTAGCCGATTACACACTTGAGCTGGAGAGATTGCGGAGCCGACTGGAAAAAGTTTCAGCTGACAGTGATATCCAAACCACGCGCCGACGCACCAGGTTTGAATTGCTGCGTCGCCGTTGTGCGCCGCGCGTCATTAATCTACTCCAGACTCGGCATCACCAAGACGTGGAAGATGAGTTGAAAGCTAGATTGCTCGCGCTTGGAGTTGATGGCCTTTAACTAGCCGTTCTTTGGAAAAAATCACACCTAAGCTCGGGACTCATTTATAATCAGTGAGACCCGGGCTTTTTATTAGTTGACAATTTTTTTTCGTTGGCTTATATTAGAAACACCTTATGAAACTTTTCCATTCACAATTAAACGGTCTATTATTAGGTTTGTTGTTGTTGAGCCAGCCAGTGGGTGGAAGGTTTACTAGTGTCTAGCTAATAAGGTAACAGGTAAACATCAGTCAGTCTTCCACCGTCTGGAAGGCTGTTTTGTTTATAGCCGAGGGATGTCCTTTACAACTTGGGTAGAATCCAACCGGAGAAGTGGCAATGGGAAAATTATTATTGATACCAGTTTTCTTTGCTGCCCTTATCGTCTGGATTTATTGCGAAATAAGGGAGGCGCCATTGGAATGTATCTCGTGTGGTTGGCTCATTGAAGCCGGTAAAACGATTTGTCCAAAATGTGGTCAGAAGCATCTGGAATCTTAGAAAGGAGCGAGGCATGAGTAAAGTTCAGATTTTTGACACGACGCTTCGGGATGGAGAGCAATGTCCTGGAGGCAGTATGACGCTCAGTGAAAAGCTGAGAGTAGCAGAAAGGTTGGCGTTGCTGAACGTCGACGTGATTGAGGCTGGCTTTCCGGCCTCGAGTGTCGGCGATTTTGAGTCGGTAGCTAAAATCGCCAGGCAAATTCACGGACCAATAATCTGCGGCTTGGCTCGGACGATCGATGTTGACATTGATCGCTGCTGGGAAGCCGTAAGGCATTCGTCGCGTCCGCGCGTTCACACCTTCATTGCGACTTCCGATCTTCACATCACTGAAAAGTTGCGTATGACCCGTGAGAGCGTAGTTGTCGCCGCGGTTCGTGCCGTTGCGCGTGCCAAAGCATATGGCGCGGAAGTCGAGTTCAGTCTCGAAGACGCTACGCGGACAGATTACGACTATATGTGTCTGGTGATTGAAGCCGTTATCAACGCCGGGGCAACAATCGTCAATATTCCCGACACGGTTGGGTATGCCGATCCTTGGTCGTACGGCGATCGGATCGCGCACATTTTTGCCAACGTCCCGAATATTGGTGAGACCGTTTTTAGTGCCCACTGCCATAATGACCTTGGTCAGGCAGTTGCTAATTCGCTGGCCGCAATCCACTTTGGCGCTCGGCAGGTTGAATGCACAATTAACGGTATCGGCGAGCGAGCGGGCAATACGGCGCTTGAGGAATTGGTTATGAGCATTAAAACTCAGCCGTTCTTTTCGGGACGATTTTCAACCGGTATCGAGACCAAACATCTCTACGGAGCCAGTCGCTTGGTGGTCCAAGTTACCGATCTGCCAGTGCAGTCGCACAAGGCGGTTGTCGGGCGCAATGCCTTCGCGCATGAAGCCGGTATTCATCAGGCTGGTATGATTGCCAATCGGCAAACGTACGAAATCATGAATCCGGAAGATGTCGGTTGGCAGGGTGAAGGCTTAGTGCTCGGTAAGCATTCCGGTCGCAGGGCTTTTGCGGTTCGTCTAGCTGAGCTTGGCATTAAGCTCGACGATCAAGAATTTAAGGCGGCCTTCGATGCCATGAAAGCTCTGGCCGACGAACGCAAGAGCGTTTATGCCAGTGACTTGGTGGCGATTGCTCGCGATCATGGTTTTACCGGCATACCGGAAACTTTCCGACTCGAAGCGATGACAGTGGTGAGTTCAACTCACACCACCCCGATGGCGACAATTAAAATCGCGGTTAATGGGAAAACCGTTGACTGCGGTACGCTTGGTGTCGGTCCGGTTGACGCGGTTTATAATGCCATCTTCCAGGCAACTGGTTTGTCGGCTAAGCTTGTTTCATTCGGTTTGCGAGCGACCGCCGAAGGAACAGATTCGCCAGCCGAAGTGCAGGTGAAAATTGGCGAGAATGGTCATTCGGTCGTCGGGATTGCCGGCGATGACGATGTCGTTAAGGCGTCGGTCAATGCTCTCTTGGATGCGATGAATCGCCTTGAAGCGATTAAGGAGGCGGAAGCAGAAACTTCCAAGTAAAATGTCTAGCGATTTAGCCGGAACATAATGAGGTCGGGATGGAAATCTTCGACCTCTTTTTATTTGACAAAAGATATTAAATTGCTAAACTGCTTTTATGAGTAAACAGCGAAATTCAATTTTGCCCTTACCACCAACCTCCGTCTAGGAAGTTGGGTCGTTTGCTTTCGTTAAATTAGTAGCCCAGCTTCCGGGCTATTTTTTGTTTGTTTATTTTCGGGGCGATAGCTTAAGCTGGTAGAGCGTCCTGACGTCAAGTCGGGAAGGTCGTAGGTTCAATTCCTACCGCCGCGACCATTTGTTCTTTATTTGGGGCCGTCTAAAATGGCTTTACTTTGGGAGAATTTATGCCACCCCGACCAATCTTAGCCCGGCGATTTTTTTGTTTCGCCGGGCTTTTCATAACTTGACATTTTTTCCTCATTAATATAATCTATGAATATCCTATGAAAGCACATATTTTAAGCAAATCATTTTTCGGCTTTTACTTTACTAACCCAGTAGGTTAGTTTGCTTAGGATATTACCCAGATCACAATCAAGCAACTGACCTACGGGGTCAGTTTTTTGTTTGTGGTCTGTTATAGTGGGACGATCTTTACAACTAAAAGGATTTTGCTACCGTGTCTGGAATGTCTGTTGTCAATTACGGGTACCCGTTGTAGATAGTTTCATTTGCAGTGGCTTTAAGCAGTAAGGAGGTGCTAGATGAGTGTTGGCAGAAATAGTGTTGATCGTTTTATCCCAGGCGTGGATTTACCGACCGGTCGTGCCCTTGATGAATGCCGGCGAGCTGTCCTTGAGATTATGATGGTGTGGCCGGATCAGGAAATCAGTCCTGAAGCAATCTTTGCGCGCGCGTCAGGATTTTTACACACTGACGGTCGTGACGGCGAATTGGCTCGGCATACTTTAGAAAGTCTGATCGCTCAGTGTCGGAACTATCCGACGATTACTAGGGGGCAGACTTTCTGGACGATCGTGAAGAGCCTCTTCAAACCTTACGAAGCGTTGGTTCTGTACCTTGGCCAGTGTTCCAGTCTGTCATTAAACAGGGAGCGCCGCGCGGTTGTCAGCCATCTTCGGGCAGTTGGTTACACGCTGTCCGACATTAAGCAGGCTGACATAGAGGCAAGGTTGGGAATGAACGACGACGATTTTGTCGCTCGGTTGAGACAATGTCTTGGGGCAATTCTCGGAATGTTGCCGGATGTCGAAACACAACGCAACGGTCTGGAGGGGTTAGTTGCGGCGTCATACAACTTCGGCGGACGCTTTGAAGAAGCTAATGGTATCATTGGCGAGTTAATGTCCGTGATCCCAATTCATTTTGGCGTTTTCCGTCAGCCGTTGTTCTGGGACATTCTTCGGGTCTATTTTACCGACGAAGAAGCGGTGAGTCTTTATCTCATTCGTTTTCCCAATGCCGCCACCCGTAAGCAAATCGCTTGTATTCGTTGCTACCTGGTTGAGACAGTCGGATTTAATCCTGAACTAGTCGACGATCTTATCAAGGATCGTGACTTTCAGCTTGTTCCAAATCAGGTTTCCCGACCCAACAAAAAATCGCGCCGGACTTTTTAGTCGGCTCAAACCACAGGAGAGGAGTGCCGGTATGATTGTGCATATGAAGTCAGGCGTTACCGCCGACGGTGATAGGGTTAAGGCGGTTGTTGCTAAGGCCACTCGCTACGGTTTAGTCCCCGAGATTCACGCCGAGCCGGGAACACACTTCACGCCTGTTGAGATTTATCTCAAGGACGGTAAAACCCAAGCATCCAGCTTGCCGGAGTATATCTTTGGCAATATGGAAGGCGTTGATCAGGTGGTGCGAGTTTCGCCGGCGAAAGTTAGTGCTGTGATGAACGGCGACCGTGAGCGTCATCGCATTCCAATTGGTAACTGTTATATCGGCGGTGATGAACCAACATTGTTGGTCGCGGGTCCGTGTATGATTGATCGTTATTCACGGAGAACCCTTGAGGTTCTGGCCGCGGCTGGGATTAAGCACGTTCGCGGTGGTTTCTTAAAGCCGCGTTCGCGGGCGGAGGCTTGTCGTGGTTTCGGCCATCAGGCTTTATCCGATTTCATGCTCGTTGCCAGACAAAGTGGTATTGAATCAGTCTGGACCGAAGTGATTGAAGGTGCGGATATTAATGACGTACGTCGTGCCCGCGATGCCGCTAAATTTGACGGCACGGTTGTTTTGTGGGTTGGTGCCAGAAATTGCGGCAATTTTCGGTTGCTCGAAGAGCTTGGCATTCAAAAAGAGTTTCCGGTTATGCTTAAGCACGGACTCCATATGACTCGTGTCGAAGAACTTTTTGATACCGCCGCGTTTGTCTTGTATGGACCGATGAAGTGGAATGATGACGGTTCGCTTGATAAGCGGCCGAGTGCTAAAGCCGGAAATAGTAAGTTGATTTTCTGCGTTCGTGGGTTGCAGAAAGTCGATCCTTATGATCCGCATCGTTTTCGGCCAAACTTTGGCTGGATCGACGAGCTTCGCGACCGATCGTGGGCGCCGGTCTGTCTTGACCCCAGTCATATGGCTGGTCGGTGGGATCTTGTCTTTCGGGATTTAACCGAAGGGTTGACTCATAACCCGGATGTTGTGTTGGTCGAATCGCATATTGATCCCTGTCAATCGCTGTGTGATCAAGAACAGGCAATCCCCGCTGAACGCATCGACGAGATTATCGACCGGGTTGATGAGCATAACGCTCAGCACTAGCTGACAAATTCTCTCTAGTTCACATGTTCATTATCCGAACCCAACGGTTTTACCGGCGGGTTCTTTTTTTTGACAAAAGAACGGTCGAATTATAAAATAGAAGTGAACTTCGCTTGCTGATTGGTACAAGTTTTGGGACAACCATCGATAGTAGGGTACCTAAATTGGTAATCGCTTTGGCGCATTGCTTGCGGACCCAAAGGTCAAACGCAGTCGGCGGGACATTAAAGCGTAAATTATGCTTTGCTTGTTCAGACGACTGACACGGCCGGCTGAATTCAGCCAAAATTTGTCCAATTACGAGTGAGGTTCTCTCGTTGACTAAAAACCTGGCTCGTCGCAGGTTTATTTTTGTAACATATGGATAAAAGATTTAAACCAATCATTAAAGCAGCCCAATTGGGCGGTGCTAAAGTTAGGAAATATTTTGGCAAAGAATTTACGGTGACAGAAAAATCTGACGCCAGCGATTATTGTACGACTGCTGATTTAGAGTCGGAAAAAGCTGTGATCAATCATTTGAAAAAAAATTTCTACGGCTATAAAATTTATTCCGAGGAAGCGGGGCTAGTTGTTAAGGGGGACGGCAAGCAAGGCGTGTTTTATGTCGATCCGCTTGATGGGACTAATAATTTTGTTTTGGGCATTCCGTATTTTTCAACGGCGATCGTTTTAGTTGAAGACGATCAGGCGCAATTTGCGGTTGTCTATGATTCAATTGGTGACCTAACTTATTGGGCGCAACGCGGTCACGGCGCCTATCTGGGTCGGAAGAAATTGTCCGTGAGTACTGAAACCGATATTGAACGATCAACCATTGCTTTTGTTGGCGGTTATACTATGCCAACGCAAATAATGGTTAATGCGCTGGGAAAAATTTGGCGACGCGAAGTCAAACGGGTGATTACTAACTGGTCGCCGCAAATGGATTTTTGTGCGTTGGCCTCCGGTCGGATCGAAGGGATAGTCCATAATAATGAACAGCTGTTTGATTTTTTGGGTGGCAAGTTAATCGCCAAAGAAGCTGGCGCCATTATTTCCAAACCCAACGGTAAGCTGGAAGAAGCGGAAACCGCTGGCGAATTTATTGTGTCCAATAAAATTCAAATTCATAAACAGTTGGTCAAAATTATCAATCGTTAACGGGCTGTGGCGCAGTTGGTAGCGCGCATGCATGGGGTGCATGAGGTCGTGGGTTCAAGTCCCGCCAGCCCGACCAAACATTTTTTTGTGTTTTATTAATTTTTTATATGGATAAGGAAAAAATAATTGCGGCGATTTTTAGTGCCAATAACGTTTATATTGATCCGAGCAATCCCATTCGCGGGGGAGCGGGTCTTTATCAGGCCATTTATCTTGATCATCGAAATCTATTTTCTTTCGTCGCGGAGCGTAATTTAATTATTGAAGCGTTAAAAGAAAAAATTGTCGCGGAGCAGCAATTTGATTTTTTAGCCGGCAAAGAAACCGGCGGCATCGCGCCGACAGCGATGATGTCGCACGATCTAAATATCCCAATGGTTTATATCCGTAAAAAGCCAAAAAATGGCGGTCGGCTGAAACAGGTGGAAGGGGAATTTAAGCCAGGGGATAAGGGGGTTATCATTGACGACACCATTGTTACTGGTGGCAATATCTGCCGCGCCACCGAGGCGGCGCTGGCCGTCGGCGCTCAGGTAGTCGGCGCGGCTTCAATCTCGATTATCAATACTGATTTATTTGCCAAACAATTTGAAAAATTAAATCTGCGTTTGACTTATTTGGTGACGATGTCGGAAATTGTCGCGTGGGGGATTGCCAACAAAAAAATTGCTCCAGAATATATTAACGAAATCAATGAATATCTGGCTGACCCGTTAGGTTGGGGAATTAAAAACGGTTTTGATGTGATGTCTTAGAAATTTAAATTTTAGTAAATTTGGAATTATTTTAAGCAAGTGATAGAATTGAAGTGAAGTGAAGTGAAGTGTAGTGTAGTGTAGTCCGCTTAGCATTTATTAATAGTCTATGATTAAAAATGTCTTTACGGGCGCTAACCTCAGTAAAATCATTCATCAAATAAGTTTTCACCCGGACGCCCGGGCGAATATTTTTTTGGGGTTATCTCCCGAAGTTCGAGCAACAGTGCTGTTACGTTTAACCAGACACATTCAGCATGATTTGCTCTCAAAAATTTTTGACAATGAGCTGGTGGTCACTCTGGAACAGCTTGATCCCGACGAGGCCACTGACATTGTCCAAGTTTTGCCGTTGGGCCGACAAAAAAGAATCATTGAGCGCTTGAGCGATGAATTGCGAAAAGGCGTTCAGATTTTGGTTAAATTTGACCCGGAAACAGCCGCCGGTTTGGTTAACCTTGACTACATTCAGGTTGACGAATTCGATAGCATCGCGCAGGTCGCCAACCAATTTAAAATGCACGAAAAAAAAACTGGTCGTTTGCCAGCCATTATTGCTTTGCGCGGTGGCCGCGTTAGCGGGTATGTTCCCGGCCACGAACTTGGTTTTGCCCATCCGGCGGAAAAGGTAAAAAAGTATGTTCGAAAAATTGCTACGGTCAGGCAGGACGCCAGTCATGAAGATGTTATTAAAGTTTTTAAAGACTATCCTCATAACAAAATAGTTGTTATTGGTGAGCGTGGTAATGTTTTTGGCATAATTTATTCCGATGATGTTTTGCGCATTATTGAAGATCAGGAATCAGCTTCCTTGTATGACTTTGCCGGTGTTCACGATGAAGAATCAGTTTCGGATACCACCAAAATGAAAGTTAAGTTTCGCTATCAGTGGCTGATTATCAATTTGGGCACGGCTTTTTTAGCGGCTTTTACCGTCAGCTTGTTTGATCAAACAATTTCGAAGTATGTTTTGTTGGCCGTTTATATGCCAATTGTCGCGGGGATGGGCGGTAATGCGGCGACGCAGACGTTAGCGGTTTTAGTTCGTGGTATTGCGTTAAAGCAAATTGAATTGAAAACAGCCTGGCGCACTTTAGTCAGCGAAGCCGGTGCCGGTTTTGTTAACGGCTTAATTAATGGCATTATTGTTGCTTTGATTGTCTATTTTTTCAATCATGATTTAAAAATGGCGTTGGTGCTATCTTTAGCAATGGTTACCAACTTAGTGGTGGCCGGAATTTTTGGCACTTTAGTGCCCTTAATTATGCAGCGTTTGGGTAAGGATCCGGCGACCTCGGCCACTATTTTTATTACCACCGCCACCGATGTTTTGGGTTTTTTGGTGTTTTTGGGGTTAGCGACCATGATTTTAGCTTAAAAGAACCAAACAAAAAACTAAGCATTTTTTACTCCACACGTAAAAGCGAAGTAGGAAATTACTTAGTTTTTTGTTTGACTAAATTTTTCATGCAACTGGTACAAACCGTCGTTTTTTTGCCGTTAATTTTTTGGCGCTGCAAATTAAGCTTTTGGCGACGAATGGTTTTGATGTTGGAATGACTTACCCAGTTGGCCTTCAGCGAGTCACGCTGACAAATTGCACAAGTAGCCATAGTGTAATGACTAATAATAATGCTGCTATCATAGCAGAAAGATTTTAATAAATCAAGTCGATCTGATATAATATAATCACTATGGATTATTTGTTACTCATCATTTTAGCGATTGTCTTTATTATTTCGGTGATGCTTCATGAAATTGCCCACGGGTATGTCGCTTATTTGTTTGGTGATGATACGGCGAAAATTTCCGGTCGCTTGTCATTAAATCCGTTGGTCCACCTTGATCCGGTCGGATCGATTATGGTGCCGTTAATTTTATTAATTTCCGGCACTGGGATGATGTTTGGCTGGGCCAAGCCGGTGCCGGTCAATTCTTATCGTTTGCGCGGCGGTTTGGCGTCATTGCGCTGGGTGGCTTTGGCCGGGATTATCACCAATCTTGGTCTCGCTATCGCCGCGGCCATAGTTTTTAAGATAACCACGCAAAATTTTGGCTTTACTCAGAATAATTTGGGCGTAATTTTTTTCAACCAGTTGCTGATCGTAAATATTGTCTTGGGGGTATTTAACTTAATTCCTTTGCCGGGGTTTGATGGTTGGAATTTTTTGACTACTTTTCGGCCAATTTCTCGCTTGGTTAGTCAAACCCCACTGGGAAATCCGATGTTTATGGCGCAGTACGGCTTGGTACTGTCGATTATGTTGTTGTTTTTAGTAATGCCAATTGTTGCTAACTTATTTCAGTTTGTTTTTGGCTTATTTGCCAAATTTTTTGGTATTTAGCGAAACACTTGACTCCTTTGTAATAATTAGCTAGTATATTTCTGTGCTAACAACCTGCCTTCGGGCAGATTTTTAAGACTTTTTAAAAGGAATTTAATGCCAACAGTCAATCAATTAATCAGAAAAAAGCGTAAATCACAGGCGAAAAAGAGCAAAACGCCTGCTTTGTTGTTAGTTTCTGATACCTTGCACCGCGTCAAAAAGGAAATGCCTAAGGGTGCCGCTTTTAAGCGTGGCGTTTGTATCAAGGTGACCACGATGACTCCGAAAAAACCTAACTCAGCTTTAAGAAAAATTGCTCGAGTCCGTTTATCAAATGGTATGGAAGTTACTGCTTATATCCCTGGTGAAGGCCATAATTTGCAGGAACACTCGGTTGTCTTAATTCGCGGCGGTCGAGTTAAGGACTTGCCAGGTGTTCGCTACCACATTGTTAGAGGCGTTTACGACACCGGCGGCGTTAGTGCGCGCCGACAAGGCCGAAGCTTATATGGCGGTAAAAAACCGTCGGCAACTAAAGAATAATCATATTTATGAGAGGTAAAACCCCCAAACGAATCCTACTTCCTGATTCAAGATACAATAGCGCTAACGTAGCTAAATTTATTAATCAAATTATGCGTCAGGGCAAAAAAACAATTGCCCAAAAAGTTGTTTACGATTGTTTTGATATTATTAAGGAAAAGACCAAAAAAGACGCTTTGGAAATTTTTGACGGGGCGATTCGCAACGTTGGTCCGGAAGTTGAAGTTAAGTCACGCCGAATCGGTGGCGGAAACTATCAGATTCCGGTTTCGGTTATGGGTGAACGCCGAACCACTTTAGCTTATCGTTGGATTATTACGGCGGCTAAGGCTAAAAAGGGGATGCCGATGCGTGAAAAATTGGCCGAAGAATTAATTGCGGCTTATAATCGTGAAGGCAACGCCATCAAGAAAAGAATGGACACCTACAAAATGGCCGAGGCTAACCGAGCTTTTGCCCACTTTATTCGATAATTTTTTTAAAATTTAACCAATCAAATGCCACGCGAATATTCTTTGGAAAAAACCAGAAACATTGGAATTATTGCTCATATTGACGCCGGTAAAACGACAGTAACCGAGCGTATTTTATTTTACACCGGAAAAAAACATAAAATCGGTGAAGTTCACGAAGGGGCCGCTGAAATGGACTGGATGGAGCAGGAAAAAGAGCGGGGCATTACTATTACTTCTGCCGCCACAACTTGTTTTTGGGCTCCGCGCGGTGACGAAGCTGAGAAGTGCCGCATTAACATTATTGATACCCCCGGACATATCGACTTTACCGTTGAAGTTCAGCGGTCACTGCGAGTTTTAGACGGCGGCGTTGTCGTTTTTGACGGTGTGGCCGGCGTTGAACCGCAGTCGGAAACCGTTTATCATCAAGCCGAAAAATTCAAAGTACCGTTGATCGCTTTTGTTAATAAAATGGATCGCACCGGTGCGGATTTTTATGCTGATTTAGATAGTATTCGTGAGCGCTTAACCAAAAATGCTTACCCGATTCAGTTGCCGATTGGTGCTGAAAGCAATTTTCAAGGTGTTGTTGATTTGTTAACCATGAGAGCCAGAGTTTATCATGATGATATGGGTAAAGAGTTCGATGACACGGAAGTACCAGCTGACTTAAAAGACAAGGCGGAAAAATTCCGAGCGGAATTAATGGAAGCCATTGTTCAGCATGATGAAAATCTGATGAATAAATATTTGGCGGGTGAAGCGGTTGATTTAAATGAAGTTAAAAAGATTTTAAGAAATCTCACCATTAAAAGCGAAATAATTCCGGTTTTGTGCGGTACAGCTTTAAAAAATAAAGGCGTTCAGTTTTTGCTTGATGCGGTTTGTGATTATTTGCCAACGCCGTTGGATGTCCCGCCAGTGACCGGTTTTAATCCAAAGCATCCAGAACAGGAAGAAGTTAGACATGCTGATGACACGGAACCGTTTAGCGCGCTAGCCTTCAAGATTGCCGCTGACCCGTTTGTTGGTAAACTTTGTTTTTTCCGAGTGTACTCTGGCCATATTGAAGCAGGATCGTACGTGATGAATTCTTCAACCGGCACCAAAGAAAGAATTGGCCGCATTGTTCGAATGCACGCTAACACCAGAGAAGAAGTTAAGGAAGTTTTTGCCGGTGAAATTGCCGCCGCGGTTGGCTTGAAAGATACTTTTACCGGGCAGACTTTGTGCGATGAATCAAAGCCAATTGTTTTGGAATCAATTACCTTTCCGGAACCGGTTATTTTTGTTGCCATTGAGCCAAAAACTAAAGCTGATCAAGAAAAAATGGGTATTGCGATGTCAAAATTGGCTGAAGAAGATCCAACTTTCCGCATTCGGGGCAACGAAGAAACTGGTCAGACTTTGATTGGTGGAATGGGCGAGTTGCACTTGGAAGTTATTGTAGATAGGATGAAGCGTGAATTTAATGTTGAAGCGACTGTTGGTAAGCCTCAGGTAGCGTACAAGGAAACCATTAAGGGCCGCGCTGAAGCTGAAGGTAAATATATTAGACAATCTGGTGGTCGCGGTCAGTATGGGCATTGTTGGATTAAAATTGAACCGAAGGGCCGCGGTGAAGGTTTTGAATTTGTTGATGAAATTAAAGGTGGTGTTGTTCCGAAAGAATATATCCCAGCTATTCATAAAGGTGCTAAAGAAGCCATGGATAAAGGTGTTATTGCCGGTTACCCAATGATTGATATTAAAGCGACGGTTTATGACGGTTCGTACCACGAAGTTGACTCTTCGGAGGCTGCTTTCAAAATTGCTGCTTCAATGGCTTTCCAAGATGCGGTTCGAAAAGCGAGTCCGATTTTACTGGAGCCGGTTATGAAAGTTGAAGTAATCACCCCTGAGAATTTCATGGGCGATGTCATTGGCAATTTAAATTCCAAGCGCGGACAAATTGATGAAATGAAAGATCGCGGTCAGTCTAAGGTTATTGATGCTAAAGTACCGTTAGCTGAAATGTTTGGTTATGCCACTGAACTGCGCTCTATGACCCAGGGTCGAGCGTCGTACAGCATGGAATTTGATAATTATTCCGAAGTGCCGAATAATGTCGCCGAGATGATTATTAGTGGTAAAGGTAAGAAATAAACCAGGGGAGGGGCAAACTAATAACGATGCCAAATTCACTGGAAAAAATAATTGAATTAATCAAAAAAACTGGCGATAATTGTGTCGTTCTGGACAGCTCTGGTAACCCGGCCTATGTGGTCTTAAGTTTTGATGATTACAAAAAATTAGTAGCTGACAAATCGGAAATTGCTGATTTGACTGAAGATGAACTTTTAAACAAGATAAACCGGGATATTGCAATCTGGCGCGTCAAACAGCAAGAAGCGGAAACCAATAATTGGGAACCGATTGAAAGTCTTAATTTAGAGCCAAAAGTAGAGCCAAGCGCTGAAGAAAAATCTCTTAATAAAGCCAATATTGAGGAGGAATCTGACCGAAATGATGAAAAGTATTATTTTGAACCCATTGATTAGTGTTGACAATTGTTTGGAAATTGTTATATACTCTTAAGTGCATTTTAGTTTCAAAATTTTATAAATAATTTAAAATTAACTGCGATCTGCTTCGACTATCCTTCGCGAAGCTGGCTAACAAAAGATCGCAACCAAAGAAGGAAAACAATCTATGGCAGTTGATAAATTTAATCGTAGTAAGCCGCACTTGAACGTCGGCACCATCGGTCACGTTGACCACGGCAAAACCACTTTAACCGCGGCCATTTTGTCTTACCTCCACAAAAAAGGTAATGCGGCTGATGAGCGATCAGTTGACCAGATTGACAAGTCTCCGGAAGAAAAGGCTCGTGGAATCACAATCGCTACTACCCACGTTGAATACGAAAGCGACAAGCGACACTATGCTCACATTGATTGTCCTGGTCACGCCGATTATGTCAAAAACATGATTACCGGTGCGGCTCAGATGGACGGTGCGATTTTGGTTGTTGCCGCTACTGACGGACCAATGCCTCAGACCCGCGAGCACATTTTGTTGGCTCACCAGGTCGGTGTCCCGGCGATGGTTGTCTTTTTGAATAAAGTTGATCAGGTTAAGGACCCGGAATTAATTGATTTGGTTGAAGAAGAAGTTCGCGACATGTTAAAGAAATATGAATTCCCTGGCGATGAAATCCCAGTCATTCGTGGCTCAGCTTTGAAGGCTTTGGAAAACCCAGAAGATCCGGAAGCCATCAAGTGTATGGAAGAATTGATTAATGCCATCGACTCTTACATTCCGGAACCGATTCGAAACGTTGAAAAGCCTTTCTTAATGCCGATTGAAGATATCTTCTCAATTGAAGGTCGCGGAACAGTTGTGACCGGACGAATTGATTGTGGCATCATTAAAGTTAACGAAGAAGTTGAGATTGTCGGTTTACAGCCAACGGTTAAAACAGTTGTGACCGGAATTGAAATGTTTAACAAGTCTTTGGACGAAGGTCGAGCTGGCGACAACGCTGGTTTGTTACTTCGAGGCACCAAGAAAGAGGACGTTGAGCGCGGTCAGGTTTTAGCCAAGCCGGGTTCAATTACTCCACACACTGAGTTTGTCGGTAACACCTACATTTTGACCAAAGAAGAAGGTGGACGACACAGTCCGTTTTTCAAGGGTTATAAGCCACAGTTTTATATTGGAACCGCTGATGTTACCGGCGATGTTGAATTACCAGAAGGTTCAGAAATGGTGATGCCGGGTGATACTGCCAGCTTAAAGATTAAGTTAATTAAACCAGTTGCGTTGGAAGAGAAACAGCGATTTGCTATCCGCGAAGGCGGACGAACAATCGGCGCTGGTGTTGTAAGTAGTATTACTAAGTAATTATTGATTGCCCCGTCCCGCTAACGCGGGACGGGGCTAAGTTCTTTCATTGAAGCTATGGTAGCAATAAAACGTGTACCGGTTTCTTCAAGAAAAAATGAAGAGACTGAGGAAAGTAAGCAAAAAATTAGAATCAAGATTAGAGCTTACGATCATAAAATTATTGATCAGTCCACCAGAACCATCATGGAAACTGTTGAGCGAACCGGGGCCAGAATTTTAGGTCCCATTCCTTTGCCAACCGAAAAGAAGAAATACACCGTTTTGAAATCATCCTTTGTCCATAAGGATGCCCGCGATCAGTATGAAATGAGAATCCATAAGAGATTATTGGATATATTAGATCCAACACCGAAGACGGTTGACTCACTGACTAATCTGAATTTACCGGCCGGCGTCGATGTTGAGATCAAAATGGCCTAAAATAATTTTCGCCATCGTTGTTTGCGAAAAGGTAAAGAAAGCTTTCAAATGAAAAAACCTTTACCGGTTGGCAGGCAATATAGGAGATTTGATAACTTAAACCAAATTAAAGCCAAACAACTTGCCAGCAGTTTTTTAAACTGGCTCTTTGAGGCAGATTTTATTTTTTAATAAGTATGAAGTTTATCCTCGCTGAAAAAAAGGAAATGACCCAAAAATTCGCCGCCGACGGTCGCGTCATTCCAGTTACTCGCGTTGTGGCCGGTCCTTGCACGGTGGTCCAGGTCAAAAACGTTGAAACTGATGGTTATTTGTCGGTTCAGCTTGGCTTTGGTTTAAAACGAAAAATTAGTAATCCGTTAAAAGGTCATTTGAAAAATTTAGGTAACTTTCGTTATTTACGGGAATTCAGAATTGACAATAAGGAAGCTGAAATTTTAAAAGTTGGCACAAAAGTTAGTGTTGATAATTTTGCTGCTGGTGACATTATCCAGGTGACTGGAACTTCTAAAGGAAAAGGTTTTCAGGGAGTTGTTAAGCGTCACGGTTTCCACGGTTCACCAAAAACTCACGGACATAAAGACCAGCTAAGAATGCCTGGCTCCATCGGTTCAACTGGTCCGCAGCACGTCTTTAAAGGCACGCGTATGGGTGGTCGTATGGGTGGCGATCAGGTTACCGTTCATAATCTTGAAGTTGTCGAAGTAAATAATGAAACCGGTGAAATTTTTATCAAGGGCGCTATTCCTGGCGGATCCAACAATTTACTGATGATTGCCGGTGAAGGTGATATTAATATTATGACTGAGGTTGAAGCGGTCCTAACACCAGCCGTGGAAGTTAAGGTTGAAACAACTGAAGTACCAACTGAAGAAGTTAAGTCAGACGCTGAAGCGATCAAAACGCCAGTCGAAGCCGTTGAGGCAGTAAGTGAAAAAGTTAGCGAATAATTTATGAAAAAAGTTACTGTTTACAATCAGGTTGGTGAAAAGGTAAAAGATTTGGAATTGGATTCAAAGATTTTTGATATTAAAATTAAGCCGGACTTAGTCAGCCAGGCGGTTATTGCCCAACAGGCCAACGCCCGACTGAATCTAGCAAATGTTAAAGATCGAAGTCAGGTTTCTGGTGGTGGCCGTAAGCCGTGGCGGCAAAAGGGAACTGGTCGAGCCAGACACGGCTCAATTCGTTCACCATTATGGCGTGGCGGTGGTGTTACTTTTGGTCCGTCAAGTGATCAGAATTATTCCTTAAAAATTAACAAAAAAGTTAGACGCAAAGCCGTTTTAATGTGTTTATCCGATAAGGCCGCTAATGATAAAATTGTTTTGTTGGATAAATTGGAATTGGTCGAAGCTAAAACTAAGAAGTTTTATGAAGTTTTGCAGGCCCTAAAATTGCGTGAAGGCAAAAAAGCCAAAAAGGGTGCAGCTAAGCCAGAAGTAGCAGGAGAAAAAGTTGTTAAGTTAAGCAAGAAGGCAAAAAGCGTTTTAGTAATCTTGCCGAAAAAGGATTCAGCGATTCAACGCGCGGTGGCTAATGTTCCAAGAGCTAATACCATTTTAGCTAACAGTTTAAATGCCGTTGATTTGCTTAAATATAGTTTTATCTTAATGCCCGTTGATTCGATTGAAGTAATCGAAAAAACTTTTGTTAAATAAGTATGGGAATTTTTAATAAATCAAAAGAAGAAGAAAAAAAACCAGCGGTTAAGGAAACGAAACCGGCTGTCGTTAAGGTTGAAAAGAAAAAAGACGATAAGCCAACAGAAATAAAAACTAAGCCGGGCGTTATTAAGGGAACAGCTAAGCAGGGTAACAAAGTTTTGATCAAACCTTTAATAACCGAAAAGGCCACTCATTTGGCGGTGATTAACAAGTATGTTTTTGCGATCAATCCGAAAATGAATAAGGTTGAAGTTAAAAAAGCCATTCGGGCTGTTTACAAAGTTGATCCGATAAAAATTAATATTTCAAATTTTTCAGGCAAAGCGGTCCGCTACGGTAAGACTTCAGGCAAAACCAAGTCGTGGAAAAAAGCGATTGTTACCCTCAAGGCGGGCGATAAAATTGAAGTTTACGAAGGAGTTTAATAATTATGGCGATTAAGATTTACAAACCAACAACCCCGGGACGACGACAGACCTCTGTAGCGATTTTTAGTGATTTAACTAAAAAGCGACCGGAGAAGAGTTTGATTAAAATTAAGAAAAAAACCGGCGGCCGAAATTTTGCCGGAAAAATAACCGTTCGTCATATCGGCGGCGGCGCCAAACAGTATTATCGTTTAATCGATTATCGCCGTCGAAAGTATGATGTGCCGGCCACGGTTGAAGCGATTGAATATGATCCTAATCGTGAAGCGAGAATCGCTTTAATCAAGTACGCCGACGGTACCAAGCAGTATATGATTGCCCCAGTTGAGTTGAAAGTCGGCGATGAAGTTATGTCATCGGAAAAAAGAATTGAAATCAAATCCGGCAATCGGATGCCGTTGGAATTTTTGCCGCTTGGTTCAGTTATTTTTAACATTGAAGTGACACCTGGCAACGGTGCGAAATTAGTTAGAACGGCTGGCTCGCTGGCTAAGTTTATGGCAATTGAAGGCGACTATGCTACTATTAAATTGCCTTCCGGTGAAGTTAGATTGATTTCCAAAAGATGTTCGGCAACCTTGGGGCAAGTTTCCAATCCCGATGCAATGAATATTCGAATCGGCAAAGCCGGTCGCATGCGCCATATGGGTGTTAGGCCAACCGTTCGCGGTAAAGTAATGAACCCAGTTGATCACCCGCACGGTGGTGGTGAAGGTCATAACCCGATTGGTATGAAAGCGCCGAAAACGCCGTGGGGCAAGCCGGCTTTAGGAGTACTGACCCGAAAGCGAAAAAAATATTCAAACCGATTTATTATTCGCAGTCGCAAGCAACGACGAAGAAAGTAATTTATATCTATGTCTAGAAGTTTAAAAAAAGGCCCATACATTAACGAAAAACTGCTTAAAAAGATTATCAATCTTAAGCCGGGTGATAAGACCGTGATTAAAACCTGGGATCGCGCCTGCCAAATTACTCCCGAGATGGTTGGACATACTATCGGCGTTCATAATGGCCGGGCTCATCTGCCAGTTCATATTGTTGAAAATATGGTTGGTCATCGTTTAGGTGAGTTTTCACCAACCAGAAAATTTTTGGGCCATGGTGGAAAAATTGCTAAAGCGGAAGCTCAGGCTGCAGCCCTGAAGGCAACTGAAGACCGAAAGAAGGCGCAGGAAGCCGCTACGACCACCAAAAAATAATAGTACTTGATAAATATGGAAAAAAGCGTTAAACAATCAGACCAGGCAATGGCTAAGACTAAGGCAACTACTAAGTCGAAGATTTCGGTTAAGCCAGGTAAAAATGACATTACCGAAGTTAAAGCATCGGCTCGTTTTATTCATATTGCTCCGAAAAAAGTTCGGTTAGTCATTGAAAATATAAAAAAAATGGGTGCCGAGCAGGCCGTTGATTATTTGCGTTTTGTTAATCGATCAGCCTCTTTGCCGGTTACCAAGTTATTGAAATCGGCTATTGCGAACGCTGAAAATAATTTTCAACTGGATAAAAAAGATTTATTTATTAAAAATATTACGGCTGACGGTGGACCGGTATTGAAGCGTTATCGACCAAGAGCTCATGGAAGTTCAGCCGCAATTTTAAAACGAACCAGCCATATTAACTTAATTTTGGGCGTCAAGGCTGGGGCAGTTAGAAAAGAGAAAAAAGACGACAAGAAAACTGATGAAAAAGTGAAAATCGTTTCACCGGATGAAATTAAGAAAGCTGGTCCAAGATCTTCATCATCCGATGGCGACTTGCAAGGTAAAGAAAATAAAGGATTTTTGAAGGGCGTATTTCAACGCAAGACAGGTTAATAATATTTAAACTATGGGACACAAAGTACATCCAAAGGTATTTCGAATCGGCAATCGAGCCAACTGGTCATCGAAGTGGTTTTCGCGACGTGATTTTGCTAAATTGTTGCATCAGGATGTTTTGATTAAAAAGTTTTTAAAAAAAGAATTAAAGGATGCCTCAGTTGCTAATATTGAAATTGAAAGATCAGCGGCCGCCACCACGGTGGTCATTCATTCGGCCAAACCGGGCGTTATTATCGGCCGCGGTGGTCAAGGCGTTGAAGAGTTGAAAAATAAAATCAAAAAGTTTTTAGATTATAAAATGAATTTAAACATCAACATTAAAGAAGTTTCTGATCCTTCCGTTTCCGCCGAGCTGGTTGTCCAGGCGATGATTGCGGATATCGAAAAGCGAATGCCGTACCGACGAATTATGAAACAGGTTATTTCCCGAGTTGAAAAGGCTAATGCTAAAGGTGTCAAAGTAATGGTCAGTGGCCGTTTAAACGGTGCAGAAATTGCCCGAACTGAAATGTTGTCATCAGGCAGCTTACCGTTGCACACTTTAAGAGCCGATATTGATTATGCTCGAGGTGTCGCCAGAACTACCTATGGTGCAATTGGTGTTAAGGCGTGGATTTATCGCGGCGAAGTTTTTGAAAAAGATGCGGAAAAAGTCGCCGTTACTAATAGTAATAAGAAATAATTAATATGTTGTCGCCCCGAAAAGTAAAACATCGAAAATGGCATAAGGGAGTATTAAGAGGAACAGCATCGGCCAGAAATGAAATTAATTTTGGTAAGTACGCTCTAAAAGCTTTAGGTAATTGCTGGGTAACGGCCAGACAAATTGAAGCTTCTCGACGAGCGATGACCAGATTTATTAAACGTGGTGGTAAGATTTGGATCAGAGTTTTTCCTGATAAGCCGGTTACCAAAAAGGGCGAACAGTCAACGATGGGATCAGGTAAGGGAGCAGTTGATCACTATGTGACAATTATTAAGCCAGGCATGATTTTATTTGAAATGGACGGCGTCCCGGAAGATAAGGCCAAGGAAGCCATGAGATTAGCCGCCCACAAATTGCCAGTTAAGACTAGATTTATTGTCAAAGAATAATATGAAATTTAAAGAATTGAAAAGTAAATCAGAAAAGGAACTACAGCGGTTATTAACCGATACGCGGCATGATTTGCAGGAGCTGCAGTTTAAAGTCCATGCTAATCAGCTCAAGAATTTGCGCGAGGTTAGGGAAGCCAAAAAAACTATTGCTCGAGTATTAATGTTGTTAGGGCAGACTAAGGGCAAGGCTAAAGAAGAAATTAAATAATTTTTATGGAAAAGAATCAGTCTAAAGTTATAAAAAGAAAATTTAAGGGTACGGTTGCTTCGGCTAATGGTCATAAGACTATTGTGGTTGAAGTGGTCCGAACGAAGATGCACCCGAAATATTTAAAGCGCTATAAGGTAACTAAGCGCTATCAAGTTCACGATGAAAAAAATCAGTATCAGTCAGGAGATGTTGTTATCTTTGTGGAGTCTAGGCCAATTAGTAAGCAAAAGCGCTGGCGCGTGGTAAGCAGCGACGAAAAGAATTAATTTTGAAGTATGATTCAACCAAGATCAATGTTAAAAGTAGCAGATAATACCGGTGCCAAGAAAATTCAGTGCATTAAGGTTTTAGGTGGCTACAAAAAGCGCTATGCCGGTATGGGCGACATTATTACTGTTTCAGTTAAAGAAGCGGTCCCAAATGGTATGGTAAAAAAAGGTGAAGTTTTACACGCGGTCATTGTGCGTTTGCGCAAAGAAACCCGACGCGCTGATGGTTCTTATATCAGATTTGACGAAAACGCCGCTGTTATTATTGATAAAAAAAATAAAGAACCGAAGGGCACTAGAATTTTTGGGCCAATTGCGAGAGAGTTAAGAAATCGTGGTTACGCAAAAATTATTTCATTAGCTCCGGAAGTTTTGTAACTATATGAATATCAAAAAAGGCGACAAAGTAAAAATTTTAGCAGGCAAAGACAGCGGTAAGACGGGAAAAGTTTTGCAGATTTTTAAAGATAAAAATAAAGTTTCCGTTGAAGGTACTAATTTGATGTTCAAAAATATGCGGCCGAAAAAGCAGGGTGAAAAGGGGCAGCGGATTCAGTTCCCAGCCGCAATGCAAATTAGTAACGTTGAATTAGTCTGTCCGAAGTGCGGCAAATCAACTCGGGGCGGATTTAAGATTTTAGAAACTGGCAAAAAAGTTAGAGTTTGTAAAAAGTGCAAAGAAATCATTTAGAATATTATGAATAGAATCCAAGAAAAATATAATAAGGTTGTCGTTCCGGCTTTGAAACAGAAGTTTGATTATTCAAACAGTATGTCAGTGCCAAAAATTGAAAAAGTCGTGGTTAATATTGGTACTGGGCAGGGTTTACGCGATCCTAAGTTTAACGAAGTAGCGGAGGCAACGTTGCAACGAATTACTGGTCAGCGACCGGTTAAAACAGTGGCGAAGCAGTCAATCTCCAATTTTAAGATTCGTGAAGGTTTAGTAGTTGGGATGATGGTAACATTGCGTGGTCAGAAGATGTATAATTTTTTGGACAAACTAATTAATATTACTTTTCCTCGCGTTCGAGATTTTCGTGGTATTGAAGCTAAGTCGGTTGACGGCAAAGGTAGCCTCAATATCGGCTTCCGTGAGCACATTGCCTTTCCGGAAATTAAGTCTGACGAAATTGAAAAGATTCATGGTTTGCAAATTTCAGTGGTAACGACCGCGACCAATCACGAGGAAGGACTTGAATTGTTAACGATGTTAGGATTTCCCTTTAAAAAGTAGAAAATTATGGCAACAGCAGCACAAATTACAAAATCGAGAAAAAAGTCAAAATATCCAACCCGGCATGTTAATCGTTGTTGGCGTTGTGGTCGAAACCGCGGTTACATGAGGGATTTTGAACTTTGTCGAATTTGTTTCAGAGAGTTGGCTAATAATGGTCAGATTCCTGGAATTAGGAAATCCAGCTGGTAATAAATTAAATTTTCAATATGACAGATCCAATTGCAGATATGCTAACAAGAATTCGCAACGGTCTCGCCGTCGGAAAGACTGAGATTGTTTTGCCGTTTTCGAAGATGAAATTGGCTATTGCGGAAATTTTAGAAAAAAATAATTACCTCAAAAAAGTTGAGAAGATTGACCAAGACAGTCAAGGAAACGCTTTTGATGAAATTAAAATAACCTTAAAGTATTTAGGCAAAGAGCCGGCGATTACCAGTTTAACCAGAATCAGTAAGCCTGGTCACCGAGTCTTTGCCCCCAAAGACAAATTGCCAACGGTTTTAAATAGTTTAGGTATTGCAATCATTTCGACTTCGCAAGGTGTGATGACTAATAAAGAAGCTCGCAAGCGCGGTTTGGGCGGCGAGGTAATTTGCGAAATATACTAATATGAGTAGAATTGGTAAACAACCTATCGAAATCCCAACTGGCGTCGAGATTAAGCTGGAGGCCAATCAAATTATTGTTAAAGGGCCAAAGGGAATATTAACCCAGCAACTTAATCCAGCGGTAATTATTACTCAGGACGGATCAACCTTGATGGTAACTGTAAAAGATCCGGAAGAAAAAAGTAATAAGTCGATGTGGGGATTATTTCAGCGTTTGATTTCTAATATGGTTACTGGTGTTACAACTGGTTTTACTAAACAGCTTGAAATAAATGGCGTTGGTTATCGAGCGGCCGTGGCTGGAAAAATTTTAAATTTACAACTTGGCTATTCTCACCCGATTGACTATCAGATTCCTGACGGGATTGAAATTTCAGTTGAAAAAAATATTGTCAGCGTTAGTGGCAGTGATAAACAGGTTGTTGGTCAAACCGCGGCGGAAATCCGGAGCTTAAGAAAGCCGGAGCCTTATAAGGGTAAGGGTATTAAATATACTGATGAAACTATTAAACGAAAAGTTGGAAAACAGGCAGCTAAAGGTGCAGCTTAATCTAAATATATGGCAAACAAGTTAAAAGAAAAAAAAGAACTTAGAGATCGCAGGCGCAAAAGAATTAGAGCTAAAATTTTTGGCACGGCTTCACGTCCAAGGATTAGCGTTTTTAGAAGTTTAAAACATCTTTATGTTCAGCTGATTGACGATGAACGTGGTCTGACCATATTAGCTGTTAGTGATTCAGAAGTTAAAGACAAGGGTAAAAAAGTTGAGCTGGCGGAAAAATTGGGTGAATTAATGGCTGCTAAAGCGGCTAAGAATTCAATCACCGAAGCAGTTTTTGACAAATCAAGTTATAAATATCATGGCCGGATTAAAGCGGTTGCCGACGGCGCTCGCAAAGGTGGCTTAAAATTTTAATCTTTAATTATGGATAAACCAAACGATAACAGAGCTAAATTCAATAATCGGAGAGGTGAATCATCTCGTCAGACTGAAAGAGAATTTGATCAGGCTATTATTGATATTGCCCGCGTTACTCGAGTTATGGCTGGGGGAAAGCGAATGAGATTTCGCGCTTGTGTCGTGATTGGTGACCATAATGGTCGGGTTGGAAACGCGGTTGGCAAGGGGGCTGATGTCACCTTGGCCATTAACAAGGCGGTCAATAAGGCCAAAAAACACATGATTAATGTACCTATCGTTGATGAAACCATTCCTCATCGCGTTGACGTTAAAGTTGGTGCTGCTAAATTATTGATTAAGCCAGCTCCCATTGGAACGGGAATTATTGCTGGTGGTGCGGTTCGAACGGTCTTGGATTTGGCTGGTGTTTCTAATGTTGTCGCTAAAATTTTAGGTTCAAAAAATAAGATTAATAATGTTAACGCAACGATCAAAGCTTTGAAGAGTTTAAAAAGAGTTGAGTCAAAAGCTAAAAAAGCGGATAAGCCAGCTGAAAAGAAAGCTGACGCTAAATAAGATTTTTCAATTATGTCAGAATTAAATTTGAGTAATTTGCAGATTAATAAAGGCTCCCATAAGCGAGGAAAACGGGTGGGACGTGGTGATGCGTCTGGACGTGGTTCTTACAGTGGTCGTGGATTAAAAGGACAGAAGGCTCGAAGCGGCGGTAAGAGCGGCTTGCGCCGTCGTGCTTTAAAATTATTATTGAGGAGCAAACCTAAATTAGGTGGTTTTAAGAGTTTGAATAAAAAAATGACAGCGGTGAATGTTGAACTATTGGATCGATATTTCAATGATGGCGAATTAGTTAACGCTAAAAAATTAATTTACAAAAAATTAATTGAAAATGCCGATGGCGGATTGAAGATTCTAGGCAACGGCAAGCTTAACAAAAAATTAAATGTCACCGCCGATGGTTTTTCACAATCAGCTCAAAAGGCTATCTTGGAAGCCGGCGGACAAGTAAATTTGTTGGTGCCGGTCAAAATCAACTCAAAAAAATCAGCTAAATAAAATTAGCTAAAATTTCTTTTTATGTCCTGGCTAAAAAAAATAATCCAAATTTGGAAGATAAAAGATTTGCGTAATAGCATTCTCTATGTCGCGGCCATGCTTGTTATTTTTAGGTTTGCCGCTCATATCCCGATTCCAGGCATTGATGCTACGGCCTTGAAAGATTTATTCTCTTCCAATCAGTTGCTAGGTATCATGAACATTTTATCCGGTGGCGGTATGGAAAATTTTTCTGTCGTGGCAATGGGCATCGCTCCCTATATTACCGCGTCGATCATTTTTCAGCTGCTCACGATGATTATTCCTCAATTGGAAGAATTGTCTAAGGAAGGTGAATCTGGTCAGCGCAAAATAAATCAGTGGACCAGAATGTTAACCGTACCCCTAGGGGCGATGCAGGGCTATGGACTTATCGCGATCTTAAGTCGATCATCGGGTAATGTTTTTGGCACACTAACACCGTGGCGCTTAGCCGTTATTATTACAACTTTAACCGCCGGGACTATTTTTTTAATGTGGATCGGTGAATTGATTTCGGAAAAACATATTGGGAACGGCATCTCGCTGTTGATTTTTGCTGGTATCGTTTCGCGGTTACCTAGTATTATCCAGCAAACCTTTTTAGTATTTGATAGTTCTCAGTTATTAAATCTTATTTTATTTGGCTTCATCGCTATTATTACCATTGTTGGGGTGGTCATTATTACGGAAGGCCAAAGAAACGTTCCGGTTTCTTATGCCAAACAGGTTAGGGGAATGAAGATGTATGGTGGCGTTAATACTCATTTGCCTTTAAGGGTTAATATGGCTGGCGTGATCCCGATTATTTTTGCTATTTCGATTATTTTATTTCCACCAATGATTGCTCAATTTTTCTTGAGTGCTAAAACTCAAATTTTAGTCAGTATTGCTGAGCAAACGATTGCGTTATTTCAAAACCAACTTTTTTATGGTGTTCTCTATTTCTTATTGGTTTTTGGCTTTACCTATTTCTACACGGAAGTTGTTTTTCATCCAGATCAAATCGCCGAAAATTTACAAAAACAAGGCGGTTTTATCCCGGGCATTAGGCCGGGAGTTCATACCGCTGAGTACTTGAAGAAAACTATTAATCGAATTATTTTGGCTGGCGCATTATTCTTAGGCTTAATCGCCGTTTTACCGCTAGCGATTCGAAGTTTCACTGGCATTACCACTTTGGCGATCGGTGGAACAAGTTTGCTCATCGTCGTTTCCGTTGTCATTGAAACCTTCAAGCAAGTTGAAGCTCAAATGACGATGCGAGACTATGAAGGTTTATAATAATTAATTTGGCGTATGGGGTTATTTGATTCGCCAAAAATATTTAATACTTCGGAACAGATCCATCAGGCTTTATTTCGAATTAAGAGTCTTGATGATTTGGAGCGTGCCAAGGTGATGTCCGCTTTAGTTAAGGAACTTGATGATGGCGGCGTGACGACTGAAGAACTCAAAAAAGTTGTTCACGATTTAAGACTCACCGGTAAAATCTCGGAAATTGATAAGAAAAATTTATTGAACCTGATAGGTTAAAGTTATGAGGATAATAATCTTTGGACCGCAAGGTTCTGGGAAAGGAACGCAAGCTGAACTGATCGCCAGACGGCATAATTTACCTTATGTCTCGACTGGCGATATTTTTCGTTATCACACCAAAAATGAAACCGAGCTTGGGGTAAAAGTTTCGCAGTATCTAAGTCAGGGCGAATTAGTACCGGAAGATTTAACTAATCAGGTCGTAAAATCTCGTCTTGATCAGCCTGATTGCGTCACTGGTTTTGTTCTAGATGGTTACCCTCGTAATCGAAAACAGCTAGATTTTTTGAATTCAATATTTAAAATTGATTTTGCGATAGTCATTGAATTGTCTGACGACGAAGCAGTCAAGCGTTTGAGCGGACGCCTAGCGTGCAAATGCGGTTTGAGTTATCATTTAGAATATAATCCTCCGGTTAAAGCCGATCTCTGCGATAAGTGCGGTAGTGAACTCTTTCGACGTGATGACGACCAGCCCGAAGCGATTAAGAAACGCTTGGCAATTTACCACACTGAAACTGAACCGTTATTTGCCGAATTTGAGCGGGAAGATATTTTTTATCGGGTTGATGGTTCAAGGTCAATTGATCAAGTTTATCAGCAAATCGAAAAAGTTATTAGCAGTAATAAAAAATGAATTTCATCAAAAAACCCGAAGAAATAAAAGTGATCAGAGACGGCGGCAAAATTTTGGCCGCTATTTTAAAGCAACTTGCAGCCGCGGCCAAAGTTGGTATGACCACTATTGAGTTAGATCGAATGGCCGAGCATTTGATTATCGGCGCTGGCGGCGTGCCGGCCTTTAAGCACTATACGTCTGATCCCTCAGAGCCGCCGTTTCCTTCAACAATTTGCGCTTCAGTCAATGATCAGTTAGTGCATACGCCGGCGAGCGATTATGTCTTGAAAGACGGTGATATTTTAAGTATTGATATTGGCATGCGTTACCCCGGTACTGGTCGCGGATTTTATACCGATATGGCAACAACCGTTCCCATTGGAAAAATTTCAGCGACTAATCGAAAATTACTAAAAATTACCAAAGAATCTTTGGCTTTAGGCATCAAGCAAGTTAAACCGGGTAATTATGTTTCTGATATCTCTAAAGCGGTACAAGATTATGTTGAAGCTAATGGTTATTCGGTTGTTCGCCAATTAGTCGGCCATGGCGTTGGCTATGAAGTCCACGAAGAACCAAGGATCCCTAATTATCTTGATTCACGACAGCCCAAGGTTAAGTTGGTGACAGGAATGGTCATTGCCATTGAACCGATGGTTAATATCGGCGGTCCGGCCGTAAAAACTTTAGCCGACGGCTGGACAATTGTCACTGACGACGGCAGTTGGTGTGCCCACTTTGAGCACACGGTTGCCGTGACGAAAAATGGTGTTGAAATATTAACCGCTGATTAGTATGACTGTTTTAGCTATTGACTATGGCGCTAAAAAAATTGGCTTGGCGAAGTCCGCTGACGGGGAAAAATTGGCTTTGCCCCTTGAGGTTTTGGTTGGGAAAAATCGCCAAGAAATATTAGAACATTTTAACCAGTTGATTGCGACGGAAAGAATTTCAAAAATTGTGATCGGCGTTCCGGTCAGTCTGCCAAAGCAAAATGAACATACTTTTTGGCGGCGCCAGGATTTGCAAAACCAGCAGGTAAGGGAAGTGCTCGACTTTGTCCAGTGGGTAAAAGATCATTTTAAGTTGCCGGTTGAAATTGAAGATGAGCGAATGAGTACGAAAATGGCCAATACTTTGAATAAAGGTTTGATTAGCGGTGGTCATGACGATGCGGTGGCGGCGATGTTGATTTTACAATCATATCTGGACCGAGCTAAAAACGAACAATAGTGGCGTGTCAACATATTTAACCAAAGGCATTATTTTAAAGAAATCTGATCTGCGCGAAGTTGATCAGCTTTTTAGTATTTATACCGAACACCACGGCAAGGTTTCAGCCATCGGGCGTGGCACTAAAAAAATGGTCAGCAAGCTCAATGGCCAGTTGTCGTATTTTGGTATAATTTATTTGATGCTGGCGCGCGGGAAGGTTTATGATCATGTCGCGGCGGCGGAAATGGTTATTAATTTTTCGAGTGTCACCACCAATTTAAAAAAAATTGTTTTAGCTTCATTCGCCCTCGAGCTCGTTGATAAGTTAACTAAGCTTGAAGAGCCGGATAGTCGCATTTTTAGTTTGCTGTCAAAATATTTGGAGTCGATCAATGAACACGACTTTAAAGACGATGAGTGGGAGATTATCCGCCAAGCTTTTGTGGTTAAGCTTTTAGCTCTATTGGGCTTTGATCCGCCGACTCAGGTAATAAATCAGCCCAAAAAATTGGATCATTTTTTGCACCAGCAGTTGGATGTTCAGCTAAATAGCGATAAATTTTTGCATCGAATTAAGCCCTTGACGACTGGCTGATGATTTGATAAAGTTGGTTGAAGGAGGTTGTTATTTGACAACCAATAACAAACGGCACGAGCCGTTATTTTTTTGTGCCATTTTTGGCAAACCAGAAGACTGGAGGAATAATAGTCTTGAAGTCATACTTGGGGCATGACATGAGTGGTAGAAACAAAACGGAGGTTGGAGTATGAAGCACTGTTTAGGTATTGATTTGATGACGGCAGACGAAATCTGTCGGGTAGTGACAAGGAGTCTCAGGCTCTTGCCCTACTTCTATTGGAATAAGCAGCCGGATTTTTTGCCGTCGCTGGGTACCGAAGACTCATGGTTGTTCCCAATGGAGAAAAACGCGTTTTGGGAGCCGAGCTCGCGGACAGCCGATAGTCTATCCGAGGGCGCTGAACGACTAGGTTTCCGTTGTGGTCGCCAAATCACACCGGAGAACAGTTCAATCAAGAAAAACGAACCTTTTACCAGGGCAGTCTTCACTGCCCTTGAGCAGCGGACAGGGGTTCTTTGTCTGCGTACCACCATTGAAGGCGTTGGATTGCATCTGGCTCATTATTTTGAGCGCGCCGCCGATCGAATCCCGTATTGGGTCCATGAAGCGGTCTTTGTGAACGGTGGTGATGGTCGGAAGAATCATCCGACTCAGATCCTGCTGGATGTAGTTTGTTACACGGCATACCGTCTCGGGATGACGACGTATAACAACGCTGGTATTAAGGCGCTCGAAGTTAAACTCGCCGAAATGTCTGACGACGCTATTGGTGAATTCATCACCGCGACGCTTAATGGGTTGAAAATTGCCATCGTCGGTGACGGGAAGAATAGCCGCGTGACTAACAGTTGGATTGACTTAGGTCGACTGTTTGACATCAAGTTTCTTTTTGTCGCGCCGCAACCATTTCAGGTTGATCAATGGCGACTCGAAGGCGTCAAGTATTCAGTCTCAGACAAGTTGTCTGACGCCAAGGGTTGCCATATCGTTTACACGATTCGCACGCAGATTGAACGTTTGGACAGAATTATGAGTGTCGCCGAAGCCGAGGAAGCAATTGCTTCGGTTATGATTACGCCTGAATTTCTCAGGGGCTTCAATGGCGTGATCATGGATGCCCAGCCCCTTGACGCTGAACGTCCGATTATTCATCCGTCGCTTTGGTCGGATCCTCAAGTGATTATGGATTTCCAAGCTGGTTGCGGCAGTATCACGCGTTGTGCGGTCTTCGACGAATGTTGGAGTCACCGGCACGATCACATTGAGTTGCCATCAATAGCTCAAGTCGAACCATCTAGGATCCTTGCCGCCGAATCAATCGCCGCTCATATCGAACGCGTGAAAGACAAGTGGGCTGGCGACCAGCGGAGCGTCAATCCGATCTATAACGGAACGGTGCTCGATCGGCTTAAGGCTGGCTCCGGGTCATTGCTCGACTTATTGCTTGAGCGCGCAGGTGTCTATGGCCGTGAAGGCTCTGATTCGATCATTGCCAATCGTAAGCGTTCGACGACGTTGACTAAGAAAGACATCCTCTTTTTGGAGGATCGGTTCGTGCCATACCAAATGCTCGCGGCATTGACAATGCTTGCCAGAGAAATGGTGGTGGTCGAGATGCGTGACGGTCAGTATCGGAAAATGTCTTTTGATTTACCACCGGCAATCGCGCAAATTTTCAACTGCCCGAATACGAATTGTATCACGCGCAACGATCCGGAAGCGGAAACATTTTTCCGCGTTAACGCTGGTGAAGTGCCGTCCTTTGACTGTGTGTACTGTCGTGACCGCTTTAGCGCATCGCAAATGCGGAAGAGTCTCGCGTTGACACATTAGCAATCCGCACCTTGGTTAATCGCCGCTCTATCATCCCTTGGGACTTGAGGAGCGGTTATTTTTTTAAAAAAAAGAGAGCGCATCGACGTAATTGGTCTAGCGCTCTTGGTGGCGGATGGAGGGACAGTTGGTCAGGAAAAGATGGGGGAATCCCCAACGAAGTTGAAGACGAGAGTCCCGAAAACGGGATGGCTGATGGTGCATTGGGACTTGAAAATCCCGTCTTCATGTCGGTCTTTCCAACCATTGTGTGCGCTGCTCCTCTCCGCGATTTGAATGTACTCTTCCGCCTCATGAGGCGGGACGGTTATTATGCCACCGGAATGGTGGCAAGCCTGGGCCCAACTCTCAAAGAGCTGGTCTGGGTTCAACGTCGCCGTTACTTGAGTCATCGGATTCACCTCCTTCCCGATAATTGTGATTTTGACGTTGTGGGAATTAATATACTACCGTAAAAAATTGAATTTGTCAAGAGTTGTCAGAGTGTTTAAAAAATTGTATGATATAGACATTAATTTCGTAATTTTTTTTGTTTTATGAAACGTACACCGATTACAGAAACAGTGTCTAAAGCCGGGGAAAAGGTTCGGGTGGAAGGCTGGGTCCATACCCGTCGCGACCATGGCAAAATTATTTTTATTGATTTACGCGATCGTTCTGGTGTCTTACAGATTGTTTTTTCACCGGAGTTCGAAAAAGCGCATATTTTAGCCAATAATTTGCGTTCAGAGTTTGTTATTGCCGTCGAAGGCACGGTTAATAAGCGCCCGGAAAAAATGGTCAACGACAAAATTGCCACTGGTACCGTTGAGATGGTTGGTGAAAATTTGGAAATATTAAACGAAGCAAAAACCCCGCCGTTTGAAATTGATTCGCCAACGGCCGCCGGTGATGAAATTCGGATGAAATATCGTTATTTGGATTTACGCCGTGAGCGCATGAAAAATAATATGATGATGCGGCACAAAGTAATTAAATTTGTCCGTGATTATTTCGATGCGAAAAATTTTTGGGAAATTGAAACTCCGGTTTTAACCAAAGGCACACCGGAAGGTGCGCGCGAATTTATCGTGCCCGCTCGACATTGGCCGGGAAAGTTTTATGTTTTACCGCAGTCGCCGCAACAGTTCAAGCAATTATTGATGGTGTCTGGTATTGAAAAATATTTTCAAATTGCCCGATGTTTCCGTGATGAAGATCAGCGCGGTGATCGGCAAGCGGAGTTTACGCAAATTGACGTGGAATTGAGTTTTGTTGATCAGGAAGATATTTTTGTCTTGGTTGAGGAGTTGATGATTGAAATGATTGAGAAGCTGTATCCCAACAAAAAAATTGCTACCAAACCTTTTCCGCGTTTAACGTATGCGGAAGCGATGGCAAAATATCAATCCGATAAACCGGACCTCAGAACCAACAAAGATGATCCCGACGAACTCGCTTTCTGCTGGGTTGTTGATATGCCAATGTTTGATCATTCAGCCAGTGAGAAAAAAACGGTCGCCATTCATCATCCGTTCACGATGCCTAATGCCGAAGATATGGCAAAATATCCTGATGAACCGCTGCAGTGGCGCGCTTATGCTTATGACTTGGCTTTGAATGGCAGCGAAATTTGGGGCGGCTCTCTTAGAATTCATCGCGAGGGTATTCAGAAAAAAGTTTTTGCCATTTTAGGTTTATCGGAAGACGAAACTCAACGCCGGTTTGGTCATATGCTGGAAGCCTTTACTTACGGCGCTCCGCCTCACGGCGGCATCGCCGCCGGGCTTGATCGCATTGTGACGATTTTGCAAAACGAACCAAGTATTCGCGAAGTTATTGCTTTTCCAAAAACTGGCGATAATCGCGACTTAATGATGGGAGCACCAAATATCGTCGGCGTTAAAGCCTTGACCGAGGCTCATATTAAATTAGCCGACGAAGTTATTGCTAAAGCCAAAGAGCAAGGTGAAACCGTCGCCGGTTCCGATACCAGTTTAGTTGATTGATAAAATTATGAAATTATCGCCGCTCCAAAAATATATCCTGATTCAAGGTATTGGGGCCAAAGATAAAACGATTTCTAAATCAGTTTTGGAAAAGTTTTATTCAAGTAAAGCCGTAAAGCCAAACGCTAAAGATATTATTAGTATTATTACTAAAAGTGTCGAACGATTAATAAAAAAAGAACTCATCATCGGCTATGGCTGGAAGACGCCGCAGAAATGGTATATTCGTCAAGGTAAATTAACCCCCAAAGGCATCAAGGCGGCCAAAGACCTGTTAGGAATTCAGCAAAAATTGCCCTTAAAAAATAAGTCTAAAAAATAATTTTAAATTTATGGCTGTTCCAAAAAATGTCAAAAAATATTTGGACACCAAAATGGCCAAGTATGACGAGCTGTCGCATAAAACAGTTTACACGGCTTATGATGCGGCACAAACCCTGCGTCGCGAGTTAAGGGAAATTGCCAAGAGTTTGTTAATTGCCACTGATAAGGCTTACATTATTGCGGTCGTGCCGGCCCATATGCGTTTAGATTTGGGCAAATTAAAAAAAGCCTTGCAGTCCAAAAAAATATCAATTCCGGATGAGAAGGTAATGGTTAAGGTTTTTAAAGTTAAAGCCGGTGCCATGACGGCGTTTGGCGGTTTGCATAAAGTCGAAGTTTGGGTTGACCGAAGTTTGTTAAAAACGAAAGAGGTTATTTTATCGGCGGGAAATTTTACGGATTCGGTTCGGATGAAAGCTAAGGATTTTATTGAACTGGAACAAGCGAAATTGGCAAGTTTTACTAAGAGCGGGGGATACAAATTACAAACCAAAGCTGTCACCGCGAAGAAAAAAGTAAAAAAATTAACCACCCGGAAAAAAGGTGTTAAAAAAATCGGCCAACCGAAAGTGAAAAAATCTCCAGCCGTTAAGCGTAAAAAACGCTAGCCATATTTTGTTAATAATATAATGTATAAAGTTAAAGTCGAATTGTTTGAAGGGCCATTAGATTTATTGCTTCAATTGATTGAAGATCAGAAACTGGAAATCACTAAAGTTTCCTTATCAGTTATTACTGAGCAATATATCAAAATTTTAAATCAGTCCGAACCTGGGCAGCTCCGAGCAGAGGAGTTGGCTGATTTTTTAGTTATTGCCGCGCGCTTACTGTTAATTAAGTCAAAAGCACTGCTGCCTTTTTTGCAGTGGGGCGATGAAGATGAGGGTGAAGAATTAACACAGCAGCTAAAAATATACAAGGAATATTTGGAAGCGTCAAAGGTTATCACTGGTTTAATTAATAAAAAAAAATTTGCCTTTGCCAGACAAAAAATGTTAGTCGACAACGAGATTGAATTTGCCCCGCCGCCGAAACTCAAAGCATCCGATTTAGCCGTCTCGTTTGCGCAAATAATTCGCGCGCTTGACCCGTTTGTCAACTTGCCGTTAGAAGTCATTCGCAAGACCATCAGTATTCAGGAAAAAATTGCGTCAATTCGCGCCAAAATTTATAGCAACGCTACCACTAATTTTAGTGAAATTTTAAAAGAAGCCAAAGATCGCACGGAAGTTATTGTGAGTTTTTTGGCGTTGTTAGAATTGATTAAACAACGCGCTGTTTTTGTCAATCAGTCCAATACGTTTGACGATATTATCATTGAAAAGTTATAGGTTTATATTTAAAAAAATAAACCCGAAATGTCAGGTTTATCCTAGGCGTCATTTTGATCACCGTTTGGGGGTGCCACAAAGTGCAATTTAATCTGTCCGGCCTCTGGTAAATAACGATAGATCGACGCCACGGTGGCAGCTTCAACTCCGAAGTGCTGCAACCCTGATGGATCGGTGATAATCACCGTTTGTCCAGGCAAAGTCGAAACAATGGCGCGTAGGGCAATTCCAATCTCAACCGAAAACGAGTAGTGGTCACGAGGAATCTCAAAGCCACAGGCCATAATTATGGTTTGTGTTTGAGGCTTGTATACCTCAGCGGTACCGTACACCGGCGAAAAATGGGTTACCTTGTCGCGAAGACATAATAGCTTCGCCATATCAATGTGCCTTTGACCCACGCCGCAACGGACATGGTGGATGTTTCTCGGTAAGCACTCCATGAGCCTTACAGTCCGTTTTAATCCGAGCGGTGTTAAAGCGGGATTTGGCTCGTTGGTGGAGATATCGGCATGCGTTACAAAATAAATTGTCCTTGACAAAGGGCTGCCCTCCAATTGGTTTTTGTTTGTCCGGCTAAAACTTATCAGCAATTGTACCATCAGTCAACCCTTTATTTTTTGCTAAATTATTGATATAATCGTTAGGTATGTCAAAGTTAAAATCTAAAATTGAGAGCCTGCTATTTATCACCAACCAGCCATTTTCTTTTAAAAAATTGGCTGATATTACCAAATCGGAAAAGGCTGATGTTGGGAAGGCAGTTGAAGAGTTAATGACAGAATACAATAATGACGACAAGGGAATTCAGATTCAGAAAATTGACGATAAGGTTCAGATGGTGACCTCGGGCGAAAATTCAAAGTTGGTTAAAGATTTTATTAAAGAGGAGACCACTGGCGAACTGACCCGCGCCTCGCTGGAAACTTTAACCATTATTGCTTATCGCGGGCCGATCAATCGGGCGGAGCTGGAACAAATCAGGGGAGTTAACTGCGCGGTGATTTTACGAAATCTTTTAATGCGCGGTTTAGTTGAAGCGGCCGAAGATAAAAAGAAAATGCAAATGTCATATAGTATCACTTTAGATTTTTTGAAATTTTTGGGAATTAACCAACAGTCGGAACTGCCCGATTATGCTAAATTGAATTCAAGTGAAAGCTTGTCTAAAATTTTGTCGTCACAAGCTTTACCGACGGCCGAGTAAAAGTGGAACTCGTTTATGTTAAAATTAATTACTAGTCTGATTTTAGCCGGTCTGTTTTGGGGCAGCGGCTTTAACTTTTTTAACTCAGCTTCAGTTGATAATTCATATTTAGCTGCTGGGTCTGATTTAGTATTGGCACCGACTCGAATTGTTAATGACAGTTTCGGCCTGAAGACGACCGCTAAAAGCATTGTGGTTGTTGACAAAGCGTCAGGGGCAATTTTGTATCATAAAAATCCCCAGGCGGTTTTGCCTATTGCGTCAATTACCAAGCTCGTTAACGCGCTGGTTTTTTTAGACACCAATCCGGATTGGGATAAAGTTGTTGAAATAAACCAAGCTGATTTAGTCGCCGGTAACCGTTGGTATTTTTTTGCGGGCGAAAAAGTCAAACTTAGTGAGGTATTTAACGTAATGTTAGTTGCTTCCGCCAATGAAGCGGCACTGACGCTGGCTCGCTATTCTGGTGTTGATGATTATGTTACCGCGATGAATAATAAGGCCGCCGCATTAGGGATGACGGCTAGCCATTTCGCTGATCCCAGTGGACTTAATGTCGAAAATGTTTCGACCGCGACTGATTTAGTTAAGCTCGCGACAACGGCTTTTTCGAAAACGGAAATAATTAGCGCGGTCACGGCTGAAAGTTTTGATTATAAAATTATTAATAATAGTCGACGGGGGCATGCCGTTAATACCGACAATTTATTGAATAGTTTTCTTAACGCTGACCCTTACAGTTTGGCTGGTGCAAAAACTGGCTATCTTGACGAAGCCGGCTACTGCTTGCTAACGGAAGTTAAAAATAAAAATAAGGGCACCTTAATGATTGCTATCTTGGGAGCGACCTCGCCAACCGATCGCTGGCAAGAAGCTAAGGGTTTAGTTGACTGGGTTAATAATAATTATAACTGGCCGACTGAAAATTAATTTGAAGTTTGGTGGTTAAAATTGTATAATAATAAAGCTTAAATTGGTTGAAACTTGATCTACTATGACCGAAAAAATTTTGGTAATTGCTAATTGGAAAATGAAGCTAGGCTTGCAGGAAAGTAAAGACTTGGCTGCTGTTTATAAAAAATTAGTTAAGTCTGAGGCCGAAGTTATTGTTTGTCCTACCTTTGTCAGCTTAGACGCTGTCGGCAAGGTGTTAGCCGGTAGCGGAATAAAATTAGGCGCTCAAGATTGCTTTTGGGAAAAATCAGGTGCCTTCACCGGCGAAGTATCGGTTAGTGAAATTAAAGAAACCGGTGCGGCATTTGTTATTATTGGTCATTCCGAACGCCGCAAGTATCTAAATGAGACCGATGAAATAGTCCATGAAAAAACGAAGCTGGCAATTTCAGCTGCGCTAACGCCGATTATTTGTGTCGGTGAGACTTTTGACCAGCGACAGCAGGGCGCCAAGGATTATGTCTTAATTAATCAGACGACTAAGGCGGTTGAAGGTTTAGAAATTGAGGCTGGGCAGCAAGTGATCATTGCCTATGAACCGGTTTGGGTCATCGGTTCCGGTCAGGCGATTGAGCCTCAAGAAGCCGAGGCCGCTCATCAAGTCATTAGGCAAAGTTTGTTTGATTTATTTAGTGCCGAAACGGTAAAAAATAATTTTAGAATTGTGTACGGCGGCAGTGTCGACGGGCAAAATGTCCATACCTTTACTTGTCTAAATAATACGTCTGGTGTTTTGGTCGGCGGTGCCAGTTTGACGATTAATGATTTTGTCGCTATTATCAAAAATGTTTAATCAAGCTATTCGTCGGTGGGTGACATTAGCTTTTTAGTTTTATTAATATGATTTTGTATCTTATCCCAGCGGTCCTGATTGTCCTGAGCGTTATTGCGCTTGGGTATGTTGTGATCAAGAATTTGCCAAAATTGAAGATTATCAACGTTGAGTCGATGCCGAAAGAAAAAGAAACAAAGGTGCGAAATAGAATTATGTTGGATCGACTAAGCCGAAAACTTATTAGTGTTAAAAAAACTTCACAAAAATTGGCCGCACCGATGGTCAAAAAAGTTTCCATTAAAGCCAATAAGTTTTATCAGCGGATGATTGATTTAGAGAAGAAAACGCTTGAGAACCAGCCCTTGAAGAAAATTGACGTCACGCAAAAAATAAATGATGATTTGGCGGTTATCGAAAAATTAATTTCGGAAAAAAATTATGATCAAGCCGAAGAAATGTGTATTGACATTTTGCGCTTAGATGAAAAAAATTTGGATGTTTACGAGCATATGTCAGAAATTTATATTGCCCAAAGAGATTATAAAAAAGCGCGCGAAACTTCCAGATTTTTACTGAAATTGTTGCAAAAACATGGCGCCGAAACGGACAAGCATCGCTTGGCTAACTGTTTTACGAATTTGGGGGGGATTTATCAGTTGGAGAACAGAAATACCTTTGCCCTGACCAATTATCAGAAGGCGGTTGAGCTTGAACCAAACAACCCAAGATTCCTTGACTTGTTATTAAAAATCAGTATAATATTAAAGAATAAAAATCTGGCCTCTCAGGTTTTTAATACTTTAAAGGAAGCGGATCCGGATAATCAGAAATTGCCGGAAATTAAAGACGAAATAGATAATATCGCCGATCAGCCAGCGCCCCCCGCAGGGCAATAGGTTGTCAACGCGCCGAGATAGCTCAGCTGGTAGAGCGCTTCCTTGGTAAGGAAGAGGTCCCGGGTTCAATTCCCGGTCTTGGCTCCAGTGGGTCGGTACCGAAGCGGTCAAACGGGGCTGACTGTAAATCAGCTGGCTTTAGCCTTCGGAGGTTCGAATCCTTCCCGGCCCACCATGCCAGCATCATTCATAAGTATTACCTGCCATTGCCTAAGCCAACGTAGCTCAGTTGGTAGAGCAACAGTTTTGTAAACTGTGGGTCGTCGGTTCGAGCCCGACCGTTGGCTTAGGTAATGGCAGGTCGAACCATCTCGCTTAGTCGGGATTGGTCGTGGGTAGTTTATTCGGCGCCACTCCCAGCGCTAATTAAATAACTGAATCGAAAATTTTATGTCTCAGGACAACATGATAAAATTTGAGTGCACCGAATGTAAGAGAGTAAATTATTTTTCTCACAAAAATAAAAAAATTCTCAAGGACAGATTAGAAATGAAAAAATTCTGTAAGCACTGTTCAAAACATACCTTGCATAAAGAAACAAAATAGCATATGGCGTATGGCAATTGGCGAATGGATTTATCTATTGGCTACAAGCTATACGCTATTTGCTAATATGGGGGCGTAGTTCAACAGTAGAACGGCGGTCTCCAAAACCGCAGACGAGGGAGCGTCACCTTCCGCCCCTGCCAAAAAACAGCAGCTGTTAAGCTGCTGTTTTTTTAGTTAGCAATTATATTAAGGGACAATGTCTTACACCATCTGACGTGGTTTAGATTGTTGATTATGTTACTTTTTTAGGATACAATAGGTTCAGCTATGGTAATCTATTTAAATAAATGCCAGGGGATCAGCTGATACAAAAAAAACAATATTATCTTCCTTATCATTGGTTTTATAATCCCCAGGATTTCGTCGGCCGAGAATATTGGGGTTACTTGGAACTAGCTTTAAAAAATTCTGGGGCCACAAAAGTTGATTCAATTTTAGACGCCGGTTGTGGCGACGGGATGTTTTTAAGTATTTTGCATCGTCGCGGTTATGATAATTTGACTGGCTATGATTATACAGAACAAGCTATCAGTTTCGCTAAAGCTTTAGCACCAAGCGTCGACTTTGAAATTAAAAATTTGCTGGCACCAATCGAAAAGAGATTTGATTATATTTTTTTAATTGAAACACTTGAACATATTGATCCAAAAGATATTGCCGTGATTTTAAAAAATTTGAGGGCGGCACTTAATGACGGGGGCAAACTGGTGATCACGGTACCGTCAATTAATAAACCGTTACCAGAAAAACATTACCAACATTTCACTGTTGCTAAATTGAGAGACTATCTTACACCTAGCGGGTTAACGGAAATTGGATTTTTTGGCCAAGATTATAAACCATTTGTTTATAAATTATTGGACAACCGATTCTATGACCTCAAGCCACTACGTAAATGGTTTAACTTAAAAATCTATCCAAAATATTTTAACCAAGTGGCAGTTGAAAAAGGGGAGCGGCTTATTGCCATTTACCAAAAGTAATAATTATAATTATGGGTCTGCATGAATTGCAACAAAAAGATACTTATTATGTGGCCGTTAAAGTTTTTTTAGAGAAAGATGGCCAGTTGTTTATTTTTAAAGATGTTTATGGCCATTGGGATTTACCAGGCGGCCGGATAAAAAAAGACGAGTTTGAAAAACCATTAACTGATATTATCAAACGAAAAATTATTGAGGAACTAGGAAATGAAGTAACATATCAACTCGGTCAGCCAGTAGTGATGATGCGCCATGAGCGCGTTGAATCAGTTGAGGGTGACCCGACCATTAGAATTTTTGCCGTCGGTTATCAGGCGACCTATCTGTCGGGCGAAATAAAAATCTCGAACAATTTTACCGAGATGAAATGGGTTGATATCAAAAATTTTAAGCCAGCTGATTATTTTGCTGGTGGTTGGCTAAAGGGTGTTGAAGATTATTTAGAGGGGGTTCATCATATTTTTTAAGCAGCATCTTTGGTTTAATGGTTGATGCTAAATATATAAAAAATTAGCCGTGGCGCCTAAGCCATTGTTTAGGTTGTACCGAAATTCCTTTGGCCATTAATTAAACTCAGACCGACATCAAGCTTTTGACATAAGCGAAATTATTGTTAAATCGGCGGTCAATTTTTCTTTAGCAGATTTTTAGAAACGGTAGATCAATTACTGCTCGCTATTAACGATCTTTTTTGCTATAATAATCAAACTATGAATGATTTAATTATCATAGCCGAAAACTTAACCAAGACCTTTGGCGATTTCACTGCAGTGAATAACATTTCGTTTGCTGTCAAAACTGGTGAAATTTTTGCGTTTTTAGGGCCAAACGGCGCTGGTAAAACTACGACGATCAAAATGTTGACGACTTTATTGTCACCGACCAGCGGTTTTGTGGAAGTCGATGGTCACAGTTCAGTCAAACAGCAAGATGAAGTTCGTCATTCTTTTGGTATTGTTTTTCAAGACCCCAGTCTTGACGACGAGTTGACGGCGTTTGAAAATATGGAATTTCATGGTGTGCTTTATAGCGTGCCGAAAGATTTGCGCCAAAAACGGATTAAGGAAATGTTTGATTTAGTTGATTTATGGGATCGGCGCGATGAACTGGTGAAAAATTATTCGGGTGGAATGAAGCGCCGGTTGGAAATCGCCAGGGGATTACTGCATCACCCAAAAATTTTGTTTTTAGACGAACCAACGCTTGGCCTTGATCCACAAACCCGAAATCATATCTGGAGTTATTTAAAAGAATTAAATAAAAATGAAAAATTGACTATTTTTTTCACTACTCACTATATGGGGGAAGTTGAAAAAACGGCTAATACCGTGGCGATCATTGATCAAGGTAAAATTATTGTTGCCGCGTCGCCCGAAAAAATTATTGCCGACAACGGGGTGGCAACACTTGAAGAAGCTTTTTTGAAATTAACTGGTAATGTCATCCGCGATGAGTCTGTTAGTGGCGTTGACCGCTTACGCAGCCATCGCAAAATGTGGCGGCGCTAAATATATGAATGCTATTTATATTCTTTGGTTAAGACAATTAAAAAGATATAGTCGGTCGCGCGCCCGCATTATCGGCTCGCTAGGGCAGCCCTTACTATTTTTTATCGCTTTTGGTTTTGGTTTTGGTCCGATTTATTCCAAAGCCGGTGCCGGTAATTATTTGGAATTTTTAGGTCCGGGGGTTATTACGATGGCCATTGTCTTTACTGCGATGTTTGCCGGTATTGAAGTTATTTGGGACCGGCAGTTTGGGTTTTTAAAAGAAACCTTAGTGGCGCCGGTGTCGCGCTTTAATATTATGCTTGGTCGAACGATTGGCGGCGCGACGGTCGCCGTCATTCAGGGCGGCGTCGTTTTTGTTTTGGCCTTGATCATTGGTTTTCGACCGACCAATTTAGCCTATTTGCCATTTGCGTTTATTTTTATGTTTTTGATTGCGACGTTTTACACCGCCTTTGGCACCGCCATTGCCTCACGGTTGCAGGATATGCAGGCTTTCCCGTTGATAATGAATTTTTTAGTTATGCCAATGGTATTTTTATCGAGCGCGTTATTTCCCTTAGCTGGCTTGCCAAAAGCGATTGAAATTATTTCTCGAGCTAACCCCTTGACTTATGGTGTCGACGGATTGCGCTGGGCACTCGACGGCCAATCATTTTTTTCGCCATTGATTGACTTCTCAGTTTTATCGGTTTTTACTTTAATTGTCTTGGCAATTGGTAGTTATCTGTTTTCCAAAATTGAAATATAATTTTCCGGTCGTTTTGTCTATAAGTAAAGAATATGAATAAAAATATTTTTGTTTTGTTGCTGGTAATTTTTTTGTTCACTAGTTTTTTACTTGGGGTTATTTATGTCATTGGCCAACAAATTTTGCGCGCGGCAGCAAATGATCCGCAAATTCAGCTGTCCGAAGATATTGCGTCGGCTTTAAATAGCGGCGCTGATATCAACTCTTTAATCGCCGGGCATATTGATATTGCCTCTAGCTTGGCACCCTATATTATTATTTTTGATAAGTCAGGTCAACCGATCAATGGCAACGGTTATTTAAATAATTCTTGGCCTGGGGTGCCAAAGGGGATTCTTGAATTTGTTGATACCAATGGCGAGGATCGAATAACTTGGCAACCGCAAGCCGGCGTTCGTTCAGCAACGGTTATTAATAAATATAATTCCGGCTATGTTTTGGCCGCGCGATCATTGCGGGAGGTGGAAGTTAGGGAAAACCTTTTACTTCAGTCAATTATGATGTTTTGGTTGGCCCTGACCGCCGGTTTTACGTTGTTTTATATATTATTTATTACTAGGGCAAAGAAAATTAATAATTAATCGTTAAATTTATGAATGGTTTCATCGGTAACATTGGTAAAGTGGCACTTGAAAATTTATATTTTCGAAAAGTGCTTTATACCGCTAAGCATTGTCAGTTAGTAGTGATGAGTCTTAAGCCAGGTGAAGATATTGGTCTGGAGGTACACCAACTTGATCAATTTATTCGAGTTGAAGCCGGGACTGGCACAGCGATTTTAGATGGCGTGGCCACGGAGCTTGGACCGGAATTCGCCGTGATTGTACCAGCGGGTACAAATCACAATATTATTAATACCGGTGAAAGTGACCTGAAGCTATATACGCTGTACTCACCACCGAATCATCGTGATGGTGTGATCCATAAAACTAAGGCCGAAGCCGAGAAGGATGAGGAGCATTTTGATGGTCAGACAACCGGTCAATAAATTTTTGGGGAATAAATTCACCTAAGATTGCGTACTAATAAACATGGCCGAAACACCAGGTTTTGAAGAAAAATCTGACAATGAATTAGTTGCCTTAACTCTGCAAAATCAGGATCATTTTTTACACCTGATGCGGCGATATGAGAGGCGGTTGCTTAGTTATATCATGAGAATTTCCGGTTTGTCTTTTGATGAAGCCCAGGATGTTTTACAGGATGTTTTTATCAAGGCTTATCAAAATTTAAATAGCTTTAATCAGGAATTAAAGTTTTCCTCTTGGATCTATCGGATTGCCCATAATCAGACCATCAGTCAGTTTAGAAAAAATAAAGCGCGACCGCAAAGTATCGGCTTGGAGGTTAATGATCAAGTATTGAATAATTTGTCGGACGGCTTTGATGTTAATATCCACGTTGACCGCCATTTTTTAAAAGCACACGTCAGCGATGTTTTGGCGTCGCTGGATGAAAAATATCGAGAGATTTTAGTCCTCCGGTTTTTTGAAGAAAAAGATTATAAGGAAATTTCTGATATTTTAAAAAAACCGATGGGAACAGTTGCCGCTTTGCTTAATCGAGCTAAAACAAAATTTCGTCAGCAATTGGAAAGTCAAAATGAAATCAAGTAAATATATGGAACAGTCAGAAAATTTAAGTCAGAAGGTTTTAGAAAAAATAAAAACACAGCATCTCAGCCCAAAGCCGAGGTGGGAGTTTTTACTTAAAGACTACGTGGTGTGGTCATTCTTTGTGGTGGCTATTTTGGTCGGCAGTTTGGCGACCTCAGTTTTAATTTTTATGGTTGACCACAATGATTGGGTCGACGATGACTTTAGAATTGGCTCCGTTCAAAATCTAATCTCAGATTTGCCGATTTTTTGGGCGGCCTTGGTACTTATTTTCTTATTTGTTGCCTATTACAATTTCAAACATACGGACAAGGGTTATAAATTTAATCCTTTCAGCGTTGTCGCATCAAGCATCTTAATTAGCTTGGCGGTTGGTACCGCTGTTTATGCTACCGGCGGTGGCGAAAAATTAGAATCGGTATTTTATAACCGTATTCCATTTTATCGTCAGTTAATTAATAATGGCGGCTTTAGTTGGGCCGCCACTTCAGATCATCGTCTGGCCGGAACGGTTCAAGCCCAAAGAGACGGGGGTTTTATTCTGAGAGATTTTGGCGGCAAGGTTTGGCTGGTTTATTGGACCGAAAATGGCCCCGATATTAGATATGGTATCAGAGTAAAAATGATTGGTGATGTGCTATCACCAAATGAATTTAGGGCCGACCAGTTAAAACTTTATTTTAGGCCCCAGCATTATATTTCTAACACTCGAATTCAGCCACCGCCTGAAAGAAATTAGTTGGCGGCGCGTATCATTATCTGTCAACAGCTTTCATTGCCGCCTAATTAATAAGCGCAAGGCAATGATCATTATCATATACCACTTGTTGGTAGATTTTTTCGGCCGGCTTCAAGGTGGGTCGGAGATATCTAATATGGCGCTCGCGGCCGACAGCCCGCTAGCGCCGCCAAAAAACAACTAGTTTATTTCTTCATTGTCTGACTTCCGATATATTTTGTCGGCGTCCATGTTCTTTCACTTAGCACCGACTGTTAATGAGTACTAGTTGGTGTGTCTAGGCTAGTTGATAAATCATAGCATATTGATTGGCCGGCCAAAAAATCGCTGTGATGGCGGTTTTTTGGTATGATAAAGCTGACTATGAAAAAAGTTTTGACGGGTTTAATTATGCTCGCGTCAATACTTGCCGTTACCGATGTCAGCTTGACGTTTTATTTTCAAAAGCTGGCTTATTCGGCGGTTCAAGATTTGGGAACAAAAACTGTTGACACCGCCGCTAAGCCGGCACCTGAGTCAAGACAGGCTCATTTTCCAATTTTAGTTTTTCACCACATTCGTGACTATCAGCCAAGTGATACTAAAAATGATCGAACTTTTATTATCCCACCAGCGGATTTTGAAAAACAGTTGAAGTATTTATCGGACAACGATTATTCATTTATTACTATTAGCCAATTAGCCGATTATTTGGCTGGCGGCAACGACTTACCGCCTAAGCCAATTGCCATTACTTTTGATGACGGTGATGTCAATCAATACACTAATGCTTTTCTAATTCTGAAAAAATATAATATTATTGCAACTTTTTATATTTTTGTAAATCCAATCGGGGTCAGTAAAAATTATTTAACTTGGGAGGAAGTTAAAGCAATGTCTGATGCCGGTATGGAAATAGGCAGTCATGGTTGGTATCATCTTTTTTTAGATAAATTGAGCGACGGCCAAGAACTAGCCGAAATTGATCAGGAAATTGTTAAAAGCCAAGCAATTATTGAACAACAACTGGGCCGACCAGTCGTTTCTTTCGGTTATCCATTTGGAACTTATAATGATGACGTTGTCGCTCGCATCAAGGCGGCTGGTTATAACTCGGCGCGGGGGATTGTCAATGGTAAAACTCATCGCTCGGACAGCCTTTTTAATTTAAAGGCCTATTTTATTACGGCTGATTTTGATCGTTTTATTAATCTCGTTAAGTGATTTTAGCGACTTAGCGATTTTTTTGGTATAATCTTATTATGAAAATATCATTCCATGGAGCCTGCCGCGAGGTAACTGGCTCTTGTCATTTAGTTGATACCGGGCAAACCCGCTTTTTAGTCGATTGTGGTCTTTTTCAAGGCGGTGATTTTGCCGCGAAGAAAAATTTTGAAGCTTTTGATTTTGATCCCAAGTCAATTGACTTTGTGATTTTAACTCATGCTCATTTGGATCATTGCGGCCGGTTGCCGAAATTATGTCAAGAAGGATTTTCTGGCCCAATTTATTGCACACCGCCGACTGGCGATTTTACGGAAATTATGTTAATTGACTCGGCCCGGGTGATTTTTGAAGAGGCCCTCGCTAAAAATGAGCTGCCGCTTTATTTAGATCAAGATGTCAAGAAAATGATCGGGCAGTTTAAAACAATTGATTATCATCAAACGACCAAGCTGTCGGCTGATGTTAATTTAACTTTTTTTGACGCGGGTCACATTTTGGGTTCAGCTTTTGTCGGGCTAACGATCGGTCGTGGCTTGAAGAAAAAAACTATTGTCTTTTCCGGCGACTTAGGCAATCCGCCGGTGCCGCTATTGCCGGCGACTGAATCGATCGGCGGCGCTGATTTTGTCGTGTTGGAATCGACCTATGGCGGTCGCATTCATGAGCCGGCCAGCCTTCGCCATGATATGTTGCGTGATATTTTTCGGCAAACGATCGGTCGCGGCGGGATTTTAATGATTCCAGCTTTTTCACTAGAGCGCACGCAGGAGTTGCTTTATGAATTAAATCATCTGGTTGAAAACAAGGAAGTACCATCCGTTCCAGTTTATGTTGACAGTCCCTTGGCCATTAAAGCCACAGCCGTTTATCGTAAATATAATTCATTATTTAATGCCGAATCAAAAAAATTGATTAAGGCCGGTGATGATATATTTGAATTCCCCAAATTGAAATATGTCACCAGCCCAAAACTTTCTAAAGCCTTGAATGATGATAACAAGTCCAAGGTTATTATTGCCGGCAGCGGTATGTGTAATGGCGGTCGCATTATTTTTCACCTCCAGCATCATTTGGGCAACGCCAAAAATCAACTTTTGATAATTGGCTATCAAGCCGAAGGGACCACTGGCCGTCTCTTGCTTGACGGGGCTAGGTCCGTTGATATTCGCCATCAACGCATTAGTGTCAAAGCTAAAATTACGGCGATTGGCGCTTATTCAGCTCACGCCGATCAGCCAAAATTATTGCATTGGGTTAAGCAGATCAGTAAGCCAAAGCCAAAACAAGTGTTTTTAGTTCATGGTGAATACAAAGCTACCCTGATGGTAGCGGACGGTTTAAAGCAGAAATTAAATATTAAGGCGGTTGTGCCGGAGTACGGCCAAATTTACGAAATATAATTTTTTATTTATTATGGTTAAAAAAGTTAAGAAAAATAAATCAAGTCATACCAGAGTACTTAATCTACCATCAATTAAGTTGCCAATTAAACCATTGACTCATCGTGATATTGACCGTGATATTCAAAGTCGGGTTTCTCGAATCGATGTTGAGTTTACTAATGGTTTTAATTTTATCAAAACCATTTCGCAGTCGGTAACTTTTTTTGGATCAGCTCGTTTACCTAAAAAAGATCCGTATTACCAAAAAGCTGAACGGCTTGGCAAACGCATCGCGGCGATGGGGTATTCGGTTGTTACTGGTGGTGGGCCGGGAATTATGGAAGCGGCCAATCGCGGGGCTTTTAAGGAGAATAAAAATTATTCAGTTGGTTTAACGATACGTTTGCCTCGCGAGCAGGTTGTTAATCCATATATCAACAATTATTATGAGTTTTATTATTTTTTTACGCGAAAAGTTTGCTTAACTTTTTCAGCTGAAGCCTATGTTTATTTCCCCGGCGGTTTTGGAACTTTAGATGAATTTTTCGAAATTTTAACCTTGGTCCAAACTAATAAAATCGTCAAAGTGCCAATCATTTTAGTTGGTAAAGATTTTTGGCAGCCGCTTGATGATTTTATCAAAAAAACTTTGGCCAAAAAATATCAAACTATCCACGGCCAGGATCGCAATTTGTATATTATTACCGACGACGAAGATAAGATTATGGAGATTGTCAGCCAAGCGCCGATTAAACAATGGTAGTTATTTGCCTATGGCCCAACAAGATATTCTAAAGTACAGTGCCAAAAGTATCGCTGAAGTTAGCGCCGATTTTGGCGTTAATTTTGATACTGGTTTAAGCGAAGTCGAGGCCGAAAAACGACTTGGTCTGAACGGACGCAACGAGTTATCTAATCAAAAGGTTAAGTGGTGGGATATTCTCTGGCGTCAGTTAGCATCGCCCTTTATCTATTTTTTATTTGGTGCCGGGGTTTTATCATTATCATTACGGGAGTTTATTGATGGTTTAATGATTTTTTTATTTTTACTGATTAATACCGCGCTTGGTTTTTATCAGGAATTTCGTTCCGAAAAAACCTTGGAATTATTAAAAACCTTTGTGGCCTCATATTCTAAGGTGTTTCGAGGGGGTAAGGAAATGGTCATTGCTTCCAGTCTGTTAGTACCGGGTGATTTAATTATTTTAGAAACCGGCGACAAGATTCCCGCTGATGTTAGATTTATTGATTGTATTAACACCACGGTTGATGAGTCAATTTTGACCGGCGAATCGATTGCGATAAAAAAAGTTGCCTCGGAATTGTCTAAGCCAGCAACTGAAATGTTTGAGGCGGTCAATTTTGGTTTTTCGGGAACAGCCCTTGTCAACGGTAAGGCTAAGGCAATTGTCTTGGCAACCGGCAAGGGAACCGCGTTAGGTCAGGTTAGTAAATTAGTCGCTGAAACAAAGCATGTCAGTAATTTTGAGAAGGGCATTGCCAAGTTTAGTAAATTTATTTTGCAGCTTATTGTCGTCACCTTAATTTTTATTTTTTTGGCAAATATTTTTATCAAAGGTTCAAGCGCCAATATTATTGAATTAATTATTTTTTCAATCGCGTTGGCGGTTAGTGTTATTCCTGAAGCGCTGCCGGTCGTTACAACTTTTTCACTTTCCCGCGGCGCGCTCAGATTGGCGAAACAAAAAGTAGTCGTCAAACGGTTGTCAGCTGTTGAAGATTTAGGTGGTATTGAAGTTTTATGTACGGATAAGACCGGAACGTTAACGGAAAATAAATTAACCGTGATTGATTTATATGGTCAAGCCGACACAGTATTTTGGAGTAATCTTGCAACTTCATCACCCCAAGAAAAGAAGTTAGAGCCTTTTGATATTGCCCTTTGGGACCGGCTTTCGGGTAAAGAAAAAAATGATCTTAAAAAATATCAGCGTTTGGCCGATGTGCCGTTTGATCCGCTTCGCCGCCGTAATAGCGTGCTGGCTAAGGATGCTAATCAGCAAGTATTAATTGTTCGAGGAGCACCTGAGGCAATAATTAGTTTATGTTCAAACTTTACTTCAGCTCAAAAAAGTAAAGCTTTAAAATGGGTGTCGGAACAAGGTGAAGTCGGCCATCGGGTTTTAGCCGTGGCCAAACGAGAGCTTCATCTTCGTGACTACTCAACGGTGGTTGATAATGAAAAAGACCTAAAGTTTATTGGCATTATTTCATTTACTGACCCGATCAAATCAACAACGACCGCGGCGGTTAAACATTCGCGCGAACTTGGCGTCAGCATTAAAATCATTACTGGTGATAGTCGCGAGGTTGCCGGAGCGGTGGCGAAACAAATTGGTTTGATTGATGACTGTCATCAAGTAATTAGCGGTGAAGAACTTGACCAGTTGTCGGTTAGCAAACAACTGGCCGCTGTTGAAAGTTTTTCCGTTTTTGCCAGAATTTCGCCGGAGCAAAAATATAAGATTATCGAGTTACTGCAGAAAAAATTTGCCGTTGGATTTTTAGGCGAAGGCATCAATGACGCGCCGGCTCTCAAGATCGCTGGTGTTTCAATGGTGGTCCAAAGTGCGGCGGACATCGCCAGAGAGGCGGCGGACATCGTGTTAATAAATAAAAGTTTGAAATCAATTGTTGATGGCATCAAAGAGGGAAGAAAAATTTTTGCTAATACTACCAAGTATATCCGGGCCACACTGTCGTCAAATTTCGGAAATTTTTATGCAGTGGCTGTAGCCTCGCTGCTGATAAATTATTTACCAATGTTGGCGCTTCAGATCTTATTGGTAAACTTATTATCAGATTTTCCAATGATTGCCATTGCTTCAGATAATATTGATTCGGAGGAAATAGAAAACCCCAAGCAGTATAATTTAAAGGAAATTGTTTTGATCGCGACGTTACTTGGTGTTGTCAGTAGTGTTTTTGATTTTATTTTTTTTGGTATTTATTCGCGTATTTCACCGCACGTGCTGCAAACCAATTGGTTTATTGGTAGTATTTTGACCGAATTAGTTTTTATGTTTTCGATTAGAACCAAGCGTCCATTTTTTCGCTCCAAGCGTCCATCGAGTCCGCTTCTCTGGCTAAGCGTTCTCGCCGCGTTTGTAACGGTTGGGTTGCCTTATACTTATCTTGGCCAACATATATTTTCCTTGACGCCGCCAACCCCGCAATTTTTAGCCATCGACTTAGCTTTAGTCTTAGCATATTTTGTCGTAACCGAAACAGTGAAGTTGATGTATTATCGTCGTTTCAGTCCATCGGTGGCTAGTAAATAAAATGAAATTATAATATAATATAGAGGCATAATAATTTTAAACCTATGAAATCAACCTCCACTCGTTTGCAGGGAAAAGTGGCAATTGTCACCGGTGCGGCGTCAGGCCTGGGTAAGGCGAGCGCTGATCTTTTTTTAGCCAATGGCGCGAAAGTCGTCTACGCCGATGTTAAAAATATTAAGGTCAAATCGGCCAAGGCCTTATTTATCAATTGTGATGTTTCAAGTTCGGCGTCGGTAAATAATTTAGTCGCCGCTACGGTCAAAAAATTTGGTCGGCTGGATATTATGTTTAATAATGCTGGCATTGCGACTGGTGGTACAGCCGTCAATACGACTGATGAAATTTGGACTAAAACTTTAATGGTTAATTTATCCGGCGCTTTTTATGGCACGCGAGCGGCGGCTAAATATATGCAGCGTGAAAAAATTAATGGGTCAATTATTAATACGGCATCAATTGCCGGGCTCGTTGGTTTTCAAGACTCGTTGGCTTACTGCTCCTCGAAGGGAGGAATTATCCAGCTCACGCGCGCGGCCGCCTTGGATTTGGCAAAATTTGGTATCAGGGTTAATGCGATTGCCCCTGGTGTTATTGATACCAATATGACTAAGCCATACTTGACCGATAAAAATTACGCCAATTTTTTTAAATTATCAACGCCGCTTGGTCGGATTGGTGTCCCGCTCGATATTGCTAATGCCGCTCTATATCTAGCTTCGGCTGAATCAGGTTTTGTGACTGGCAGCGTGTTAACTGTTGACGGCGGCTGGGTGGCTAAATAAAAAATATATGATTTTTTTACTTCGTTGGTTGATTTTAACATTAGCTATTGTCATTACCGCTTACTTGTTGTCCGCCGTAGTTATTAATAGTTTAGTAGCTGCTTTAATTGCGGCCCTCGTTTTAGGGTTAATTAACGTGACGATTAAGCCGGTTTTATTAATTTTGACTTTACCAATAAATATTTTAACGCTGGGACTTCTGACTTTGGTTATTAATGCGTTGATGATTTTACTAACGAGTTGGCTCGTACCTGGTTTTCAAGTCCACGGGTTTTGGTGGGCAATGCTATTCAGTATTGTATTGTCAATTATTAATTATTTCTTAAGTCAAATCCTAAACGATTAATTAAACCAATCGGTACAAAAGAGGCTTACTTAGCCTCTTTTGACTTTGCTAAAAAAATGTGGGAAAATTAGTAAACGTTAAATGTTTTTAATCAATTTAGTTATGGTGAAATACGTTCTAAAACCGTTTGAAGCTGCTGGCAAAAATTTACTGATCGATTATCGCTCTGAATTAAATGATGAACAATTTACGGCTGTTACTGACCTTAACGGGTCTCTTTTAGTTTTAGCTGGCGCCGGCTCGGGCAAAACCAGAACTTTAGTTTATCGCGTTGCCTATCTGATTGAAAAGGGAATCAAGCCGGATCGAATTTTATTGATGACCTTTACCAATAAGGCGTCAAAAGAAATGCTTAACCGCGTTGAGATTTTATTAAAAATTAAACCGCAAGGACTTTGGGGTGGCACTTTTCATCACGTTGGCAATCGCGTTTTGAGAATATACGGCAAAAAAATTGGTATTAATCCTGATTTTACGATTTTAGATTCAGAGGATGCCAGAGATTTAGCCAAGGTTTGTTTGAGCGAAGCTGATTTTGTTAGAGATAAATATTTTCCTAAGGCTGATACAATTTTAAAAATCATCAGTTTAAGCGTCAATGTTAATGAATCAATTGAAAAAATCGTTGCCGAACGGTTTTCTTATTTAGCTGATGATGTGGTGCCAAAAATTGAAAGCGTCGCTGCACTTTACAAAGTTAAGAAAGCTAAAGCCAATAGCTTGGATTATGATGATTTATTGAGTAAGTGGTTAGAACTGCTAGAAACTGACCGTGCCACTCAGCAGAAATTAGCTACTAAATTTCAGCATATTTTAGTTGATGAATATCAGGACACCAATTATCTGCAGGGAAAAATTATTAAACTCTTGGCCGGGCCTAAAACTTGTGTTTTAGCCGTTGGTGATGACTCACAAAGTATCTATTCGTTTCGCGGGGCCACGGTTAAAAATATTTTAAATTTCCCAAAAATTTTCCCGGACGCCAAAATTTACAAACTTGAAACCAATTATCGTTCGACGCCGCAAATTTTGCGCTTAGCCAATGATTCAATTAAATTCAATCTTAATCAATTTGACAAGAAGTTGAAAACCAATAAGTCGGATGCTGACAAGCCAGTCTTAGCTTCATTCTATGACGCCAATGAGCAAGCCGACTTTGTTTGCCAGCGGATTTTGGAATTGCAAAGTGATCAAAATATCGGTTTGAATGAAATGGCGGTATTATTTCGCGCCCATTATCAATCACTGGAAATTGAAATGGCGTTCAGTAAGCGTAATATCCCTTATGATATGCGCGGTGGTTTGCGCTTTTTTGAACAAGCCCACATTAAAGATGTCGTTGCTCACTTAAAAGCGTTAAATAATCTTAATGATGAAATTGCTTGGCTGAGAATATTGAGGCTACAGCCGGGGATTGGTGAGGCGATTGCCAGAAGAATCTGGCAACAAATTTCCAGTTTTCCCGATCTTAAAACAGCGTTGTCGGCCAGTTATGCCAACGTCGTGGGTGGTAAAGCGGCCAGCGGCTGGTCAACACTTGCTCACTTACTTTATGAAATGTCAGCCATTGGGCAAAACAGCGTTTCGCAATTAATGGCCTTGATTCTAAAGTCTGGTTATGATAAATATATCACCGCAAATTTTGAAAACGCAACTGATCGCATTGATGACTTAAAGGAGTTGGTTGAGTATGCTTCGACTTATGAAACCCTCGAGAAATTTTTGTCCGATGTCGCGCTGTCCGAAGGTTTCAAGGGTCAAAGTATCGTCGACTATCAGGCGGCGCCGGCCGAGGCGGTGACGTTATCAACTGTTCATCAAGCCAAGGGCCTGGAGTGGAAAGTCGTCTTCATTATTGGCCTAGCTGATGGACAATTTCCTCATGCCAAAGTTTTTGATTTTCCTGATCAGCTTGAAGAAGAGCGGCGGCTATTTTATGTCGCGGTCACTCGGGCTAAAGATCAGCTTTATATGTCGTATCCGATGATGTCGGTGCGAGGCGATACTTTCAATCGGGTTTCGCAATTTATTTCCGAAATTTCTGAAGCTAATTATGACAAATGGGATATTGAGTCAGGAGCTAAAACTGATTATACTGATCTAGCCGATGGTGACGTAAAGTATGTGGATGAAGATCGGGGGTCAATTTTAGATATTTATTTAAAGAATCGGCGCTAGAGATATCCACCGTAACATTTTTTGACGCACTACATAGAGTAGTGTATACTTAAAATAAGTTAATTATTTAATTATTATTTTTTTATGTCGCAAGGTTTTTTTGACAATATGAATGGCAAACAAGGCTTAGTCTTTGGCTTAATCACTGGTATCGCCATTGTTAGTCTGGTCGGTATGGGGGCTTTATTGGCCAACGGTGGCAGTTTTTTTACCCCTAATAATAGTGGTAATAATATTGCCGACGCTAACCCAACACCAACACCAACACCAACACCCTCACCTGATCCTGTTGCCGATGCCAGTAAAATAGCGGCGGTAACTAAAACTGATCACGTTCGGGGTAATTTTAATGCCAAGTTGACCCTCGTTGAGTATTCCGATTTTCAGTGTCCGTTTTGCGGTCGACACGAGCCAACAGTCGAGCAAATAATGGCGAAGTATGGTGATAAAGTTAGATTGGTTTATCGACATTTCCCGTTAACTTCAATTCATCCCTACGCTCAAAAGGCATCCGAGGCTTCAGAGTGCGCGTCAGAGCAGGGAAAATTTTGGGAATATCATGATATCCTATTCAAAAATCAGGATGCTTTAACCGTTAGTGACTTAAAAAAATATGCTGGAACGCTTAGCCTAAAACAAGATCAATTTGATGCTTGCCTCGATTCAGGTAAATACACTCAAAAGGTAAATACCGAGGCTTCAGAGGCGCAGGCGGCTGGTGTGACTGGTACGCCGGGAACGTTTGTTGGTGACCAGCTGGTTAGTGGGGCGGTACCATTCGCTCAATTTACGCAGATTATCGATTCTCAGTTAAGTAAGTTGTAACCATCAAAGGCCGCTTAAGCTAAGGCTTAAGCGGCCTGGTTAAAAAAAATGAAAAAATTTAAACCGTCAACAATTCATTTGGCCGCGCGCGGGCCGCAAAAAGTTTTGGGCGAAGTGGAATCCAAAATTATGAATTTGGTTTGGCGCGATACGGAGCTAACCGTGAGACAAGTTCGAGATTTCTTAGCAGCTGAGTATAAAGAGCTCTCATTTAATGCGGTTATGACAATAATGAACCGTTTAACCGTTAAAAAATTACTCTTAAAAAAAAGCAAAGCGGGAATCAATGTTTACCAGTCACTCGTCACTCGGGCGGATTTTTCTAGGTTGATAACCAGAGATATTATCGCATCGCTGCTTGAAGACCCGATGCTGTTTAGTAGCGCCGGATTTTTGGGTATTGCCAAAGATTTTGACGATAAAGACATTGCCAAACTAAAAAAATTGCTCAGCTAAAATTATGATGAATTTAATCAAATTTCGTCAGCAGTTTTATTTAGGTCTGTTGGCGATTAGTCTGCCGATATTTTTGTTGGTGGCGTTTTTAGGCGGCTTAAAAAAAATTGTTGGCAACTGGAATATATTTTTTTCGTTCTGTTCAAAAACTATTAATTTTTTGTTCGGATTTATATTTTACTATCAAAATTTTTGGCTCATTCTAATTGTTGGCGGTTTTGCCTTTTATTTATTCAAAGGCTTTACTTTTATTTTGTTGCAAACTTTTAAATTAAGTCGCATCAAAAACCGCCTCAATAACTCGTTGTCAACTAGTGTGGTGGGTCTCCGTGGTAACTTAATAGTTGAAGATTCCAGGGTTTATGCTTTTACGACCGGTTTTTTACAGCCCAAAACCTATCTTTCAACCGGACTACTAAAGAAACTAGCTTATGAAGAATTGGTGGCCGTAACGACTCATGAAGATTTCCATCGCCATAATTTTCATCCCTTAAGTTTGTTACTGATTAATTCGCTTAGAGCTTTTTTTTCTTTTTTGCCGTTAGTAAAAGACGTGGCCGATTTTTTGGGTAAACGCTATGAATATCAAGCTGACGTCGCGGCCTTAGCTTTTGTGAGTAAAAGAACTTTAGCGACCGCCTTAGTTAAGGTTTTGGAAATAGACAACACAATTGATCTCCCGATAGCCGTTGCTTCATTCGCGTCAAATTATCGCGTTGATTTATTGACCTCAAATCAAGCTCCAAAATTATTGTTTTCAAAATTTTGGTTGGTCGTAAGTTTAACCGTCTTTATCGGAGCAGTGGCTTTAACCTTTAGTCCGTCAGCCAGTCGGGCATCGACCAAGATCGTTAACAGTGGTGCTAATAATTTTTATTGTTTTAGCTCGGGCGAATCAATTATGTCACTAGTGAGTTTTGGCCAATCCGAAGCACTGATGACTATTGATTTTTCTAATAAATAGTTTGACGCTGATTTTTTTTGATTATATACTTAAGAAGTTGCTTAATTATTTAAAGATATGATTTCCGCGTCCGAATTATCACAACTTAAAAAATACGCTTCAAAAGTTGATGAAAAAATGGTTCGTTTATTTGATGCCCTTGGTGATATTAATCGCTATAAAATTTTTAATCTGCTGTTAGAAAAAAGAGGGGACATCTGCGTTTCTGAGTTTGCCGAGATCCTAAAAATTTCAGTACCGGCCGCATCACAGCAATTAAAAAGTTTAGAGCTCTCTGGGCTAATTAAAAGAGTCAGAAACGGCCAGTCAATTTGTTATCAAGCTAAAGCGACCGATCCGCGCGTTAAGTCGCTTATTACTTCCATCAAATCATAAAACGATTATGGATTTATCTTTAGTCATCCCGGTATTTATCGCCGGCGTCCTAACTTTTTTGGCCCCCTGCTCATTGCCTTTAGTGCCGGGCTATTTAGCCTTTATCAGTGGTGTCAGTTTCGGCGACGTCAGAGACGGGGTTTCTGATTCAGCCACGCGCAAGAAAATTTTGCTCAATGGTTCAATGTATGTTATTGGCTTTAGTCTGGTTTTTGTGGTGCTTGGTTCGATTTTTGGTTTAGCCGGGATGGTTTTAGCGCAGTATCGGTTTTGGCTTTACCGAATTGGCGGTATTTTTATTATTTTTTTTGGACTTTATCTAATTCATTTTTTTGATTTGTCATTTTTTAAATTTTTAGCCATTGATCGTCACTTTAAGTTCGGTTCAACCTTAACACCAGGTAAACCAATTAGCTCGCTTATTTTTGGTATGATTTTTGCCCTGGGCTGGACACCTTGCATCGGCCCGATCCTGGGAACGGTTCTGGTGTTGGTGGCAACCACCGGTACCTTGATTCAGGGTGCGTTGCTGCTGGCGATATTTTCTTTAGGCTTGGCAGTGCCATATTTATTTTTAAGCTTAGCCTTTGGACAGGCCACTAGGTACCTCAAAAAAGTATCCAAATTTTTAAATATTACGACGCTGGTCAGTGGTATTTTTTTAATTTTTTTTGGAATTTTAATCGTCACCGATTCGGTTGGACTTTGGACGGTCTGGTTTAATAAACTGTTTTATGTTTTTGATTTCAATCAGCTCTTAGACTATCTCTAAAAATAAAATTAGCTTTTTTTATCCGGATATCGCCAGTCGTGATGATATCTGGTAGAATATATTTATGACAAATTCTTGGGTGTCGTCAGTTATTATTTTATTTTTAATGACAGTGTTGTCGTGGACTTTAATTTTTAGCCGCCGGTGGCGGTTGTTTGTAGCAGCATTTTTTTTATTATTGTGGCTAGCGATTGATTTGATAAATTTTTACGACGCGTTGAACGTTTTATTGGGAACAGGCATTAAGCTTGGTTCGGAGTTATCATACTTAGTAAACAGCAATGTTTGAATATTTTAAAATCATTTTAGCTCTTTTGCTCATTTGGCCGCGCGGCTATATTTTAATATACTTAATTGACCGCAGCAAAAATTTTAGTTTTGGTTTTAAGTTTTTTGCCGGTTGGTTATTAGGGTTGTCAGGCTTTACGATGGATTTATTTGCCGCCAATGTTTTTGGCGGACAATCATTCGGACCATTAGTTTACGCTTTGTCATCAGTATCACAGATTTTTGGCTTTGGTTTTTTGATTTTTATTGCTGAACATAAATTGCCATATCCGCACTTTAAAAATTTAAAGCCATTGGTAAAAAAACAGTGGCAAACATTTCAAAAATTTAAGCCAGCTGAAATTTTGGCCTTTGGTTTGTTACTTATCAGTATTTTTGCCCGCCTCGTGTTTGGTTTTACCTCGATCAATGACAAGTCGACCTATCAATTTGATCCAATCAGTGGTGGCAATCTGGACGCGCGGGAAATTTATAATTTGCATGTTATCCCGACTGATTCATCGCAGCCGTATTATTTGGGCGGCCCGGATTCGCAGCCGCTTAATGATACGATGGTCAAGGTTTGGCTGTCGGTGGCGGCTGGTAGCTTTGATTATAAATATGTTAATTTAGCGGGCCTGTTTTATTATCTTGTCTTGATGACTGTTTTTTATTTTTCACTGCCCGTTCAAGTCAATCGTTTGATAAAATTAATGGCCACCTATCTATTAAGCAGTTTGCCGTTACTGTCGCTGTTTGGTAATTTTGCGCAGCCTGATATTTTTTTCTCAATCTTTCTTTATTTAACAATTGCGTGCTTATTTTATTATTTGGCTGGCGCCGGATTGTCATTTTATTACTTGTCGGGTATCACTTTAGCATTTTCGATTTGGACAAAAAATGAAGGTTTGTCGATTATTTTTCCCTTTATTCTTTCCCTCACCGTTGTTTTATTGCTAATAAAAAAAGTTAAGTTTAAGGATTTTATGCTCAGTTGGTTTTTTGCCTTTTTAACTGCTTTACCGTGGTTGGCTTTTCTGTTTATCAACCACATCAACGTTATCAGCTCAGATTTTAATGCGATAAATTTTGTTGTTAATTATCAACCTTGGTCAGAAATGCTGGCCAGCGGTTTTTGGCTCAATCATTTTAATATTTTGTGGTTTCTGGCCTTAGCCTTTTTAGTTTTTCGTGGTCGCCAATTATGGCGCGATTGGCCGTTGTGGTTTTTAACCTTTACCTTAATTTTTCTTTTTTCAGTTTATTTAGGGATTATTTTATTTACCAATAAGTATAACGATTTAAGTATCCAGACTAGAATTAATTCTCAGTTAGCACCGGTTGCTGTTTTGTTTTTAACATTCTGTTTCCACAATTTTTTTGCTAAAATAAAACCATATGCCAGAAAAAAAGCGAAAGCCTAGTCATCAAAAAGCTTGGGTATTATCAGTTGATATGGGTTACGGCCATCAACGAGCGGCTTACCCGTTGAATGATTTAGCCTATCAGGGGCAGATTTTGACGGCTAATGCCTATCCTGGCATTCCGGCGTCGGACCGCCGCATTTGGTTTGAGAGTCGAAAGTTTTATGAGTTTATTTCTCGTTTTAAAAATGTGCCAGTGGTCGGCGCGACGGCGTGGAAAATTTATGACCGGCTGCAAGAAATTCCAAAATTTTATCCTAAGCGCGATTTATCAAAATTAAGTTTGCAGGTCAAACAAATTTATCAGCTAATTGAAGAACGAAATTGGGGCAAGCATTTGATTGATAAGCTGGCTAAAGATCCTCGACCCTTGGTCTGTACTTTTTTTATTCCGGCGTTTATGGCTGAAGCTTTCAAATATCCCGGCGAAATTTATTGTTTAACCACTGATGCTGACATTAATCGAGCGTGGGCACCAAAGTCGCCAGCCTCAAGTAAAATAAAATATTTTGCGCCAACTTATCGAGTAGTGGAACGTTTAAAACTCTACGGTGTTTTACCCCAAAATATTTTTTTAACCGGATTTCCGTTGCCCAAAGAAAATACCGGCTCGCCGCAGTTGGAAGTTTTAAAAAAAGATGTGATCCAGCGCTTGGTTAATTTGGATCCGGAAAAAAAATATTTTCACCTTTATCGCGAAGTTGTCAAAAATCGTTTAGGAATATCAAAATTGCCGTCAGCAAGCAACCATCCGTTAACCTTGATGTTTGCCATTGGGGGAGCGGGCGCCCAAAAAGAGATTGGGGCGCAAATCGTCAAAAGTTTAAAAAATAAAATTATTAATAAAAAAATTAGGATTATTTTGGTCGCGGGCATTCATAATAGCGTCAGCGCTTATTTTCACCAGCTCATAAAATCAATTGGTTTGGAGAAAAAAATCGGCCGTGAGATCAAAATAATTTTTGCCGCTAATAAGTACGATTATTTTAAAAAATTTAATATCGCCCTCAAAACCACTGATATCTTATGGACTAAGCCGTCGGAATTAAGTTTTTACTGCGCACTGGGACTGCCGATTATTATCGCGCCGCCGATTGGCTCGCAGGAAGAATTCAATCGTAAATGGTTGCGGACGATCGGTTCGGCTGTTTCGCAAGAAGATCCGGCCCACGCCGATGAGTGGATTTTCGATTGGGTTGACAGCGGGTGGTTTGCCGAAGCGGCGATGCAGGGATTTGTTGAGGCACCGCAGTATGGAACATATAATATTGAACATATTATTTTCCACCGCCTGGAAAAAACCAAAACCCCCAAAATGGTCACTCAATTTTAATTTAAAGTCTAAACATTTAATCCCGATTGGTCTCGGGATTTTTGGTTGCCAATTTTTTGGCTAATTGATAAAGTATAGGCGCTCTTTGGTTTTGTTCCCTACAACTCATAAAGGAAATGTCATGAACAGAGACGGTCTAACAGTCTTGGTTATCGGCTCTGGTGGCCGAGAGGACGCCGTGTGCTGGAAATTGTCTCAGTCATCGTTGTTGAGAAAACTCTTTTGCGCTCCCGGTAATGCCGGCACCGCGCGCTGGGCAACCAATGTTGCCATTAAGGCAATCAATATTCAAGACCTGGTAACTTGGGCGATTGCCAACGGTGTCAATTTTGTTGTCGTCACGCCTGATGATCCGTTGGCGTTAGGCCTGGTTAATGCCTTTAACGAAGTCGGCATTATGGCATTTGGTCCGACGCTGGCCGCGGCGCAAATTGAAGCCTCAAAAGCTTACGCGGCTGAGGTAGAACAACGGTATCGAATTCCGATGCCGCACACTGTGTCGTTCAATGATTTTCCGAAAGCCCTTCGCTATTTGGATTTTTTGGCGCAAATCGGCGTGGAACGCTGTGTCGTTAAGGCTAGCGGTTTGGCGCTGGGCAAAGGTGCTTATCCTTGTCCAAGTCTCGGAGACGCGAGGTTAGTTTTATATCGCGTGATGATTGACAAGGTCAACGGTGCCGCCGGTGATACGGTGGTCATTCAGGAGTACCTTGATGGTGCTGAACTTTCGGCTCACGCGTTTTGTGATGGCGAGACTGCAGTAATGATGCCGTGGTCGCGCGATTATAAACGTATCACCGATGAGGGCGGTGACATGACTGGCGGTATGGGCTGTGATACTTATTCTGATCATATCACGCCACAACTAGCGGCGACCATCGAAAGTCAAATCGCCAAGCGTCTGTTGCAGGCGCTGCAAGCCGAAGAACGCCCGTTTAAGGGTGTGCTGTATCCGGGATTGATGCTGACCGAGCAAGGTCCCAAGGTGATTGAATTCAATTGCCGTTTCGGTGATCCGGAAACGCAGGTCATTTTGCCGCGCCTTGAATCTGACTTGCTGGAGGTGATGTTCGCCTGTGTTAACGGTTCGTTAAGGAATCAGGAAGTCCGTTGGAATGGCAAGCAGGTTGTGGCCGTTGTCCTGGCGTCGGCTGGTTATCCGGCTAGTAGGCAGATTGACGTGCCAATTTACGGAGTCAACGAAGCCGAAGCGCTTGAAGGTGTAACTATTTTTCATGCCGGTACTAAGCGCGACCATTCTGGTCAGCTGTTGACTAACGGCGGTCGTGTTTTGAATGTCACGGCCGAAGGCGATGATTTAGCGCAGGCAACCGAGCGCGCTTATGGCGCCGTTGACTACATTAGTTTTGAAGGTATGCAATACCGAGAAAAAATCGGTAGCCGCTCATTCTAATGATACCGTTTGGTATCAAAAACCGTAGCACCCCAAGGGGACTACGGCTTTTATTTTATTAATTTTTGGTCGGGCTGGCGGGATTTGAACCCACGACCTCATCGTCCCGAACGATGCGCGCTACCAGCTGCGCTACAGCCCGATACTCGATAATCTTAATAGCTAACTTAAACTATCTTTATAAATTCATTGGTTTCCGCGATGAGTCCCGCTAAGTGTGGAGCTACAGCCCGAAGGAATAAAAGGTTAATAAATTTTACGGAGGAGGAGGGTCTTTATATGAGCTTGTAATCCCTGTCTACAAGTTGTAACTATATTTTAGTTTAATGAGTTTGTAAAGTAAACGCAAATTGATTATTAAAAAAATTGTGGCCGCCGTCATCCTGGTTGGGAATCAAGCGGCCGTGGTGTGGAGTAGACGTAGTCAGTAGACTACGTCAAATTGCTTCGCCGACTGAAGCCTGGTAGACGATTGATCGTCCAACCGAGCAAGATCAGTGTGAAGCTACCGGTGTACCAATACAGTACCTGAACGGTAGGGGTTTCTTGAGCTGGCTCAAAGAGCACACCGATGTAACCAACGAGGGAGAATACGATACCCCATTGTCGTTTCGGGTGCTCCATTTGCCAGTCAAGCCAGATGGCTAGCTGCTGTAGGAATCGGATGGTCAGATAGCTGATCGGCAGCAAGAGGGCGCCGATAAAACTGATCTGACAAATCAGATTTGCCCCGATGACTACGGCGATCATTCCGATGGCGAATAGTGCCAGGCATATCTGGACGAGCCAGAACTGCTTGGAGTACCAGCCCCAGAATTCTGCCAATGTGCGGTCAATCATTCGACCAAAACGTTCGAACATGAGCCTTCTCCTCCGTGTTGAGCCGATATTAAATCGGCCTTAGTGACCCGTATACCCGAGAGTTGATACAAAAGAACATTTTTTAGTATAGCATAATTTTTAATTTTTGTCAATATTTTAGTACTTTGACCATCTTAGCTGAATAGAGGTAGAATTAAATAGCTTTAAAACGCTCAAAAATGCCTTTTTTTGAGGGGTTTATCGATTATTTGACTATGGACTTGTTTGACCAAAAATTAGAGGAAAATCTCAGAAAAACCGCCCCTTTAGCTGATCGGATGCGGCCACAGTCTTTTGCTGATTTTGTTGGTCAAAAAGAGATAATTGGCGAAGGCAAGCTGTTACGCAAGGCCATTGAAAATGATGAGATTCCGTCAATGATTTTTTGGGGTCCGCCAGGTTCGGGCAAAAGCACGCTGGCGCGTATCATTGCCAAAACAACCAAGTCTGATTTTATTCAATTGTCCGCGGTTAGCTCCGGCGTTAAAGAGTTTCGGGAAATTATTAAAGTCGCGCAAGATAAGCGCAAGTTTAACAACAAGCGAACGATTTTATTTATTGATGAGATTCATCGCTGGAATAAAGTCCAGCAAGATGGTCTTTTGCCGTATGTTGAGCAAGGGATTATTACTTTAATCGGTGCCACTACCGAAAATCCCAGCTTTGAAGTAGTTTCGGCGCTGCTGTCACGTTGCCGCGTTTTTGTCTTAACCCAATTAACCGATCATGATTTGGAAATAATTTTAAGCGGCGCGCTTAAAAAAGGTTTTCCTAATTTGAAAATTGATTTGCCCGATGAGGTCTCGCGCTATTTGGCCGGGTTAGCTAATGGCGATGCGCGCGTCGCCTTGAACGCGCTGGAATTTGCGGTTAACGCCACCGCACCGAACACCCAAGGTAAAATTATTTTAGATAAAGATATTATTAAAGAGTCGTTGCAAAAATCGCACTATCTTTATGATAAAGCCGGTGACCAGCATTACAATTTAATTTCAGCCCTTCACAAATCGGTGCGCGGTAACGATGACAACGCGGCTTTGTATTGGTTGGCCAGAATGTTGGAAGCCGGCGAAGAGCCGCTTTATGTCGCCCGACGTTTAATTCGGATGTCGGTTGAAGATATTGGCCTGGCCGACCCAAAAGCTTTAGAGCAAGCGGTGGCTTGCTATCAAGGCTGTCATTTTTTGGGTATGCCGGAGTGCAACATCATTTTAGGTCAATGCGTTGTTTATTTGGCGCGAGCCAAAAAGTCCGTCGAAATTTATCAGGCCTACGGTCAAGTGCAAGCCGATGTCAAGGAAACTATGGATGAACCGGTGCCGCTTCATTTGCGCAACGCGCCAACCAAATTAATGAAAGATTTAAATTACGGTAAAGATTATAAATATTCGCCAAATTATAATTGGCAGGAGGATCAAGAGTATCTGCCTGCTAAACTCAAGCATAAAAAATATTTAAAAAAATAATTATGGCTCGAGAAAAAACAATTGGTATCGTCGTTTTTCGCCGCGAAGGCCAGGGGATTAGGTATTTATTACTTCATCACGGCGGCTCGTACTGGAATTTTCCGAAAGGCCGTCAGGAGGCTGGAGAAACCGAAATTGAATCGGCGTTAAGAGAGTTGCACGAAGAAACTGGTATCACAGACATTAAAATTGTTGATGGTTTTAAGGAAGAGTATGATTATGATTTCGACAGTGAAATAATAAACGGCGTGCGGGAAAAAAAATATAAAACTGCCATTTTCTTTTTGGGCGAGGTTGCCAGCGCCGAAATTACGATTTCGTCTGAGCATATTGATTCTGGTTGGTTTGACTATGATAAAGCGCTCGAACGTTCTTTTTTTCAGCAAGGACAAAATTTATTAAAGAAAGCCAATCAATTTCTTTTGAATCAGCAAGATTTTGTGTTATAATAAAATCCAGCTATGGATATAACACAATATTTTGAAGCCGCTTTGCGGAGCAAGGCGTCTGATCTTCATTTAGTATCGGGAAATCGACCAACCTTGCGTATTCAAGGTATTTTAGAGCCGATTAATGAGGTCGTTTTGAATCCCGCCGAGCTAGAGGAAGCTGTTAATGCTTTAATGTCACCGGAAGAAATTGATGTTTTTAAAAAAGAAAAAGAGTTGGACTTGGCACTGGATATTGCGGGTGGTCATTTTCGAGTAAATTTACATCGTCAAGAAGGTCAAATTGGCGTTTCGGCTCGCGTCATTCCGGAAATAATTCCCACGCCCAAAGAAATTGATTTTGACGAGACGATTTATCAACTCAGTCATTTGAACCAGGGCTTGATTTTGGTGACCGGACCGTCAGGCTCGGGCAAGTCGACGACGCTCGCGGTGTTACTCAATTTAATTAACGCCGAGCGACGCGCCCACATTATTACCATTGAAGATCCAATTGAGTTTATTTTTAAAGAAAACCAGAGTATCATTGAGCAGCGTGAATTAGGGCGCGACACTCATTCATTCCATGAAGCGCTTAAACGCGCGTTACGGCAAGATCCGAATGTCATTATGGTCGGGGAAATGCGTGACACCGACACGATCACGGCAACTTTAACCGCGGCGGAAACCGGCCACTTAGTGCTGTCGACGCTTCACACTAATACCGCGTCCGAGACGGTGGAAAGAATTGTCGATACTTTTCCGTCACATCAGCAGCAGCAAATTTTGCTTCAATTAGGTTCAGTTTTACGAGCGGTTATTTGTCAGCAGATGTTGCCCAAAAAAGACGGTGGTATTGTCGTGGCCAGAGAAATTATGATTAATACGCCAGCCATTGCCAATTTGATTAGAGAAAACAAGTTAGCTCATATCCCGTCAGCGATGCAGACGGGGCGCAGTGAAGGGATGGAAACGATGCGGGCTTCGATTAAAAGACTTTATGAGCAGGGGATAATCAGCAAACAAGTTTATGTTAATCGCACCGGAACGACCGATACTATGAATACTTATTATTAACGAATAAATTATGACTGATGAACGCTGGACAAATATTTTAGGGCACATCAAAGATAATTTTGAAGTGATTAGCGAAACCACTGAAGTGATACCCGAAGAAGTTGGGACCGGATCAATTGAAATAATTGAATTTAACGGCCCGGCCGGAAAAATAAAACTTGAACGCACGACGCAGCCTTTGGTCATTGATAAAAAAACCTTGGGCTCCAAAAGAATCGGCAGCCAAGCGACCGTTGAATATATTTATTCTGATACGGAGAAGGTTCATAAGTTTACCGCCTACAAATTTGATGAGGCCACGGCTGATTGGGTTGAATTAAAAATGGAAAAAGGTGACACCGCATTTTTTTAAAACTAAATAATTTTTAAAAAACAAAAATATGGTTAAGAAACAAAAAATCAATGAGTCCGAAGTAATGAAATTTGGTTTTTTGGGTGGCATCGCCGAAGCCGCCTACTGTTTTATTGTTGTTTTGGTGATGGAGTCTCTAAATCAGGCAATGCCTCAAGGACCGTCCGGGTCTTATGGCTTTTTGATATTTCTCTTAATTTTTGTTTTTTCCGCGGGCGTATCTGGAATATTAGTCTTTGGCTATCCCGCCTATTTAGCCATCCAAAAGCGTTATATTGAATCATTAATGACGGCCATTACTTCCTTTGTCGCCTTGGCTATCACTGGCATTCTGGTCTTTATGTTAATTTCTTTGGTTTAATGAAAAGTTTTTTTAAGTCAAAAATCTTAGTCGTCTTATTGCTGACCATAATGCCAATTGGTTTAGTCGGCTGTTTTAAAAAAAATACTATTGTCAATAAATCGATTGACAGCATTCCGGCCGTTAATAATAATACTAATATCGCAATTAATCACGTTGAGCTTGAAACTCAGTATCAGACTAAACTACACGATATTTTGAAGCTTGACCCCGATCATAACAATGTCTCGGATATCAAACAAAAGATTTTAGACTTAACGGTTCCGACCAAATTTTTAGATTTGCATTTGAAATTGGTTTTAGCGCTCGACAGCCTTGAACAAGGTCAAGCGGCTGCTAACCAAAATAAGGTTGCTAAGGCTTTAGCTGAGCTTGAAAAATTAAAAACTCAATATCCTTGGCTAAATTAATCATTGCAATTTTATGAAAAAAAATCAGGGCTTAACTTTAATTGAATTGTTAGTGGTGATTTTAATTATTGCGATGTTGGCAACGTTTGGTGTGGTATCGTATAAAGAAGCGCGTGCTAAGGGACGTGATACCAAACGGGTTTATGATGCGGCCCAATATGTCAAAGCCATGGTTTTATATGCTCAGGAAAACAGCGGCAGCTATCCGACCGCTAGCGGATTTTTAGGCCGTGGTGGCGCGATTGATTCAGAAATTGCTAAATATTTGCCAACACCCCCTAAGGACCCTTCTGATACAGGCGGCGTAACGGTTGGTAGCTCATACTATTATTATTTAGCCAGCAATAACTGTGAGGGCGATAATTTGCCAACAATTCACGTACAAAATATTGAGACATCAAATGCTAGCTATCATCAGAACCCTTGCACACTTGGAGCTAGTGGAAGTGAAAATGGCTTTGCCAGTCAAGCCGATTATTTGTTGATTGTTCGTTAATTCTATGCCCCGTGTCGATTTAGATCAGCGTCTATTAGACCGGGATTATTTGGCAGAACGTATTTTGCAGGTGAAAAAGAAACGGAAAAAAGGTAGCTGGAAATTTAAATTTTGCTGTTTGCCAATTGTTATATTTTTTTTGTCAGCCTTGATTTTTGGTGTGGTGGTTGTTGCCAAAATTGGTGTTTGGCAGATTCCGATTGCCTCGAAAATTTTTTATACTTTACCGACGCCAAGCCGAATTGTCGTGGTTAATAATCCGGCCAGCGTCGCCGCGAGTCAATTGAATGTCAGACCGGATGAATCAAACGGAGCGGCGACGCTGAGTATTTCCGAACAGCAGCTGACTTTTTTAATCAGGCAATCACTGACGGGCAAATCCAGCTCGGTCTTTGCGCCAAGCTTGCAAGCTGTTATTAATCCTGATAATATTGAATTTTTCGGCCTGATGGTTAAACCCGCCGCGCTAAATGTTAAGCTAAAAATCTTGCCGTTCGTCGAAAATAATAAATTTAAGTTTCGTATTGTTGAGGCGACCATTGGCAACCTGTCGTTGCCGGCGGTTTTGGCCCGTTGGTTTATTGATAAGTATTTGCCTTTGCCGTTAGCTAGTATCAGCAATATGTATCCGCAGTTGCCGTTGCGCGACATTAAATTGGAACACGGCCAGCTGAATTTTATCTTTTCCTTAAACAATTCACAGTAAGCTTAGAATAAAAATGCTACAAAAAATTATCAATCGTTTAATCCCAATGGCTGTACCGGTGTCAATCTTTTTTTTGGTTGAGGAAGTTTATCGCAATCCAAAATGGCTGTATTCAATTGCCGCCATTATTTTAGTCGTCGTTTTTGTCGGGGTTTGGCAGCTAACTGGCCGCCACCTCATCAGTCAAAAATTTTGGCGTTTTGTCATTACGCCGGTGCTCTTTTCGGCCGGCGCAATCCTTTATCTAATTTTTTTAAAAAGCGAATTGTTGAAGCAGCTTTTTTTATTAGGTTTTGTCATTATGAGTTGGATATCGCTGGAAGTGATTTTTTTGCGTTTTAATTTCAGGCCCAAGTACCAGGTCCATTCGCTGGAAAATATTTTTACTCATCTGGATATTATTACCATTTTTTTAATCACGAGCGGTTTGTATAGCTTCATTGCTTTTTTGGGTTTTGATTTATGGACCATGTTGGCGATTTTGACAGCGGTGGTTTTGGCCCTTTCTTATCAATTGATTTGGACTAGCGATGCGACCATTGTTTCCGGGGCCCCATATTCATTAGTTATCACTTTAACGGTGGCTGAAACATTTTTGGCGGTAAGCTATTTACCCACTAGTGTCTATGTCGGCGGAATGATGGTATCCTTAAGTTATTATTGTATTGGCGGCTTGTCGCGCAATTGGTTATTGGGTAATCGCGAAGCCAAAGTCGTTCGGCGTTATTTGGTGACCGGTGCCATTCTCGCCGTTTTAGTTTTAGCCACCGCTAAATGGTTTTAAGATGAAATTTTTAAACAACAAAAAAGGTGATCGGATTTCCGACGTGATAATTCTGGCGTTGATTTTTGGCTTTGCCGCCGGGGTAGTTGGTGAGATCGTCGCTGATGTTTACATTAACCCGTGGCAAACCGATTTTGCTTTCAACGATGTTAATCAGGTCGTGCCGGTAAATAACATCCCCGAATTGCGTCGCGTGAAGACATTTTTGGGTATTGAACAAGATTTTCAAGTCAATAGTGCTGTTACTAAGGCCGCGCCCGCGCTGGCCGGTATTTATCAAAAAAAATCTCTGGCCCCAAGTCCGGTGAATCAAATTTACCTGCCTAAAGATTTATTAGCCTCTTCTTTTATTTTAACTTCTGACGGCTGGCTGGTTAGCGTCGGCCAAGGTTTAGCTGATTATAAAAGTGATCAGTTGATTGTATCTTTCAATAACATCGTTTATCCAGTTATCAAAAAAATAACCGACCCGGTAACAGGAGTAGCCTTCATCAAAATTAATGATAATAATTTACCAGTCGTACTGCTCGGTGACTCTGATGCACTGACACTAGGGCAGGTTGTCGTGGTGCTTAATTCGCTCAATCAAGTTTCCGTCAGCACCATTAAAGATGCTAATTATTCAAATGTGTTGACTCAGCAAGACTTGGTTCAGTCTTCAGATGCTTATGCTAAGTCAATTTTGCTTTCCGACGCTATTGCAAAATCAAACATTGGTAGTCCGGTTTTGAATTTAGGGGGCGAAGTAATTGGCCTAATCAAACCGATTGATAATGATAAAACTTTGACAGAAGTTTTACCCTTGAACAGCTTCAAAAATATTTTGATTAATATCCTCCGCACCGGTTTAGCCAAGCGTCCGACGCTTGGTGTAAAATATCTTGACTTATCACAGGCAGTTGGCCTTGATCCGGCCGCTTCTAATGGTTTAACTAAAGGGGCGTTGCTTACTGAAAAACCAGCCAAAAATTCAGCTGCTGCGGCCGCTGGTTTATTGGTTAATGATATTATAACGGCGGTTAATGGCAATCCCGTCGATGAGTCAAATAGCTTGAGTGATTTAATTCTAAGTTATAAGCCAGCCGATAAATTGGAGCTAGATCTTATTCGAAATGGTTCGCCAATTCAGGTGGCAGTTACGTTGTTAGAAAATTCAAAGTAAAAAAAGAAACGCAGGAGTTTTCCCTAACTAGGATAGCCCATGCGTTTTTGTTTTTCTTCAGTCCTCGGCGGTTTTACGCCGGAACCTCAATGAAGTCTGCTTCGGCTGGACCAGTACTGACCCGATCAATCACAATCGGTTCGGTGGCGCCGATGTTGAGTACGCCTTCGACCAGTTTTATGTAGTCTTTGGCCGCCTTCGGCAATTTCTGCCAGTCAGTCAGGCCGCGAATATCTTCAGTCCAGCCACTACAGGTCAAATAGCTGACGCCGACTTGCCCAATTAGTGTTGAGTCATCCGTCATGAAAAAGATTTCCCTGCCATTAAGCGTCCAACAACGGCCAACTTTGAGTTCGGGTTCTCCCGAAAGGGCATCGAGCTTAGCCAGCGTGACTTTGGTCACGCCATTAAGGCGGCAACCGGTTCTGGCAATGACACTGTCAAACCAGCCGATGTTGCGCACCCGTCCGGTGGTTGCGCCTTGCTCGTCGTCGACTCTTCGTTTGGTTGGATCAGTCGATCCTTGAAGTCGACGTGATAAGTCGTTTTCGAACTGCGTCGGAAATCCACCGGAGCCGACTTTGGACATAAATGCCTTGGCAACGCCACGGACTTCTCGAACCATCGTCGGTCCGATGCCAATGCCGACGCAAACGCCGCCGGCGGTGGTGTGAGACGAAGTCACATTTGGGTAACTTCCGAAGTCAATGTCGAGAGCCGAACCTTGGGCACCTTCGAAGAGAATTGCCCCGCCGGACTGTAATGTCCGGTGTGCCAATTCGCAGACGTCGCCAATGATGCCTAGTGCGACGATTTGTTGTCGGAGGCTTTCATAGTATTCGACGAGAGCATCGGGCAGAAACTTGACGTAGTCAAGCGGGTGACAGAATCGACTGTAGTCAAATTCCGTCGCTTTGACGCGACCGCCCTCAATGAGTTTGGCGTTGGCGCGACGATCCTTTTCTTCCAGCTTGCGGAAGATTGCTTTCCAATCGGCAACGGCAATGCCGCTCGCGGCAAACAGTCGCGTTTTTTCCTCAAGTTGGCGCCGAAGATGGGCCTCGAATCTTTGCGCGTCAAGCAGTTCGTGCGCATGAATTGCCGTCCGGCTAGCCTTGTCGGCGTAAGTCGGGCCAATCCCTTGAGCGGTGGTGCCAACTTGACTGCCGCTCTTAGCCTTGAGCCACTCTTCCACCATATCCTGAATTCGGTGATAAATCATCGTCAGGCAACAACGGCCGTCGAGCATTAGTCGCGGTATCGGGTCAATGCCAAAACTTCGCACCGATTCGATTTCATGAAGCAGGGCCGAAGGACTAATAATTGCTCCGGCACCAACAGCGGACAGGACTTCGCCAACCGAAATGGCTGACGGCAGAGCATGAAGCACGAGCGGCTCAACCTGGCCAGTCAAGAGGTTTAGCGTCATGGTCGTGTGACCCGCATTGTTGCCGCCTTGACCTCGGACCACAAGCTGATACAATCCTGATCTGGCACGTCGATAAGACTCCGTGCCCTTGCTTTCGTCACCGTACTGAATGCCGGTGAGCACGTCTACTAATCTTGACACGATATTTTCTCCTCTGGTTCGGGGGAATACTGATAACTAAATAAAAGGAACGCCTGGTCCCTCCGGCCTAAATAATAAATGACACCGTCGGTGGTGTCAATTATTATTTGTATTTTATTTGGTGTCTTCTAAAATTTTTGGGTTAGGGGAGTAGAGTCGATTTTTGATTTTCCACTTATCCACATACTGCCCAATGCCACTTTTATTAAGTTTATTCTTGGTTGTTGTTTTGCCCTGTGACCATTCTAATAGGCTGGAAAAGTTTATTTTATATCGACTTTGAACAACGATATATTTTAATTGTTCGGCTTTAATCGCTCGTCGTATCGTTTTAGTTTCGACGCCAAATAGTCTGGCTGCTTCGGAAACCGATACCCTGATAACATTTCCCATATGTCATTTATTATTAATTATTTGTCTACAATATACTAGACAAAATACTATATCTATGATAGATTATCTAACTAAGACCGTCAATACAGATGTACTTAATCGGCAGAAAATTAGCTTTAAAATTAGAATTTTTAAGTTTGACTTAGAGTCAATAAATAGTTATAGTTCCATTTATTACTGTAACGCTTATTTAGCTATTGCGTCTTAATTAATGAAAGCTTCAAAACTGCAGGACAAACTATTATTGTTGAGGTTAAAACGGAAAGATCCGGATGCTTTTGCTAAGGTTTATGACACCTATTCGACACCGATTTATCGATTTATTTATTTTAAGGTATCGAACCAGCAAGATGCCGAAGATTTAACCTCAGAAGTTTTTTTGAAAATTTGGCAATATGTCACCGAGACCGAAGAAGAAGTTGATAATTTGCGGGCTTTGATCTATCGCTCGGCCCGAAATTTAGTTATTGATTTCTATCGTCGTCGCGCCGCTAAAAGTTTGACGTCCGACATTGATGATATGGAAAATATCGTTGACGCGAGGCAACAAAGTTTGCTAGTTGGAATTGATACGACGCTGGCGATGACTAATGTTGAAAAAGTTTTGCGTCAACTCAAAGATGAATATCGTGAAGTAATCATTTTAAAATATCTTGAAGAAATGTCGATTGGTGAAATTGCCAATGTCTTAGGCAAGACCAAGGGCTCGGTCAGAGTATTATTGCACCGAGCGCTCAAGCTGGTTAAAGAACTATTGAATCAGAATGTCGAATAACGTCATCAACGAAATAAAAAAATTAAAGTCTGAAATTAAACCCCGACTGGAGTGGCAAACTTTGAGCCGGGATGTTTTGTTATCTCAAATTAAAGAAACCGCCGCGCCGGAAAAAGTTTCGCTGGGCGTTTCGGGCTTCTGGTCAATTCTCAATCAAACTTTCCGCCAGGGCCTATTTGAACCGGTCGTCGTGATGTTTTTAATTTTAGGATCATTTTTAATGAGCAGCTTAACGATTAATGCCGCTTTTTATAGTTTGCCTGGTGATAATCTTTACCGGGTTAAGTTAGCTTTGGAAAAAACCCACGCGGCGTTTGTAACTGGTGACGAGCAGAAGTTGGAATTAAAAATCGAATATGCCGCCAAGCGGGTCGCGGAAATTGATAAATTGGTCGCGCAAACTAATGTTGATTCGGCCACCAAAAAACGAAATATTGAAGCAGCGGTCAATGAATTTAAAAATAATGTTACCGATGTTAACAGTCATTTGGCCAGATTAAATCAGTCAATCAAACAGTCAGACTCAGTTGAAAAAAACCACACCGTCAAAATGGCGCTATTGGCCAGTACCAAAACTGAAGAATTAGTTAAAACCATTGATGAAAAAGTAAACCAGTTGACGGTGGATGAACAGCAAGATGTTTCTTCAGTAATTGCTGCGGCCGCTAAATCAGCCCAGGAAACCAGTATTTCCGTTCAGCAATTAGTCCAAGACGCTAATCAAAGTGGTGGCCCAGTCGAAGGGGTAGCCACTAGTACCGAATCAACAGTCAATGCTTCGACCACTGTCCCGGTTGGTAAAAGCGGTAATTCAGATTCCGGCCGTTTAGATATTGGAACGGACGTAACGGCAAATTAATTTGTTATAATTCCCCGGCGTCGCAAGACGTTGGGTAGTTATATTAAAACTCATTGAAGCTCTTTGGAGTAATTAGGTTTTAAGCCCCCTTAACTTTATTAGGCAAAGGTCGACTGTTAAAACAGTGCCTTGATAAACTAGGGAGTCAGGGTTTAAAAGTCATATTGACCATCAAGATGTTGTTAAGTTCGCCTAGGCGTAACAATATTGATGTCTAACCAAATTGATTTAATGGGATTAAGAAAGGAAAATTAAAAAATGCTTAAAAAATTACTAACCTACAGCGTAGTTCTTACTACCATGGTTTGGTCCGTTGGTTTGATGGCCATGCCGGTGAGTGTTGGTGCTGCTGTTTCAGGCGATTTAGTTAAGCGAGCTAGCAGTTCCGCGGTTTACTACCTCGGTGCTGACAGCAAGCTTCACGTCTTTTTCAGTGCTGCTGACTATTACACCTGGTACTCGGATTTTTCTGGTGTTAAAACCATTTCGGAAACCGAGTTCTCATCATACGGCTTACCAGGGGAAAACGTTTTCCCAAGACCGGGCGTTAAGCTCGTTCAGGCCGTTGAAGGTCAGCCATGGCACACTTATAATGCCAATGTTTATGCTCTATCAGGAGATGGCATAACCCGAAAGATTGCTAGCGCTGCTGTTGCGGCTGCTATTTTTGGTGCCAATTGGGAAACTCAAATTATCCCAGTTGACATTACCATCTTTAGCCAGTTTGCTACCGGTGCTGATATCAATTCGGCTTCTGATTACGACAAAGCTTCCGAAATGAACAATGCTAGCTCAATCAATGATGTCAAAAATCTAGGTAATGGCAATGTATCAACCGGTACTAGCCTAACCGTTTCTTTGGCTTCAGACACCCCAGCTAGTGGTATCGTTGTTGGAAATACCATCAACAACAAATTCACCAAAGTTAATCTTACCGCTTCCGCTGACGGTGACATTGTCATCGACTCGCTAGTTGTAAGACGCGGTGGAACAGTTGCTTCCGACGGTGCTTTCAGCACCTTGGAAATCTTAGATGGTGCAACCATGATGAGAATTGGTGACACAAAAACCATCAATTCAACTCACATGGCAACCTTCAATGAAGACATTAAGATTCCTGCCGGTACCACCAAGTCAATTTACTTGGCTGGTAACATGGGCAGTCTAGCCACTAAGGCTGGTGAAATTCCATCATTGGATCTATATTCAGTTACTTTAACTGGTAATGCTGCTGTTATCGGCAGTTTGCCAATTGTTGGTAACTACCAGAACCTAAATGGAACCATCACTGTCGGTGCTTTGACCGTTGCTAACGGAACCAACAATCCATCAGCTTCAACCCAGAAGATTGGTACTACCAAGTACATTGTCTCTGGTATTAAGTTGACTGCTAACTCAGTTGAAGACTTCAAAGTTTCCAGCTTAACCTTCAATGAAGGTGGAACGGCTGGCGATGCTGATGTTGCTAACTTACAGTTGTTAGCCGATGATGTTGTTGTTGCGACTGTTGCTAACCCAACCAGTAAGAATGTCGTTTTCAACCTATCGGCTAGCCCGGTCTTGGTTGCTAAAGGCAAGTCAGTTCAGTTTGATGTTCGTTTAGACATTGCTGACGGTTCAGCTCGAACCATCCGCTTTGATGTTAAGGACGAATCAGACGTCGTCGCTAAGGGCCAGTTATATGGTTCAGAAGTTAAGGCTTCTGCCGGAACCGGCGCGACCGCTGACGCTGATCCATTCTGGACAGCTCCAATTACCACTGTCTCAACCGGCACCCTAAGAATTGGCCCGGCCACTTTGTCCGCCGCCAATGTTCCGAATTCATCAACTCAAGTTGTCTTGGGTAAGTTTGAATTCGAAGCTAAGGGTGAGCCTTCAGTAATTACTTCCTTGCCAATCGCTTTCACCGTTACTACTTCATCAGGTAATTTATCAACCGACTCAACAGTCGACTTGACCAATGTTACCTTGTATGACGAAAACGGTTTGATTGTTGCTGGTCCGATTGACCCAGTAAGTAAGGGAACCCCTGGCAATAATGCCAAGGAATTGTTAGTTGCTACTTCAACTGACACCTTAACTGTCCCAGTTGGTGTTCACACCTACACTGTTAAGGGTGACTTGGATTCAGACTTCGGTTCAAACGATACTATCGTTGCCCGAATCAACCCAGGTCAGGTCACTGATAAAGGCGATACTACCGCTGTAACTATTTCAGCTACCCCAACAACCGATCAGAGTTCAGCCACCATGACGGTGCAGTCAGCTCAGTTGTCGGTTTCAGTTCTTAACACCCCAGTTGCTTCACAAATTGTTGCTGGAACTAAGAATTTGGAATTCGCCAACATCAGCTTAGGTACTCAGTCATCTGGTGAAGACATTAAGGTAACAACCATTAAGGTTGCTATCCACACCACCGGTGCTGCTTACCCAGCTCAGGTTTCGAACTGGTCAATATATGACGGCGCAACTAAGTTGGCTGTCACTTCAGACCCAGATTCAAACTTGTCATCGACTGCTGCCGCCGCTTCAACTTCAACATTCACCTTGTCAACTCCATTGGTCTTAACCAAGGGAACCAGCAAGACCTTGACTGTTAAAGGTGACGTTGCCGCTTCAGCCACTTCCGGCTCCATTAAGGCTGGTATGGCTGATTCAGTTGGTGCTGATAACATTTCAGCTAAGGGCAATGGCTCCGGCACTGACGCTTCAATTACAATGAGCGTTAGCGACGGTCAGGCTATGACCCTAAATAGCGTTGGAACTCTAACCTTAACGTTAGACACAAGCTCGCCAAAGACTGGCTTAATGCCAGGTGCTCCATCAAGCGGCTTAACCTTCGCTGTCTGGAATGCTTCTGCTCAGTATGAAGCAGTTAACATTGAGAAAATCTACTTGACCGCAACTGCCGCTAATTCCGGTGGTTGGGATCAAATTGCCAAGGTTTACATTTATGATGGCAGTACTATGTTGGCTTCAGTCGCTCCGACTTCTTCGGACGGCACTGCTAAAACTGTCTTAATTGATGTAACCAACAGTCCGATCCAGATTCCTAAGGACTCCAGCAAGAAGTTGACCATTAAGGTTGACACCACTGCTGCCGATGCCCAAAATGGATCAACCGGAACTTCCGGACAAGGATTGGCGATGACCATTACCGCCGCTGGTGATGTTACTGCCAAGGGTGCCCAGTCGGGTACAACTGTCAGCTCAATCACCTTGACCGGTATTGCGTCAAACACCCAGTACTTGTATCGAACTGTCCCAACAATTGCTACTAACGACTTATTGTCGTCAGGTAAAGTTTCCAGCGGCACCTTAGATAGCGGAACTGCCGTAGGCAAAGACCTATATGCTTTCTCCGTTACCGCGGGTTCAACTGGTGACTTGGCATTGTATGATGTAAGCTTCTACGTTGCTACCAACACCGCCACCATTACTAATATGGTGATTTCTGATGGTACTAACAACGTTGCTTACCAGCCAACCGGCGGTGACATTGCTGGATTCTTCCAGACCCAAGATGTCGGAACTGATGCGTGGAACGGAGCAACTCGATTTGTCTTCGTCAGCGACTTTACAGCTCCTGCTTCTTCAACCGCTGCAACCGTCGTGCCTTACACGATTGCTGCCAACACCACTAAGACTTTCACCCTACGTGGTGACGTCGCTTGTGTCACTGTTGGTGGTAGCGTCTGTTCAGGTGCAAGCGGAAGTGGATCACTTAGCGTCCAGTTGATGGGTAATACGGCTGCACCAGCCACTTACCCTGTCGCTATCTACACCTTGTCCAAGAATATTGGTCAGTTGTATAGCAACAGCTTCATCTGGTCAGATTTGACTGCTACCCACAATGCGGGTATCTCAGATCCAACCGCTACCACTTCATCTCAGTGGACCAACGGTGCTTACGTAGCTTTGACCAATGGTGGCAAACTACAGGCAACCTCCACTGCGGTTACCTTCAGCAAGTAATCAATCCTGATTACTTAAAGACCAAAAAAGTCCTCGCTAACCGCGGGGACTTTTTGGTTTGTTGTCATCCTGAATCTGTCAAAGGATTAAAAATGTCATCCTGAACTTGTTTCAGGATCTCTTGTCACTAGCCCTTTTTTTTGCTAACTTTATATAAGTTTAGGTATAAATATGGAGCATTTTTTAGTCAAATACCATAAAATTATTTTAGTGGCTATTATTATTTTAGCGGCCGGTTTGATTTTTTTTGGCTTAACCCGAGCCGATATTCAGATTGATGATGCGACGTATTCTTTTCGATCACTGGGATATTTAGATTATATGGCGTCGCAATTGCAGACCACGCCGTTGCAATGGTTTGACAGTTTACCGACTTGGTCGCATTTGTCATTTCACGACTCGCCGCCACTGGTTTTTATTATTCAATTTATTTTCTTTAAAATTTTTGGGGCCACCGTTTTGGCCGCTCGTTTGCCTTTTGCCCTGGCCGGACTCGTCAGTATTTATCTAACTTATTTGATTGGTAAAAAGTTATTTGGTGAAAGCGTTGGATTATTGTCAGCACTTATTTTGACAATTTCCAGTTACCATATTTGGGCGAGTAAAGTTGGCTACCTAGAACCAATGGCCTTAGCCTTTATTCTATTGACGCTTTATTTGTTCCTAGTCAGTTTAGATAACCATAAGTTTTTTATTCTGTTGGGTGTTGCCCTTGGCTTAATGTTTTTGACCAAGTACACTACTTTATTTGTCTTGCCGGCGATTTTGATCTATCTATTGATTGTTAATAAAAAATTATTGGCCAATAAATATTCGATATCAGGCGCGGTGATTGCTATTTTTCTTTTTTCGCCGGTGATTTATTACAATGTTAAAACTTTCCAGACCAGAGGTCATTTGGATTTGCAACTGACAAAACTGTTTGGTCAAAGTATGGCTGATTGGCCGGGGTTGGCGGCGGACAGCACCAATCATAATTATTTGAAGCAGGGAATTCAATTTTGGTCCGACCTCATGGTTTCGTCCTCGCTGCCGTTTTACCTACTTATGATGTTGTCAGTGGTTTATTTATTTTTTATCGCCGCCAAGAAGTATCAGAATAAAAAATATTTATTTCTGCCACTGCTGATTACCTTTATTACTTTGCAATTTTCCGTCATCGGTTCAGCGGTTAGATTTTCATCAATTATCAATCCATTTTTAGCCATTACTTTAGCCCTGGCAATTGTTGAAATTTATCATTGGCTTATCAGGGGAGAGCAAAATAAGCCTTTGGTGCTTGGCTTCACGGCAATTTTATTTATCATTTTTGCCTTTGAATTGTTTTATAATCTAAACACCAATATTTTTTTAGAGCCCGTCGGGGAAAAAGGTAAATTTTATTCCATTTACCGCTGGGAAAGTTTGGGGTTTAATCAATTGAATCAATATTTGGTTGATAACGAGGGTTTGAAGTTTTCCTTTGCGCACCCTATCAAAAGTAAAAATGATATTAAATTGGACTTCAGTAATATTCCTAATAGTCAAATTTTTGTTTTTGATCCTGACTTGAATTGGTTTTCAACGCTTTGGTATTTCACCCGTTACACCGTGTATTCAGGAAATTATTTCCTGTCCGCTTCTGATTTAGCGATCTTTTTTAAAGATTCCAACTGGCTTGATTTTTTTAAAAAAATTGGGGTAAAAAACGTCTACTTTATTCGCGGTGTTGACAATAAAACTAAAAATGAGCTCAACGAGGCGTCGTCTTCCAAGTTAGAAGCTATATTTTTATCAGCTGGTGCCACCGAGCATGATATTAATAATATCAATCGCAAAGTATCAATCAAACTTTATAAATTAACATTTAATCAGTAGTTATGAACAAGAAAAAAATCAATCTAATCATTTCCATTGTCGCGGTCGTTATCGTTATTGGCTCATTGGGTTATTATCTTTATCCGAAGTCGAATGGTATAAAGCCAGCGGCGCCAAATTATTTTGAAATTAAAATTGTCGACCAGACTCTTCCTCAGAAAACAAAGGATGCTTATGTGGCACAATTTAATAAAACTAAAGAAGAGTTATTGCAGAATCCGGATTTATTTAATCAATGGATGGACCTAGCGATGATTAAAAAACAATTTGGCGATTATCAGGGCGCTGAAGAGATTTGGCTTCACGCTAGTGACCTTCGACCTAAAAATAGCTTGTCTTATAGTAATCTAGCCGATCTCTATACAAATTTCTTAAAAGATTATGATAAGGCGCTGCCAAACTACCAGTCAGCCATTGCTAACTCTATCGGTGAACCTATTAACGTATCTTATGTCCGAAACTTTTTTGATTTTTATTATTATAATTTGAATGATCAGGCCAAGGCTGAACAAGTCTTACTCCAAGGTGAAGAAAATAATCCAAAAAATATTGATATGATGATTTTGCTTGCCAGTTATTATGAAGACGAAGGTAATAAGGCTAAAGCTTTGGAGTATTATCAGAAAGCTCTTGATATTGATTCAAGCGATCAGTCAGTTAAAGCTGCAATCAAGAAATTAAAATAAAATATGCCAGCTGTAAAATGGAAAAATTGGCTTTTAGTAGTTTTCATTTTATTGTCAGCGGCGTTTCTTCGACTTTATCAGCTGGGTAGCGCTGATGTTCTTAACGATGAAACTTTAATAGCTTTTAGGTCAGTCGGCTATATTGATTTTTTTTCATCACCCTACCAGACCACTCCTTGGGAGTGGTCGGCCGATGTGCCGTGGTGGGCTCATCTGTCGTTTCATGACCATCCGCCCGTAGTCTTTGTACTACAACACCTATTATTTCTTTTTTTGGGACCAAGTGTTTTTGTAATGAGGTTGCCATTGGCCTTGGCTGGTATTGGTTCGGTATTTTTGTTGTTCTTAATTGGGAAATTATTATTTGATAATAAAGTCGGATTAATTTCGACGGGGCTGTTAGCAGTTTCCAGTTATCATGTGTGGATTAGTCGGATTGGCCTGCAAGAATCAATGGTTATTTTTTTTGTTTTATTAATCATTTACCTATTTATTAAATCATTGCAATCGGGAGCTCATTGGCAGTGGGGGATTGCCTTTGGTCTAGCGCTGATGACCAAGTATACGGCGGTTGCCGTCGCCCCAATTATTTTCTTTTGGTTGATTTTTTTTAGACGGGATTTATTTAAAGAAAAAAAATTTTGGTTGGCACCGCTCTTATCGTTGTTAATTTTTAGTCCGGTTGTTTTGTATAATATTAAATTGTTCCAATCAACCGGTCATTTCGATTTACAATTTTCTTATTTATTCGGGCAAAATGTTGAAGCTTGGAGATATCTACCGGGAAAAATTCAAGCTGGGAGTTTATTTGATCGATTACGTAATTTAATCCCGTCGCTTTATGATGGCTTATTGGGCCCAATGTTTATCCTGTTTATCCTGTCAATATTAATTCCCATCGCTTCTTTTTGGCGTCAATTTTATCAAAAGACCTTTGACGCTAACGCGGCTGAATTTCAGGGTTTTTGCTTTGTTTTATTGGGATTCAGTTCATTTTTGTTAGAGTTATTGCTGATTGGGCCATCAATCAGATTCACCGTTATGATTGTACCCTTTGTCGTTTTATTAGTAGGCCAGCTGCTGGCAAAATTAAGCAAAGTTATTTTAATTTCAGTAACATCGCTTCTTCTTGTTATTGAACTTTTTTTTACGTACAATGTCGTTTTTGCTGTTAGTCCAATCGGAAATCTGCATCAAACTTATTCACTAGCTAGAAACGAAAGCATTGCTTGGGGTTATAATTATCTTAATGATTACGTCGAGAAGTTGGTTGAAGAAAAACAACCCGCTCTAAGCTTTTCGACCAAATATCCTTTTACTGAAAGATTAAAACAAGCCGCCATTCAACAAGATAAAGCTGAAAATAAAACGAGCTCAGCGATACTAATGATCTATGATAATCGGATGTATGAAACGGCAACTTTTTGGATTTTTCATCGTCAACTTGTTTACGGTGCCTGGCCGATTTTAACAGCCCAAGATTATTTAAACCAGGGAGTGGAATTTTGGCGCGCGCAGGGGATTACTGATTTTTATCTTTTCAAAATTTTGGACAATATTTTATTGGTTGATCCAGAGTCAAATGCCTCAACGGCCACTGACGAAATTATCTCGACGCTTAGTGATAAAAAACCGTTGGACCTAATAAAAAACCGGAACGATGATCCGGTGTTTGAGGTTTATCATTGGCAATAATTATTCACGATAAACTTTTTCGGTTTTAAAAATCATTTTGTCCAAACTGAATTTATTTTCGAAGTCAATTTTAGCCTGACGGCCTAAAGTGGCGGCCAGATTTTTATTTTTAATCAATTCAATTATCGCTCCAGCTAAAGCTTGCTTATCTGCCGGTGGTACCATCAGCCCATTGCTCTTATCTTGAATCATCTCCGGAATACCGCCGACCTTGGTGGCAACAATTGGCAATCCGGCTTGCATTGCTTCAAGGATGGTATAGGAAAGACCTTCTTTAACCGAAGCAGAACAATAAATATCAAACGCTTTTAGAAGTTTATAAAAATCGCTTGGTTGCCTGCCTAAAAGTATAAATGAGTTTTTTAACCCCAGTTCTGATATTTTATTTTCAAGGCTTGGCCGTAATCGCCCGTCGCCGACCAAAACAAATAAAATATCGGGCCAGTCGGTAATGACGGTTTTACTCGCGTCAATTAGATATGATAAGCCTTTAGTTAAATAAAAATTTGCCACCGTTCCGACAATAATTTTATTTTCTGGCAAATGGAGCTTTAGTCTGGCTTCATTGGTTGAATTGAAGTCTATTTTTTGAATGCCATTATTAATGGTAATTAGTTTATTGGCATTGGTAATTTTATTTTGAATGCCTGTCTGTCGATCATATTCTGACACACAAATTAATTTGTTTTTATAACGGGCGGAAAATTTTTCAGCCCAGACATAAATTATTTTTTTTAATTTCGACATCGGTTCATTAAAAACAAATCCGTGAACCGTGTAAATAATTTTTTTTATGCCGGTATGCCGACCGGCCATCGCGCCGATAACTCCGGCCTTACTGCTGTTAAGATGTAAAATATCAGGGGCAAAATTCTTAAGCAGTTTTTTGATTTCAAAATAAGCCGCGATGTCTTTGAGCGGATTAATTTCTCTGACTAAATTTTTTAGTTGGTACGTCTGAATGCCTTGTTGTTTCAATTTATCGAACAGTTCTTCATCGCCTCCGGCCGCAATTGCCACCTGATAACCCTTGGCTTTAAATTCATTAGCCAAATCAAAAATATAACGCTGCGCACCGCCCCATTCTGACTGGGTTACAATGTATAATATTTTGCTAATTTTAGGCATAAAGTAGACCCTTGAAGAGGGTATTTTTTGGCTTGACTGAAAGCAAATTTTATATAATAATAATAAGGTATTATTGGTTAATAATCAAGTTATTTTTTTTGCTAAAATATGATGATTTTGGTGACCGGCGGCGCCGGTTTTATCGGCTCACACTTGTCTAAGGCTCTACTTGATCGGGGTGATAAAATTGTCATCGTGGACAATTTTAATGATTATTATCAGCCCTCTCTCAAAGAAGATCGGCTCAAAAATTTAATCGGCGGTCGCGCCGAAATTTTTCGTTTGGATATCGCCACTGATATTGATAAATTAAGAAAAATTTTTAGTGAGCATAACTTTGATAAAGTTGTCCATTTAGCGGCTCAGGCTGGTGTCAGGTATTCGTTAGAAAATCCTAGCTCCTATATCAAATCCAATATCGTCGGGACGCATAATCTTTTAGAGTTAGTGAAAGAATTTAAAATTAAAGATTTTATTTTTGCATCATCATCATCAGTTTATAGTGGTAATAAAAAATTGCCTTGGTCGGAAGCTGATCCAGTGGATCGGCCGGTCTCGGTCTATGCGGCGACCAAAAAAGCCAATGAGGTTGAGGCCTATGTTTACCATCATCTTTACGGCATCAATATTACTGGCTTGAGATTTTTTACCGTTTACGGACCATGGGGCCGACCGGATATGGCTTATTTTTTGTTTACTAACGCAATTGTCCAGGGTAAGCCAATCAATGTCTATAATAATGGTAAGATGCGTCGTGATTTTACTTATATCGACGACATCGTCAGTGGTGCAATTCTAGCGATTGATCATTGCGATGGTTATCAAATTTTTAACTTGGGCCATAACAGTCCGGTTGAACTTGAAAAATTTATTAGTATTTTAGAAAAAGAAATTGGCCAAGTGGCGCTAAAAAATTATTTGCCAATGCAGCGTGGTGATTTTTTGGAAAATTATGCCGATATCAATTTAGCGAAAACCGTTTTAGGCTGGGAACCAAAAACGGACATTGATTTGGGCTTGGAAAAGTTTGTCGTTTGGTATAAGGACTATTATAAAATTTAAGATTATGCCACAAAAAATTTGCGTTGTTGGTTTGGGTTATGTCGGTTTGCCGCTGGCTTGCTTATTATCAAAAAAATTTGAGGTTGCCGGCTTTGATATCAATACCAATAAAATTAATGATTTAAAACAAGGACGAGATGAAACTGGTGAAGTCGATAATTTGGTGCAGTATCAAATAAATTATTCAGCTGACCCAAAAATAATCTCGGAAGCCAATTTTATAATTGTGGCGGTACCGACCCCAATCACTGATGACAAACGACCCGACTTAGCGCCGTTAATCAGTGCGTCACAAATTGTCGGTCGGAATTTAACCAGCGGTTCGATTGTCGTTTACGAAAGCACCGTTTATCCTGGGTGTACTGAAGAAGATTGTTTACCAGTTTTAATTAAAGAGTCAGGTTTAAAATTTGGCACCGATTTTACCATTGGTTATTCACCCGAACGCGTTAATCCGGGGGATCGTGTTCATACCATTGATAAAATTGTCAAAATTGTTTCGGGCAGTGATGATGAAACCTTAGCAAAAGTGGCGGCGATTTACGGCGCGATTACAACCGTTCATCAGGCACCGAGTATTAAGGTGGCGGAAGCCGCCAAAGTGATTGAAAATGTTCAGCGCAGTTTGAATATTGCCCTGATGAATGAACTGGCTTTAATTTTTGATCAAGTTGGCATTAGCACTAAGGATGTGATTGAGGCCGCCGCGACCAAATGGAACTTCCAAAAATTTTCACCGGGCTTAGTTGGTGGACACTGTATCGGTATCGATCCGTATTATTTAACTTATAAAGCTCAGCAATCAGGTTATGAACCGAAGGTAATTTTGGCTGGTCAAGATGTTAACGAGTCGATGGCCAAATTAGTTGCCGGTAAATTTGTCGGGCGCAAAACTGTTTTAGTACTCGGTGTTACTTTTAAAGAAAATGTCCCCGACGCCAGAAACACTAAGGCTATAAATGTTATGGCTGAACTAAAAAAACAGGGGGCAGAAGTTTATTGGCATGATCCGATTTATTCGGCCAAACATCAGACCCAAGGGTTCGAAAAATATAAGTATGTCGACTCATTGGAAAATTCGACGGTAAAATATGACGGAATATTAATTTTTAGTCCGCATAGTATATTTAAAAATTATTTATTATCACAACTACAGTCTCATTGTCTAACCAACCAGCCATTAATTTTTGACGTTAAGGGTTTTTACAATCGGGCCGAAGCGGAAAGGCTCGGCTTTAAATATTTAACACTATAATGAAGATTTTAATTTTTTCTTTAGCTTATTTACCGTTCATCGGCGGCGCCGAACTGGCGGTTAAGGAAATAACTGATCGGCTGCGGGATATTGATTTTGATCTGTTAACCGTCAATCTCGATGGCAAACAACAGCCAGTTGAGGAAATCGGCAATATTACTGTTTATCGTTTAGGTTTGGGTAAAAAAGCAAAATATTTTTTCCCTTATTCGGCCTATAATAAAGCCGTTGAACTTCACCAAAAAAATAATTACGATGTAACCTGGGCGATAATGGCCAATCAGGGCGGTATTGCGGCTTACCGATTTAAAAAACATTTTCCCGACGTTAAATATATTTTAACTCTGCAAGAAGGGGATTCGTTGAAGCGAATTTGGAGTCGGACTTTTTTTATGAGATCTTTGTATAAAAAAATTTATGGCTCAGCTGATTTTATTCAACCCATTAGTAGTTTCTTAAAATATCGGGCGGAAAAATATGGGTATCAAGGAAATATAAAAATTGTCCCTAACGGCGTTGATCTTGCGAAATTTCAGGATGAATTTTCGGACGTCGAACGTAATGAGTTTCGGAGCAAGCTAGGGATATTAGCCACCGATAAAGTTGTTATTACAACATCTCGATTGGTTTATAAAAATGGTATTGATAATTTAATCCGCGCGATGCGCAATGTTTCAGCCAAACTATTGATTTGCGGTGACGGCGGGTTGGAGATTAAATTAAAATCTTTAGCGCAAGAAATTGGGGTAAAAGATAAAATATTATTTTTAGGCCATATTGATCAAACGGATTTGCCAAAATATTTGCGCTCAGCTGATGTCTACGCCCGACCATCGCGTTCTGAAGGTTTGGGCTCCGCTTTTTTGGAAGCGATGGCGGCCGGGCTGCCAGTTATTGGTACTAAGGTTGGCGGTATCCCTGATTTTTTAATTGATGGTAGCAATGGTTTATTTTGTGAGGTTGATAATCCTAGTGATTTGGCCAATAAGATTAATTTGTTGCTAACTGATAGCGCTTTGCGACAACGGCTGATTGAAGCAGGACGAGCAATAGTGTTTAAAAATTATGACTGGCAACAAATTACCGATCAAATGAAAGAAATTTTTGAAAAAAAATAATTATGAAGCTGGTAATTGCTGCTGATATTTTTCCGCCGGACATTGGTGGACCTGCGACCTACAGCTTAAAGTTGGCAGAAAAATTAACTGCATTGGGCTGGCAAGTTAAGTTGGTTTGTTATAGTGATCAAGAACATCAAGATAATTTTTCATTTGCCGTCGCGCGCATTAATCGTCAGCACCATGTTATTGCTCGATATTGGCGCTATTTTGTAATTTTATTTTCTTTGTCCGCTGACGCTGATGTCATTTACGCGCAAGGTCCGGTCAGTGCCGGCTTACCGGCAGCCCTGGTCGCCAAACTGTTAAAAAAGAAATTAGTGGTGAAAATTGTCGGTGATTATGCCTGGGAATATGCGAGGAATTCTAAAAAAAGTACTTTGGGAATTGATGAATTCCAAACTGCAAGATTAACAGGTAAGGTAAGGCGACTGAAAAAAATTGAGACTTGGGTCTGTCGGCGAGCCGATAAAATAATTACGCCGAGTTTTTATTTGAAAAAAATTGTCTCAGGTTGGGGTATTAATGATGGTAAAATTGAAGTGATTTATAATTCGGAACCGACTTCTCGTTATACTATTTCGCCAGCAGCGATTAATAAAAATCAGCTTTTGTCAGTCGGTCGTCTCGTACCGTGGAAAGGTTTTGAAGTTTTGATCGAGGTGGTTAAGGAATTGAATGACCAAAATGATCATTTTAATCTAATCATCCTTGGCGACGGGCCGGATAAAAAAAATCTGGTTAAAAAAATTAGCTCCTTCGGTGCTAGTGAGTTTGTCCTAATTAAGACGGCCAGCCAACTCGAGGTTGTTGATGAAATGAGCCAATCCGGAATTTTTATTCTTAATAGTGGCTATGAAGGTTTATCTCATACTATTTTGGAAGCTTTTTCGGCTGGCGTACCCGTTATCGCCAGCAATATTGGAGGTAATCCGGAGTTAATTACTGATGGGGAAAATGGCATTTTAGTTGAATATAATAATAAAGAACAGCTGAAGGCTGCCATCATTAAAATCGCCAATGATGATGAATTACGAAAAAGTTTTATTGATAAATCTACAACAGTGCTGGAAAATTTTAGTGAGTCTAGGATGTTAGGTCGAATTAAGGAATTATTGGAACAGTTATGAAAGTACTAATGATTTCAATTGATAAGGGGCTGCTGGGTCGCGATCAACTCGGCGATGTTATTAATCGGCACGCGGCGTATGGCAAATATGTTGATATTTTAGATATTTTAGTATTAAGCCCCGTTGGCTTCAACCAAAACAAAATCTCGGATAATGTGACAGCCTATCCGACCAATTCGGCCACTAGGCTCAAATATTATTTTGATGGTTTACGCATAGCTAAAAAAATGTATCAGAAAAAAAAATATGATCTAGTGGTTTGCCAAGAACCGTTTGTCGGAGGTTTAATAGCTGTCAAGCTCAAAAAAAAGTTTAAGATCAAAATTTTACTGCATTTTCACGGTGATTTTTGGCAAAATCCATCATGGCTCAAAGAAAGTAAATTGAATTTTTTATTTTTAGCGATTTCAAAAATAACCGTTAGGAAAGCTGATGGCATCAGAGTGATGAGCGAAGGGCAAAAAACGAAACTTATTTCGGCCGGTATCAATCAAGAAATTATTAAAGTTATTTCCACGCCGGTTAATTTAGAAAAATATCGCCACCCCGATATTAATCAGGTCGCGATTAATCGCGGCAACGGGATGCCAATTGTTTTGCACGTTAGTCGAGATGATGTGGTTAAAGACTTTCCAACCTTAATTAAAGTTTTTGATTTAGTCTATCAAAATTTTCCACCGGTTCGATTTTGGCAAGTCGGAGCGCGCTCGACTATGGAAGAATTGAAAAAAAAGTTTCCACATTTGCCCATAACGCTAACCGGTAAAATTGACCAGAATAGCTTAGTTAATATTTACCATGCGGCTGATGTTTTGGTTTTAACTTCAACCTCAGAGAGTTTTGGCAAAGTCTTGGTTGAAGCCAACGCTTGTGGTAAACCGGTTGTAGCGACTCAAACCACCGGCGCCAAAGAAATTGTGATTGATGGCGAGAACGGCTACTTAGCGCCGGTGGGCGACGCGGAAAAAATTGCGGAAAAGATTATTTACTTATTAAATAATCCGGCTGTGGCTAAAGCCATGGGGGCAAGAGGTCTAGAGCTAGTGAACAAAAATTTTGGCAATAATACCGAAAAGATTATTAGTTTTTGGCGGGAGGTGGCGGGGATATGAAATTAATAATGATCACAAGAAAAGTCGACCGGTCAGAGCACTTAGCTGGCTTTATTTATAATTGGGTTAACAAAATTAGCCGTCACGTCAATCAGCTAATCGTTATTAGTTGGCAGGAAGGCGATGCTAGTGGTTTACCTGGTAACGTTAAAGTTATTTTTTTACCAACTAACGCCAATAAGCTGGTTAAGGTTATTAAATTCGCCGCGGCGCTGCGCCACTATATCAAAGATGTTGACGGTATCTTTTGTCATCAGATGCCACTGTACACAATTCTAGCCGCGCCATTTTCCAAGTTATATCATAAGAAAATTGTGAGTTGGTATATGCATCGACAGGTAGATTTTAAAATGAAAGTTATGGAAAAATTATCCGATGTTGTGTTGTCAGCTTCGGCGGAGAGTTTTCGTCTGCCGACAAAAAAATTAGTGCTTACTGGCCACGGCATTGATGTTAATATTTTTCAGCCCGCCAAGATGGAGGTTGGCAGTAAGTCATTATTAACCGTTGGCCGTATTTCCCCCACGAAAGATTATGAGTCAATGATCAAGGCCGTTGATATTTTACATAAGAGTGGTGACAATTTTAATCTATCAATTATCGGCAATATCGGCTTAAAGGATCAAGCCGTATATTTGGCGAGTCTCAAGGGTATGGTTGACGCCATGAAACTCAAAAATCAAGTATCATTTCTCGGACCGCGGTCTAACACCCAAATCCCGTCCTACCTCCAAAAAACGTCGATTTTTATTAATTTAAGCGGTACGGGCAGCGTTGATAAAGCAGTCCTTGAGGCGATGGCTTGTGGTTGTTTAGTCCTAACCAGCAACGAAGCTTTTAAGCCGATTTTACCGGAGGAATTAATGGTTGAGCAAAACAACCCGAAGCAATTGGCCGAGAAAATAAAATGGTTGACATCACTTGATTACTCAAAAATTAATGACCTGCGGTTAGTACTCAGGGAAATCGTTGTTAATAATCATAACCTTGATAATTTAGTTAAAAAAATTATTTCACAATTTTAATGATGAATTTCCGGCGACTTAAAAAAGAATTATACTACTTGCGCAAATCATTTTTTGAGTTTCATCGCCCAGTTCAATATACAATGTTGAGATTTTTTTATGCCAAAAAAATTCTTAAGTCGGCCACCCCTCTTGATCGAGCGGCCGACCGAACTGATTTGTCAATTCATCTTTTAGTTTGCAGTCGCGATATTTTGATGATGTGCTGGTCACTGGCGAGTTATTACGCGGTCAGTAAATCAGTTGGTAAACTATATATTCATAATGACGGAAGCTTGACGAAAAATGATATCACTATTATTACAAAATTATTTCCCCAGGCGACCATTGTCAAGACGGAATTGTTTGTTAAACAGTATGAGTCGGAATTGTCAGTATATCCGCAAATTTATCGCTGTCGGTTAGACAAGCGGTATGTTTATTATAAAAAATTAATTGATCAATATTTTGTTTCTTCAGCGCCAATTCATCTTATTATTGATAGTGATTTGTTGTGGTTTTTACCGCCGACTGAGTTAGAGCGTGCTTATGATGAGGCAAAATCAAAATCATTAATGATGCCAAATCTGTCAACGGCCGATGTCTATTTTAAGGGCGGCGAAGCCATGCCGAAAAATTTTGCGATGTATAATTCCGGCATTGTGATGTTTCATCGTAACAATTTTAATTTGACGAGATTGGAAGATTTTTTGTCTCGGGTTGACGGCGATGACCCGCGTAATCATTTTATTGAGCAGGGCGCCTTTGCTTATTGTCTTGATTTTCTTTTACCATTACCGCTTGATCGGTATCATATTAAGGGAGAAATTAATAATGAAACAGTTGTGAAACATTACACCAGCCCGCGGCGACCACTATTTTATATTGAAGGAGTTAAATTGTTAAAAAATAAATTAATTAAATATGCAACGAACTGATTTTTTGTTTCAGCATCTCCAGACCGGTAAAATTTTAGATGTCGGTAATTTAGGAATGGATGCTGAAATTCATGACTTATTAATTAAGAAATATTCCGATAGTCAGATTTATGGTTTAGACGTTGAGAATCAAGCCAAATACGGAAAAAATTACTCTAATCAATTAGTTGGTAACGCCGAAGCCATGCCCTATGAAGACAACCTTTTTGACACGATTTATTTAGGTGAAGTCTTGGAACACACTTGGCAACCCAAAGTTTTGATTGGTGAGTGTTTCAGAGTTTTGAAGCCGGGCGGTGTTTTAATTTTAGATACGCCAAATGTTTATGCTCTTTCAAGATTAATTAGATATTTCATTATTGGGCAAGATATAATTCTAGGTAACCCCGACCATAAAATATTTTTTTCTCGCGCGATGCTAGATAATTTATTTAAAAAAGTCGGCTTTAATGTTATTACGACAATGGCTGATAATAAATTTACACTTAAAAGCAAAAATTTTTCTTTGCCCCGTTTTGGCGCTTTAAAATTTCAGGGTGAACATTTACTTGGAGCGGCTAGAAAACCTCATGGAAATTGATCGGATAAAATTTAAATTATTTGCTTTCCCGTTGGCTTTAAAAGCCCCTAACGCTTATTGGGACAATTTATATGGTGAAATTGCAAAGTCCGGGGAGGTTAAAATTTATAATAATGATTTTTGGAAATTATTATTTTCCTTTAATCGACCGCAGATTGTTCATCTCCATTGGCCGACGATTTTGTACGCTAGTCGTTATTCAATTATTCGTCCAATTAAATTATTAATTAGACTAAAAATTTTATTACTTTCAAAACTTCGTGGTGATATTTTAGTCTGGACCATGCATAATTATAAAAGTCATGAGTCTGGTGATAAAATTTTGGACAAAATTGCTATGACTTTTTTAGTTAAATTTTCTGATTCAATTATTGTCCATACGGAAGCTGGTAAAATTTTTTTAGCTCAAAAATATAAAAGGCTTAAAAATGTCTATATCATTGAGCATGGAAATTATGTTAATTTTCACGGCCCAATTAAGGATCGTCCGGACGATAATTTATTGCGTCGGTTGGGCTTGACGGAAAATGATAAAGTTTATTTAAGTTTAGGATCCATAAAAAGATATAAGGGTTTAGAAAAAATTATTAAGGTTTTTAACCAATTGCCTCGTAACAATAAATTACTTATCGCTGGCAAATCGTTTGATCAAAGTTACCTTGATGATTTGAAAGCTTTGGCTAAAAATCAAAATATTATTTTTTCCATTGGCACCATCCCCGGTGATGATTTACCGAGCTATTTTTCACTTGCTCGCGCTTCACTTTTTTCTTTTAATGAAGTGTTGACGTCTGGCTCAGTTATTCTTTCACTATCATATGCGGTGCCAGTCTTAGTGCCAGCCGAGGGAGACTTGCCTTACATAATCAAAGATGATTTTAATGGTTTTCTTTATCATTCTGAAGCAGAATTTAGAGATAAACTTAGTAATTTTATTTTAATGTCTGATGATAAATTAACCCAACTTAAAAAAGGCAGTTTTGGTTTTGCTAACAATTTAAGTTATAATAAAATTGCCAAAAAAACTTTAGTGGCATATAAAATTTTAAAATAAATTATGATGGAAAAGACAAATTTTTACGATGAGTTGTATTCAAAAAAAGGTAAAGCAGCAATGCGTCCTTATTGGGTTTATGACAATTGGTTTAAGCTGTTAGGGCCGGTGGAACGTGGTCAAAGTCTGCTCGATGTTGGATGCGGTACGGGGTTGCTTTTAAAAGCGGCCGAACATAGGGGATTAAAGACGTTTGGTTTAGAACTTTCCATTGAAGCGATTAAGCTGGCGGCGGAAAACTCACCAAATTCTGAAATAACTCAAGGCGAAGGTGAACATTTACCTTTTGCCGATTCACAATTCGATTATGTGTGTTGTCTGGGAACTTTAGAGCATATGTCCGATGTCCCAAAGGGACTAAATGAGCTTGTTCGGGTTGGTAGGCAAACTGCTAAATTTTTGATCGTGCTCCCTAATGATAATTATTTTTTTTGGAAATTAAAAAAAATTAATAAAGGCACCGCTCAAAGGGATTTTGAAGAATTAAAAACTCTAGCTGAATGGAAAAAAATGTTAGCTAATGCTGGGCTGGAAATAATTGGTAAAATTAGGCAAGACAAGTATCCCAGTCAGGAGCTCAAGATTTTTGCTTTTAAAAATCCGTATAAGGTTATCCGACGAATGATGTATAAATTTATTTGGTTGTTTATGCCGTTAAAATATACTTATCAGTTTGTTTTTATTTTAAAGAAAAAAACTCAATGAAAATAGTCTATATTGCCAACATTAGAATTCCAACGTCGAAAGCGCACGGGTTGCAGGTCGCCAAGATGAGTGAAAGTTTTTCCGCAAACGGTGCTGAAGTTGAGCTAGTTGTGCCCAGTCGAAAAAATCGAGAGCTACTTGGCGTCAATCTATTTTCTTACTATGGAATAAAGAAAAATTTTACTTTTAAAAAAATATGGTGCCTTGACCCGCTTTTTTTAATTGGTTTTAAAAACGGAATTTATATTAAAATTCAATCGTTGTTGTTCAGTGTTAGTTTATTTTTTTATTTAGCTTTCAAGAATAAAACTAGCTCGGATGTTGGTTATGTCCGCGATGAGTATCTACTGCCAATTGTTTTAAGGTTTTTCCCAAATGTGGTTTGGGAGGCTCATAATTTGCCTAACCATCGCCAGTACTACGTTAAGTACTTTAAGCGCTGTCAAAAAATCGTAACGATAACTTCTGGTTTAAAACAAGATTTAATAACCTTAGGGGTTAGCGCTGATAATATATACGTCGCCCCTGATGGAGTTGATTTGGATCAGTTTGCGGTTAAAGAAGATAAAAACTATTGTCGCAAGCAATTAAATTTAGTCAAAGACCAAAAATTGATAATATATACTGGCCAGCTTTTTGAATGGAAGGGGGTATTTACCTTAGCCGACTGTGGGCAATATCTAACGGGCGCCACAATTATTTTTGTTGGGGGCACTGCCACTGATCAAACAATTTTAAAAAAATATATCGAGGGTAAAAAAATTATTAATACCGTTTTAATTAATCAGCAGCCGCATGATAAAATTCCTTACTTTTTAAAGGCGGCTGATGTTTTGGTGCTGCCCAATTCCGGAAAAAAAGAAATATCGGCCAAATATACTTCGCCGTTAAAGTTGTTTGAATATATGACATCAGGCAATCCGATCGTGGCCTCCGATTTGCCTTCAATTAGAGAGGTATTAGATGAGTCAAATTCAATATTGGTAAAACCTGATTCAGCCTTAAATTTAGCTGCCGGGATTAAAAAAGTTCTATTCGACCGAGTTTTAGCTGATCAGATCAGCCAGCGATGTTTAGAACAAGTAAAAATGTATAGCTGGGATAAGCGGGCCGCTTCAATAATCAAAGAGCTTAAGTCTAATCATTGATTATTTTTTTTATTCCCTCGTCGAATTTTATCGGCTTAAAATTTAAGTCAGTAACAGCCTCACTAATGTCGGCTGATTTTTTTTTCAATAACCTTGGTATCTGATCCTTAACGATGTAGTCTTTCCTAAAAGTTGAGATAATTTTTGCTAAAAAACTTACCGTTGAAACTGGCAGTCGGAGTTTATTAACCTTGATTTCCAAGATGGTAGAAATTTTGTCAATCAGTTCGTTATAAGTTATCTCTTCAGGTCCGGCTATGATGTAAGTCTTGTGGTTAGTAGACTCCGATGACAAGGCTGCTGATATGATAACTTGGACCACGTCGTCAATATAAACCGGAGCGGTTAGATAATTTCCTTTTCCAATAATCGGTACCCGATAATTTTTTTTAATTAATGAAATAATTTTAGATATCGCTTCTTTTTTCCCAGTCCCATAAACTTCAGCTAGTTTTAGAATGGTCCAATCTAATCTAGATTTTTTTAGCTCTTCCTCCGCCATAAATTTTGACAAGGCGTAAGCGCCGGCATTTTTTCCGGCCACCCTTGAACTAACAAAAATAAATTTTTTAACGTTGTTTTGTTGGCAAGCGTAGATTAAATTTTTTGTACTAACCGTATTGATTTGGCGATAGAGCGCGGGATTATTGGTGTACGTTATTTCCGCTAAGTGGATGACGGTATCAATATTCTCCGTTGCTTGTTTTAAGCTTGGTGCATCCAAGGGGTCGCCGACACTCATCTCTAAATCAGTCCCTAAAAATTCTGATTTTTGGCTGGGATTAATTAATATTTTGATCTTGACGTTTTTTTCAGTTTTTAGCTTATCAATAACCCTCTTTCCAATTGAGTCATTGGCACCGGTAATTAATATATTCATAAGTTGGATCAGTATAAAATCTGCCTATATTTTAGCAGGTTTTTAAGGTTTTTAAAACTGGTACTTAGTCAAGAGATGCTATAAAAAATGTCAAAAAAAAGCTAGACAGAACGGCTGTTGGTGTGTTATTATTTTATAGTTATTTACCACTCTTATGGACAATGTTACAGCAACAAAACGAGAATCAATCTCGGTATTTTTTCCTTGCTATAATGACAAGGGGACTATTGCCACGATGGTTATTGAAGCCAAGGCAGTTTTAGAAAAACTGGGTGTTGACTATGAAATTATGGTTATTGAGGACGGTTCTAGCGATGGCAGTCGTGAGTTATTGGTTGATTTGGAACAGAAGGTTGAAAATTTCAGAGTAATTTTTCATGAAAAAAATCGTGGTTACGGTGAAGCTTTGCGAAGTGGCTTTCGGTCGGCTACTAAGGATTTAATTTTTTATACCGACGGTGATGCCCAATATGACGTTAAGGAGTTGCCAAAACTTTTATCGAAAATGGCACCCGAAGTAGACATCGTCAATGGCTTTAAAATAAAGCGGTCCGATCCATTGCATCGAATTATTATCGGTTATATCTATCAATATGTAATTGGTTTTGCCTTCCAGCTGCCGGTCAAAGACCCGGATTGTGACTTTCGTATAATGAGACGTAGGATCTTTGACCGCGTTAAATTAAGATGCAACGACGGGACGGTTTGTATTGAATTGGTGAAAAGGATTGATCGCGCTGGTTTTAAATTTGCGGAAGTTGGGGTCAGCCATTATTTTCGAACGTATGGTAAGTCTCAATTTTTTAATTTTCGCCGAATTAGAAAAACAATCATTAGTCTAATATCGCTTTGGTTCGAGCTGATGATTTTTAAGCGTCAAAAATCTGGCAATTAGCAAAAGTTTTTTATGAACAAGTTACTCCAAAAAACATTATCCCGACCAGCCATTTCTATTATTATCAGAAAAATTTTAGAAAATAATTTCAAGCGCCAAAAAGAAATTATTAAAAAGTATTTTTTATTGGATTTGGACGATAAAATTTTAGATGTCGGCTGTGGAACGGGGGAGTTCTCAATTTTTTTTCCAGCCCAAAATTATACTGGGATAGACCTTGATCCTCAAAATATAAAATTTGCTAAAGCCCACTATCAGGGTAATTTTTTAGTCGCCGATGCTACCAATTTGCCTTTCGATGATCATAGTTTTTCAAAAGTACTAGTCGTTGGCGTTTTCCATCATCTGTCTAATGACGCTGCCGAGCGAGCCATTAAGGAAATCAAACGCGTATTAAAATTGGACGGTAAATTTCTAGTTATGGAGGATACAGCTTCAAGTAATATTTTTACAAAATTTTTGCATCGACTGGATCAGGGCGAGTTCATTAGAAGCGGCGAACAATGGTTTAATTTGTTTAGTCAGAATTGGAAGGTGGCCGAAAATTTTAAATTTAATAATGGTATTTGCTATTATAGTTGTTTTTTGTTGGAGCGCTAACTATTTAAATAATAAGTTAATAAGATAAAGGAAAATTTACTATGAGTGAAGCTAATCATGATGCCGCAGTCGGTAAGTTAGATCACTGCCAAATCACCGGTTCTAAAAATTTATTTGAGGCAATTGATTTGGGACATCAGCCACCGTGTGATGCTTTATTAACTGAGGAGATGCTTGATCAGCCGGAGGCAACTTATCCTTTAAAATTAATGATTTGCCCTGATTCCGGCTTGGCACAATTGGATTATGTTGTTGATGGTTCGGTTATTTACCCAGCCGAATATCCATACCGGAGTGGCATTTCCGAACCGTTGCGGGAATATCAGCGCGCTTTTGCCGACGGCATCGTGAAGCAGTTTGATATACCGGTTGGCTCACTTTGTGTTGACGTTGGATCTAATGACGGTACGCTATTGACCGGTTTTAAAAAAATTGGCATGAAAACGCTTGGTGTTGAACCAACTAACATTGCCAAAATTGCCGTTGCAGAAAATAAGATTGACACCATTCAGCGATTTTTTACCGAGGAACTGGCAACAGAAATCGCGCGCGACCACGGCTTGGCTAAAGTTATTACGATGACTAATGTTTTCGCCCATATGGCGCCGTTGGGTGAAGTAATGCGCGGTTTCGTCAAGTTGCTTGATCAAGATGGCATCTTTATTTCGGAAAGTCAGTATCTGTTAGATGTTTTACAGAGTAATCAGTTTGAAGGTATCTACCATGAACACATTAGAACCTATAGTTTGAAGTCATTGGTAAAGCTTTTTCCATATTATGATATGGAAGTATTTGACGTGCAGCGCGCTTCGCGCTACGGCGGTAACATTAGAATTTATGCTGCCCGAACCGGAGTAAAAGAAATAAGCCCAAGAGTGGGCGAATTATTGGCGCTGGAAGAAGAGGTTGGTTTATTTAAACCAGAGACTTGGGCCAAATGGCGTGAACGCGTGACGGAAAATAGAACTAAATTTATGCAGTTGGCTTATGATGCTAAAAGTAAGGGGCAAAAGTTTGTGGCTGATTCTTGTCCTGGCCGAGGCGCGGTCCTAGTTAATTATTATGGTATTGATAAAACGTTAATGCCATATATTTCTCAACTGCCTGGTTCGGAAAAGGTTGGTCAATATTTACCCGGAACTCATATTCCAATTGTTGATAATAAAATAATCTTAGAAGATCAACCTGATTATATCGTTATTCTGGCCTGGCATTATGGTGAGTTTATAATGAAAAATTGGCGGGCTAAAGGCATTAAATCTAAATTTGTTTTACCATTGCCTGAATTCAAGGTTGTTGAAGATTAGTTGTTTTTTAACTATGATTCCATTTCTGGACTTAAAAAAAATTAACGCGCCAGTTCGGTCTGAATTACTTGAGGCAATTGCTGAAGTGATTGATTCTGGTTGGTATATCCTAGGCAAAAAAGTTGTAACCTTTGAGCAAGAGTTTGCTTCATATTGCGGCGTTAAACATGTCATTGGGACCGGGAATGGCTTAGAGTCTTTGATCTTAATAATTAGAGCTTGTAAAGAGCTAGGTATCTTTGATGATGGTGATGAAATTATTGTGCCGTCAAATACCTACATCGCATCAATTCTAGCGATTACGGAAAATAGCCTGAAGCCAATTTTAGTTGAACCGAATTTGGATAATTATAATTTAGACGCCAACTTGTTAGAAAAAAATATTTCGAAAAAAACTAAAGCAATTTTGACGGTTCATTTATATGGCCAAATCAGTTACTCGGAAAAGTTACAGGCTGTTGCCGATCAGTATGATTTGAAAATAATTGAAGACTGCGCCCAAGCCGCCGGTGCTGAAATGAACGGACGGAAAACCGGTGCCCTTGGTAATGCGGCTGGTTTTAGTTTTTATCCGTCGAAAAATCTCGGTGCCTTAGGCGACGCCGGTGCCGTTACCACTGATGATGACAAACTGGCAGCTACCGTTCGGGCCCTGCGCAATTATGGTAGTGATAAAAAATATTTTAATACTTTTAAAGGCATTAATAGTCGACTTGATGAATTACAGGCAGCGGTTCTTTTGGTTAAGCTTAAATATCTTGATTCCCAAAATGAAAAGCGGCGGCAAATTGCCAAACGCTACGTCACGGAAATTAAAAATGAAAAATTAGCCTTGCCGCTATTCTCGGATGACAAGTCTCATGTTTGGCATTTATTTGTTATTAGAACCGACCAGCGCGAAGAATTTGCTAAATATTTATTGGACCAAGGAATTGAAACTGTTATCCACTACCCGCTACCACCGCATCAGCAGCAAGCATTTATTGAGTGGAACTCTCTGAATTATCCAATCAGCGAAAAAATCCATCAAACGGTTGTAAGCTTGCCATTGAACGAGGGAATGACGGAAGGTGAGATAACTCGAGTTATTGAGGTCTGTAATGCTTATTAGTTTAATTTTTAAATAATAATTGCTATGCCAACGGTAGTTGCCTTACTTTTAGCCGACATGTTACTAGCAGTAACTGGCCAGTTACTTTTGAAAAAGGGGATGTTAATTTTGGGTCCAATCGATTTTAGTTTGGCAAATATTCCAGTTCTCATTTTTGGCATCATTAAAAATTTTTATATTATTACCGCCTTATTTTGTTATGGTATTGGATTTATTTTCTGGCTTTTTATATTATCTAAAGTAAAGTTATCGATTGCCTATCCTTCAACCGCTTTGGTGTACGTTTTGATTATTCTTGGTTCCTGGATTTTTTTTCACGAGCACATTAGCCCTTATCAGGGCATTGGCATTGCCTTAGTGCTAGCTGGGCTGTTCTTTTTATTTGAATCAATATAATGATTAGCACTGTTAATAATTATATTAGAAACAATTGGTTAGCTTTAGCTATGTCGGTAATAGTTGGTGCCTTGATTGCCTTCCCGCAAATTCTATTTATTTATCAGGCCGGTAATAATTACCAAGGTATTAATATTTTTGAGACTGATGCAGAATATTATTATATTAGTCGAATTAATGATGTCTATAATGGCAGCCTAACGATTGCTAACCCTTATCTTGAAGCTGGGAAAAATTTACCTTATGTTCAGCCATCATTTCCAGAAATTATTATGGGGCTTACGGGTCGGGCGCTCCATCTGTCAATAACCCAGTTGTTGATTTTTTTTCGTTTTGTCGCCCCGGCGTTTTTATTTTTAATAATTTACCATTTAGTAGTTAGATTGACGTCTGGCCAAAAATTACCCGCCTTGTTGGGCGCTGCCATCGCTATTCTGGCCCCTAATCTATTGTCATACCCACAACAATTTTGGCACATTCTAACCGGCACCTTTCAAGCCGATACCTATTTAAATTACGCTAGACCAGTTAACCCTCAGATAAGTTCATTATTTTTTTTCGGTTTTTTATACTTTTTTTGGCGCTTCATTGAAAATCGCCATAAGATCTGGTGGTTTTTGTCGACGCTCATATTTGGGGTATCATTTTATGTTTATCCTTACACTTGGACATATCTAAGTGTATTTGTGGGGCTCTATTTTTTATTTGCCGCAATCAACCGTCATTGGCGGCCGGCGGCAGAATATGCAGCCTTAATGATTTGTTCTTACGCCGTGGCAATTACTTATTTTATAAATACTTGGTATTTAATCCATCATCCTTTATATGAAGAGCTAATGCGTCTGTATGGATTACGTGAAAGTCATCAATTTGTTTTTAGCGGGACGGTTGTTGCCATCGTTGTTTTAATACTGGCGTGGTATCTTCTTAAACATCGCCAGCCAAAAAATGAATTGATTTTTTTTATCATGTTGGCAGCAGCTGGTATTATCGCAATCAACCAACATGTCATCACCGGTCAGGTTTTATATTATGGTCATTATCACTGGTATTTTATCAAGCCGATTTTTTCAATCGTTTTGGCGTTAATTCTATTTGCCGTCGTTGATTATCTTAAGTTTAACCGCCTTGTCAGCAAAGTTTTATTTTGTTTTATTGTCTCTTTAATTTTTATTAATGCTTATAATGTGCAAATCAGTGCCTACTCCCGAGACTTTAGTCGTTATTTAGGGATGCAACGTTATCGGCTAGCTTTAGACTGGTTGAATGCTAAGACTGGAACAGGGGAGACGGTTTATGTGCCTGAATCATTTTATTTTTCATTACCAGATAGAAAAGGTGTCACGAATATTCCGTCCGTAAACTTGAATAGATTTATCTCTAGTTATACCAATCTTAATGTTTATTTTTCTAGATATTTAAATTTTTATCTAATTCCTTATCAGGACTATCGAAAATATAATTTATTTTTTACCTTGAAGCTTCTTGGTGTTACGCCTGATAGTACCTTTCAATATTTAGCCGATCATCGTGATATATTTTTTGATTACTATGCCGATTATTTAAAAGTTAGAGGATTAACTTTTGATGATATCCCTGAAAATGAGCTGAGGTCACTAGCGGCTGAGTATGCCTCGTTTTATAAAAATAGTTGGTTCGATATTACAAAACGCTATCCATTAGACTATATTGTTTGGGATAAGCAAGACTTGCCAAGCCTGCCATTTGATGCTATAAATGAGGGGCAAAATATTTACCGTAAAGTGTTTGAAGGTGGTGGCGTGGTTATTTATAAATTGTTGTAAATTTAGCGATATATGGCAGGTGATAAAAGCTTTAAATTGCACTTCCAGCGCTTTGAATTCAAGTATCAAGTACCTCTAGATTTTGTTGACGGGATAATCCCTGAGTTGCTTAAATACATGGAATTTGATTCTTACGCCAAACTTGCCAAAGATAATCTTTATGATGTGGCAAGTCTTTATTTTGATACGGCTGGCTACGGTTGTTATTTTGACAAAATTGATGGTCAGAAAACTCGAAAAAAGTTGCGGGTTAGATTCTATGATTTTAAACTTAATCCGGATACACCGGTTTTTTTAGAAATCAAGCGTAAGTATGACAATGTTGTAATTAAAGATCGGATTAACCTTGATTATGAAACTTATCACAAAATGGTAGAGTTGGGTGAAAGTCGTAATTTAGTTTTTGCCGGGCAAAATGAAGAAACGTTTAGCGAATTTTTTTGGTTAAAGGATTCAAATGGTATGCGACCGCAGAATGTCGTTGTCTATTCACGAAAAGCGCTAATTAGTAAAGTTGATCCAGGGTTTAGGGTTACCATTGATACTAATATTCGAACCCACCAAGCAAATTTTTTACGCGATTTCGGTATTGATCAAACTGTTTTTCCGGGCGTTGCAATCATTGAAGTAAAATTTAATAATGTAATGCCGTTTTGGTTCCATGATATTATTACCACTTATGGTTTAGAACAGCGACCATTTTCAAAATATTGTAACTCGCTTGAAGTCTGCTACCCACAGTTGGCGGTTGGCAATCCAGTAATCGAAAATAATCCTAGCTTGTCTCAACTAATCATTAATTCATAATTAATCACAAAATATTAATATGTTAGATAATATTTTCGGGATAACCAGTCAGCAAAATTTGGGTTTTAGTCCAATCGCTGTTGTTGCTAATTTATTAGTTGCATTTGGGCTGTCATTAATAATTGCTTTAGTTTACAAAAAGACTCATCGTGGGTTGTCCTATTCGCAGTCATTTGTTTTAACGTTGATAATCTCCAGTATGGTGATTGCGGCGGTGATGATGGTCATTGGCAGTAATATTGCCCGTGCCTTTGGCGCGTTTGGTGCTTTTTCTTTAATTCGATTTAGAACTGCGATTAAGGATAGCAAAGATATGGCCTATATGTTTTTGATTTTAGCGGTAGGCATGGCGGTTGGTAGTGACAACTACGTTGTGGCGTTAAGTGTTACTATTATCGCTTCAATTGTAATTTTGGTTTTGACCAAGACCAACTTCGGTTCAATCAGAAGATTTAATTATATTTTAAGTTTTAACCTTGACACTAGGACCACGCCGGAAAATGTTTATAAGTCTCTTTTTGATCAGCATTTAAAAAATAGCAATATTTTGAACATTAAAGCCATTGAGCAGGGGCATGTATTAATGCTAAGCTTTTCGGTTGGTTTTATTAATGAAAATAGAATTCAGGAATTTACTTCAGCCCTTGATAAAATTGACGGCATTTCCAGTGTTAATTTGATTACCGCTAAAAACGATATTGAGTATTAATTTGTCGGCTTGTGGATTTTGTTGCTTTCTTGAGAAAAATTTATTATCGGATCATTAAGCAGCCCAAAAAAGTGGCGGTAGTTTTTGTGCTGATAATTTTGGCCTTTAGTTATTATCGTAGTATCGATCATCTTGCTTTTTACCGGAAATATCATGAAGAAATTCAATACGTACATAAATTGAGTAATGGTTTTTATGTGCCTTATTTGTTTATGTCGTCAAATTTGCCGCGCTATGATATTTTAATTAGTCAGAAAAATCTAGATTTTTTGAACCAGAATCTACCAGTGGGCTATGAAAATAATTTGTTAACCGAACCCTATCGAATTGCTAAGAAGGCCGAATTTAAAGGTGATGGCCAAGATTATCAGGTAAAGGTTAGATACCGCGGCGATACTGATGCTCATTGGCGAGATGGTAAAAAATCTTGGTTGGTACAGTTCCCTAGCTCTGATTATTTTGATGATGCCAGAAAAATTCATTTTATTATTCCCTCCGATCGAAAGTATTTGATTGAAGAAATGGATATGTACCGAGCTAGAAAATTGGGCTTACTGACCCCCGAGACAAAGTTTGTCAATTTATTTGTGAACGGAAAACGTCAGGGAGTTTATTGGCAGGTTGAAGAACCGGGAAAAAATATGTTAGAGAAAAAATTTTTACCGGGTGATGTTAATTTTTATTCTTCGTTAGATTTCAATCACGTTATCGGTCCAACTGGCTCCTATTTTGACAACGTTAATATGTGGGAAAAGAAATCGACCGATCTTACTTCATCAGCTGATAATTATGCTGATTTGGATTTATTATTCTCAATCATAAATAATCCCTCCCAAGAATATTTTGATGCTCATATTGACCAGATTATTGATATGGATAATTTTTTGAGCTGGCAGGTTGTGAATTATCTGATGACCAGCGCTCATGAAAGTGGCAGAAATATGAGATTTTACTTTAATCCAACGCTGGGAAAATTTCAATTCACGCCTTGGGATGTTGGTATTGAAGACGCGCCACCGCCTTTAATGGAAAAAGATTATAATTTGTTGGTTACAAGAGTTTTGATGAATCCTAAATTTTTGGAGCAAAGAAATAAGATTTTGTGGGATTACGTTGGCAATGAATCAAATTTGGCCGATGATTTGAATCATTATGATGAGCTTGACAATTTAACTAAACTTGATTTTTATCAAGACTTTAATAAAGTTGAGAGTAATCTAGCGTATCGAAAAGACGTTAAATCTTATCGCCAGGAAATTACTGACCGCTTCGGTTATCTTAAATCTAATTTAGAAAATGCTGATGCTAATGCCAGAATTTATTTTTCTAATGACAACTTAGCGGCCAGATTTGAAGTTTCGACCGATGGTTTTAGCTCAGTCGTCTTAGACTCAATTGAGCTGCCGGTTGATAATTGTGATGAGGTCGGCGCCATAGCAGCCTATTCTGACGTTAATGGCAACTATAATCTTGATGCCAGCGATAAGTTACTGGGCAATTTTATTTGTGAAAATAAGCTTGATAAGATTTCCGGACTTAATTTTACTGTTCACTCAGTTAAAGTAAAGACCGTTGATGGTTTCCTAAAGTCAGGTTATAATTCTGGCTCATTTTTGATTAAATTATCTGACCATGCTGATGTTAGATTGTTTAATGATAGCAAGATGAAACTTAATTTTAAAAATGAGATTACCGGTGTGCCGATTAAGAGTTATTACCTTAGGACTATTATTGATAATTTAAATTTAAATTTAAACGCAAAAATTAAACCAATTTCCGGTTTTATCAAAGAAAATATTTTGTTTAGTTTAGTCAATGACGATTTGGTGATAAAAAAAGGCTCATACGTTTTAGACCATGATATTATTGTGCCCCAAAATTCAAAATTAATTATTGAACCAGGCACTACCTTGTATATGGCGGCTGGTGCAACATTATTTTCTTATAGCCCAGTTCAAGCTCAAGGTACCAAACTTTTACCAATCACCATTAAAGGACTAAACGGCTCGATCTGGGGATCATTGGCCGTCATTGATGCGCATGCTACCAGCACTTTTGACTACGTTTATCTGGACGGAGGTCGTGATGATTATATCAATGCAACTTTTGTCAGCGGGATGTTATCGGTTTATCACAGTCCCGCCTTAATTACTAATAGTCAGTTTACCAATGCTCATGGCGATGATAGTATAAATTTAAAGTATGCTTATAGTATTGTAAAAAAATCTAAATTTATAAAAAATTATGCTGATGGTATTGATTTGGATGTTAGCAACTCGTTGATTGAAGGTAATCAATTATTTGATAACGGAAATGACGGTGTTGATGTTTCCTCGGGGCAGCCGTTAATCATCAATAATCTAATTAAGGGATCAGGCGACAAGTGTGTCAGTTTGGGTGAGCATACCCAGGCCATTGTTTTTAATAATATTTTAAACGGTTGCAACTATGGTTTTGCCGCCAAAGACAGTTCAACACCATTGATCGCCAATAATACGATTGTTAACAACAATATTGGTATTGCTGGTTATCAAAAGAAACAAATTTTTGGCGGATCAAAGTCAACGCTAATTAATAATATAATTTGGGATAACAAGGCACTGTCTGAATTAGATGCTAAATCAAGCGTTAGCCTCACATTTTCCGACATTCAAAATGGCGGTTGGGAAGGGGAGGGTAATATTTCAGTTGAGCCCAAATTTGATGCCAATTATCGTTTAGAGGCGGCTAGTCCGTTGAGACAAGCTGGCACAAAAAATGGGTTGGAAGCTTTATTGCCAGCCGATTTAAATATTATACCAATTGGTATAATTGACAATATTTTTGATTCAAACCAGATTCATTGATAAAAATTAAGTTTGATCATCATTTCTAATATTAAAAACTTTGTAGTAGTATGAATTCTTATTTTTTAGGAGTTCATCAGGATTGCCCATCTCAACAATATTGCCATTATCTAAGACAATTAACCGGTCGGAATTTTTCACAGTCGATAAACGATGGGCGATTGCAATGACCGTTGTTTTTCCTTTTAAACCCTCAATTGATTTTTGGATGAGAACCTCTGATTCATTATCAAGGGCGCTGGTCGCCTCGTCGAGAATTAAAATCGCTGGTTTTCTAGCCAATGTTCTGGCTAGTATTATCCGTTGCCTTTGTCCGCCGGAAAGCATAATACCTCGTTCGCCGATAATTGAATCGAATTGATCAGGTAAACTAACAATAAAATCATAGATTTGGGCATCGCGAGCAGCTTGAATTACGTCGTCATTGGTTAGATCTTGATTATAAAATTTTATGTTGTTTTTAATGGTGTCATTTATTAAAAAAATATCCTGAGAAACGTAGCCGATATTTTTTCTCCACGAAGTTAGTTCGACAGCTTCAATATTTATATTATCTAATTTAATTTCGCCGTTCGTTGGTTTGAATAATCTTAAGAGTAGATCAACAAGGGTGGTTTTGCCGGCACCGGATGGACCGATTATACCTACCATTTCTCCTTTTTTTATCTCAAAGTTTATATTATTTAAAACTTTTTTATTGTTATTATACTTGAATTCGACGTTATTAATTGAGAGCGTGTTATTGAGGCTAAATTCTTTACCCCCCTTGTTTGTTTCAAATTCAATTTCCAGAATTTCGTTATACTTGATGACATTTTCTAAGTAGGGGATAAAAGTGTTTATATTATGAAGTTTATTTTGACCTGATTGAACATAAGCAAACATTTTCTGCACCAGATATATAATTACCGCAAATGATGCAAAATTAAATTCCGAGGTAGTATAAAATAAAACAAAGATGCCTAAGATAAAAAATATTGACATTAGCTGGATGGTGTCGGAAGTGAATTCAATCAAAAGCATTTTTTTTACGTATAGGCCTCTAAAAATTTTAAAGAAATTGTTACTCTTTTCAATTATTCCATCCTGGTCTGGTAGAGATTTAATCGTCTTCATACCGTAAGCGTTTTCATTTATGAAAGCGGCCGCATCTTTCATAGTCTCAGTTTCTTTTTTAGCTAAAACCCTGGTCTGGTAAATAAGAGGTTTAAAAATTAGAAAAATTGAAGCGCCAACAGTCAGCGTGAGCAGGGTTATGGTTATTGAAATATTTATTGCCACCACGGTATAAATTAGTAGGCTGACGCCTACTAAAATAAGCTCCGTGACGTAAGAAAGTAGGTTGGTGGCGTTGGTCGTATCAACCATTATCGTTTTTTCTAGATAGCCGGTTTTTTGATTAAGTAAATAAGACCATTTGGCTGCTAATGTCTTTTTGAATAGTTCGCCCCTTGTTTTTTTTTCATAATTGGAGACGATTTTCATTTTGAGAAAATAAAATAAAAACGAAGCAATAAATTTAAATGTGAAAAGTACGGGAATAAATATCAAAATTGATTTTAGGCTGTATGGTAAATGAAAAAAAGTAAATAGATTTTTTATTAAGGCCGATATTTTGTCTGTGGCCGGGAATTGATTGTTTGAAATAAATGCAAATAGCGGAATAATGGCGTTAATTCCAATGCCCTCCATAATTCCGACGAAAAGACTAATGCTAGTCAAAATTAAAATTTGAGCTTTGTATCGGCCGTAAGCTTTTTTAAATAGGGTTACGGTTAGAAATATTTTGTTTGCACTTTTTGTCATGGTGGAGCTAAACTAATAAATAATGATTTATCTTACCAGCGATTAATTTTATTGACCACCTTTTTTTTAACTTTTTGGTAGGTATCAATTGATTTCTGCTCTAGTTCGGGTGAGATAACACGCAGCATTTCTTTACCCAAAATTCGATATTGACCACCAACTTTATTGGCTCTGATGAGCCCCTTTTTCAGTAATCGCTTCATCGTTGAAGGGCTAATTTTTAGTAAGGCTTGGACTTCGGTCGTGGTGTATACTTCTAAAGGCTTTATCTCCGGCATAATTTTAGATCTAAAAATAACCCTTTAATAGTATCAAAAGGTATCAAAAGGTGTCAAGTTTTTTGGAAAAAATTGAATTTTATTGACCTTTTTGGCTTAGAACAATTCTGATTGTCTTAAGTAAAATACTGATGTCTAGTCCAAGCGAGCGATTTTTAATATAAAATAAATCATATTGTAGCTTCTCTAGTGTTTCGTCTTTTGACCCGCCATACGATGGTCCGACGACTTGCGCCCAGCCAGTTAAGCCGGGTTTAATCAGTAGCCGTTCATTATAGAATGGAATTTGACTTGATAATTGGTCAACGAATTCTGGTCTTTCTGGCCTCGGTCCAACTAAACTCATTTCTCCCTTGATAACATTTATTAACTGAGGGATTTCGTCAATTCTTGTTTTGCGCAAGAATTTTCCGAGTTTGGTAATTCTTGAGTCATTCTCTGAGGCCCACTGCGGACCAAACTTTTCTGCATCGATAATCATCGTTCTAAATTTAATAACTTTAAATTTTTTACTGTTTTTGCCAGTTCTAGTTTGAGTAAAAAATACTGGACCATGACTGCTCAGCTTTATTGCTAATGAAATAATTGGAATAAATGGTAATAAAATTATAAACATTAATAGTGCAAATAGAATGTCACAAATTTTTTTTATTTTTTCATAAAGATTTTTGTTGTTTTCAGTCAAATTTTCGAGAAACCAAATCTGTTCAATTATCGTAACCGGAATTTTACCAGTAATTTTTTCATAAAAATTAGTTATATCAAAAAAATCAATTTTAAGGGGGATACACTCAAACAAGCTTTTCAGTAGCGCCTGGTTATCGCGTGGGTTAATGGTTGAAACAATGATGTTGGTCTTGTGATCTAAGCAAATATTTTTTAGTTCCGCGTAACCTCTCGCTTCTAAGTAATGTTTGAATGGCTGGGGTATCTCAGCTTGATCAGTGCTGATAATACTTTTTATTTGTAAACCGAGCTGAGGGGTTGATTCAATCGTTTTAATGATTTCTTCAGCTAGCCGATTAAAGCCCACTAAAATAACCCCGTTTGCTCGCTTGCGTGATCGAACAATGGAATTGAATATTAGCCGCCATATTAAAATAAGAATTATTGCTATAGCTAGGTAGATGAGCAGCACTCGTTGGGGTTTAATGGTAAAAAATCTATCGGCCGTAAAGTAGAAAAAAACAATAGCAATAAGTCCGTTAATTATTGTCCCACGTATTAGCTTGTTAATTAATGAAACTAAACCTTGGCCAAAGGTAAGTTCATATAGGTCGTCAATGTAGAATATTATCAGCCAAGTTAAAAATATTATACTAAATGGTATCAAGTGTTGGTTCCAGACGCCGTAATTAAACTTAGGCCAGTAGCGTATTAAAAGTGTTAGCCATAACGAAAAATAGAGGATAATTATATCCCCAAAAATCAAAAAAATCTTTTTATTTCCGGTGAGTGAGCTATTGGTCATAGTGGTTAATTGATAGTTAGATTATAGTATAAAAATAGCTTTTGGTCAATTAATGGTGATATTTGATAAAAGGTTTAAATTTTGTTAAAATATAGTTACTTTTTGATTTATTTTTTTTATTTGATATGGGATTAAAAGATCGGCTCAGTCATGTGTTGTTAGGTATAATAAACGCGGGGGTAATGTTTTCGCTTTTTTTGCCTATTGTAATGAACAGTCAGTTTTTCTTTCCGTTCATTGTCCCAAAAAATATTGCGTTTCACATAACCGCCGAGGTTATTTTTATTGCCTATTTAATTTTAGCTCACCTTAATTCTCGGTACCGCTTCCGTGCTTGGCGGTCAAAGTTAGTTTGGGCGGTCGTAGCTTTTTTTGTTATAAATATAATTGCTAGTTTATCGGGTATTGGTCTTTACAGCAGTTTTTGGGGTAATTACGAAAGGATGAGCGGGTTATTCCATTTGCTCCATTTGCTTTTATTCTTTTTGGTTATTGTTGGAACATTTAGGGATAAATCAGACTGGCATCGACTTTTTACCTTCTCCGTTTTTACCAGTATTTTAATGGCGTTTCTTGGTTTTGCCCAAGTTATCAATACGCCATTTTTGTTAAAATCTTCTGGCGGCCAGCGCGTTACTGGGACCGTTGGTAACCCGGATTTTTTCGCCGCTTACTTAATATTTAATTTATTTTTCTTACTTTATTTTATCGCCAAGGAAAAGCGCTTGGACATTAAACTATTTTTTTACAGTTTTTTGACTTTTGACATTATTGCAATTGGGTCTTCCATTTTGTATCAGCTGGCACCCGAAGCAGATTGGGGAATATTGAGTTTTTTAAGAACCTCCCTGATTCAGCAGGCGGTTAATCTGCATCTTTTCTTCTTTAGCTATTTACTATTGCAAGGTGGGGTAGCCGTTGTCTGGTTCTATCGTCAACGACCACAGCTGATTCGTGGTTTGTTGTCAGTTATTTTCATCTTTGAATTTTTTGTTTTTTATAATACCCAAACAAGAGGGGCCATTGTTGGTTTGATGGTTGGCTTGTTTGTGCTAGCATTAGCTGGAATTTTTACGATAAAAAATCGTCCGGCCAAAATTGCTTTTGGTCTGTTTTTGGCCGCGATTATTGCCACTCCTTTTTTAATTTTTGAATTCCGTAATAGTGCGATTGTCCAAAATAATGGTACCTTAAATCGATTGGCAACAATTTCGACAACCGATATTACAACTGAGTCTCGATTGGCAACGTGGGATGCTAGCTGGCTAGGCTGGAAGGAAAATACTAAAACTTTTTTAATTGGCTACGGTCCTGAAAATTATTACTATGTCTTTAATAAGTATTTTCCAGTTCAAATTTATAAAGATAACGGTTCGCAAATCTGGTTTGACCGGGCTCACAATATTGTCTTTGATCTTGGGGTCACGACCGGGATTATTGGTCTTTATACCTATTTATTGATTTTACTTTTAGCAGCGTACTATCTGGCTAAGAGTTTTTGGCAGAATAAATCAATTAGCTCGAGCTGGTTAATGGTCTCATTGCTGGTCGCCTATTTCGTTCAGAATTTTTTCGTGTTTGATACTTTTAACACTGAAATCCTTTTTTATTTACTGATTGGCTTTGCTGTTTTTGTTTCCTCGAGTTTTAGCCGTGATGAAAGTGAACCGGAGAATGAGGTGTCATCCGAGCCAAATTATATTTATCTTGCGACGCTTATCATCGTTTTACTTTTTGGTGTCTTCGCTATTAATGTCAGAATTCTCAATGCTAACCATGCTATTTACCGCGCCTTAATAGCCGATCGGGACGACCCCAAGCTGGCCATTGAAGATTTTAAAAAATCAATCAGCGGTTCGCTGACTGGTGTCTTTGAAGCAAGGCAGCAATTTAGTAATTTGGCAACTGACGTGGCAAAAAATAAAAAATTATCGGTAGCGGAAATTACGGATCTCGCCAATAGCGCTGCTAATGAACTGGAGAAAAGTGTCAAGGAAGAGCCATTAAATATTCGACACCAGATGTGGATTGCCGCCTATTATAACTCAATGAGCTCGGTGGTGAGTAGTTTTCCCAGCCGCGCTGTTGACTTATTGGAAGCTAATATTGGCTTGAGTCCATCGCGTCCGCAACTTTATTTCGAAATTGCCCAAGGCTATGCTTTGACTGGTAAGCTTGATAAGGCTCAAACTTATTTTGAGTATGGTGTTGATTTAGCGCCGAGTGTTATTGACTCTCGGTGGATATTGATGACTTTTTACATTATTACTGGCAAAGTCGATTTGGCCGACGCTCAATATCAAAAAATGTTGGCTTTAGGTTTAGTCCCTAAAGTTGCTGATTTCGCTAGAGTCGTTGACGCTTATTCGCGAGTTAGCAATTATGACAAGATGGTTGAATTCCAGTTAAAAATTTTAGCCCTTGAGCCTTCGGCCCAGAATTATGCAAGACTAGCGGCTATCTATGCTAAAATGGGTGAAGATGATAAAGCCAAAGAGGCCACTGGACAGGCGGTTTCAATCAGCCCTAGTTTTACTAGTCAGGCGCAACAATTTTTGCAGGACTTAGCGGCTGGAAAATTGGTCGATAAGAATTATAAAAAGAAATAAATGCTTTTTTTTGATTTTGTAAAATCGAGGAAAATATTTTTAGCGTCCGCGATTTTTTTTGTTTCATTTTTTTATTTTGTTGGCAGCACTTTTGCTGAAAGTCCAAAAGTCAATTATCGTTTGGGAGAAATTTTAGTTAAATTTAAAAGCTCGGATGAATTATATAAACTAAAAGTTCCAACTGACTCAGACCTTGAGGCGATTATTAAGTCATATAAAATTCGAGACGACGTTGAATATATCGAGCCAAATTATTTATTTAAAGCCGCTTCATTTCCCAACGACCCAGACTTTACGCTTCAATGGTATCTAACGGCGATCAATGACACTGCTTTTTGGTCTAAGGAATTATTACTCAGGGAACAGGAGGGCATAGCTCGAAAATCGGTCATTGCGGTTTTGGATACCGGGGTCTACTTAGATCATCCGGATTTAAAATCTAAAATTTGGAACAATAAAGCTGAGCGACCAAATGATAATGCCGATAATGATGGTAATGGGTATATTGATGATATCCATGGCTGGGATTTCGTTGACAACGATTCAGATCCAGACCCGACTTTTATTGGCACCTATGTGGCCGACGCGGTTAAACATGGCACGATTGTTGCTGGTATTGCGGCCGCGGCAACCAATAACAATTTGGGCATAGCCGGAACCAGTTGGTTTGCTCAAATTATGCCCCTCAGAGTTTTGGATAGCTCCGGTAACGGTGATGTCTATAAGGTGGTGAAGGCGGTTGATTACGCCATTAATAATGGTGCTGATGTTATCAATATGAGTTTTGTGGGGAATACTCCAAGTCAGCCGCTACTCGACGCAATTAAAAGGGCTTATGCCAAAAATGTTTTAGTTGTCGCAGCGGCCGGAAATACCAACCAGGATATTAATGGTCAGAATTTAGATGAAGCAAAATCATACCCAGTTTGCTATGACGGTGATGTTGGAGAAAATATGGTTATCGGTGTGGCGGCAGTCGGCCGGCAGCTTATAAAATCTTCATTCTCGAGTTATGGCAGTTGTATTGATATCGCGGCGCCAGGAGAGGATATCTATTCGACCCAAGTCTATCAACCGTCAGTCAGCGGCTTTGATCAATATTATAATGGTTTCTGGTCAGGCACTTCATTGTCTGCGCCACAAGTAAGTGGCGTTATTGCAGCCATCAAGGCGTTACGACCAAATTTTAGTGCGGCGACTTTACGTGATATCATCTTAGGCAGTGCTAAGGATATTAATAGTTACAACCCTCTGTACCAGGGAAAATTAGGGGCGGGTTTATTGGATGCCGGTAAGGCGCTCGAGATGGCCCTGGGTCAAAAAATTACCACCACCAAGAGTGGGCAGAATAATTATGTGATTGCCGGTTTAGGCAATGGGTCATTTCCTCAAATTAAAATTTTAAAAACTGACGGTACGGTTTTTAAGTCATTTTTTGCCTATAGTCCATATTTCACCGGTCCGATTAATATTGCCGCTGGGGATGTCAATGGTGATGGCATTGAAGATGTGGTAACCGCGGCAGGTATCGGCGGTGGGCCTCATATTCGAATTTTTAATATTAATGGCCAATTAATTTCGCAGTTTTTTGCCTATAACGTCAGCTCGCGCGGCGGTGCTTATTTAGCTGTCGGTGATGTCAATGGTGATGGCATTGATGAGATTGTAACCGGTGCTGGCCGGGGTCTGGCGCCGGAGGTAAAAGTGTTTGATTATAAAGGCAGACTGCTAAGTCATTTTATGGCGTATGCGCCTAATTTTCATGGTGGTGTAAGAATCGCGCTTGGCGATGTTAATAAAGACGGAAAAGCTGAGCTTGTCACTGGGGTCGGTCCTGGCGGTGGGCCTCATGTCAGAATATTTGATCAGTCCGGCGTCTTGGTATCACAATTTTTTGCTTTCAATCAGGATTTTCGTGGCGGCATCAGTGTCGGCGCCGGTGATGTCAACGGCGACGGCGTTGCTGACGTGGTGGTTGGTGCCGGAGCTGGTACGGTGCCAACGGTTAGAGTTTTCTATTACAATGGCATAATGTTAAATAGTTTTTTCGCCTTTGACTCAAGTTTTTTAAAAGGTATTAATGTAGCCGTGGCTGACGTTGATAATAATGGGTCAAGTAGTATCTTGGTTGGCCAAGATGTTGGCGGTTCAGATCAAATTAGAATTTTTAGCTGGCAAGGTGATCTTAAGTATGATTTGCCGGTTCAGTTGGATCGCTATAAAGGTGGAGTCCGACCCGCCGTAATCCAATATTAGTCATGAACTTAAAGAAAATTATTTTATCACAGCTGGAACGTTATTTGATGATGCGTCAGCTAATTAAATTTGCCATTGTCGGCGGATCGGCCGCCGCAATCAATTTTATTATTTATTATAGCCTAACAAAACATTTTAGTTTTTGGTATGTTTATTCTTCGGCGGCCGGTTTCACGATTTCCGCTATTTTTAATTTTACGTCAAATAAATTTTGGACCTTTCGGAACAAAGCGGCCGGTAAACACGCGTTGCGACAGGTGGCCAAGTTTGCGATTGTGATGATATCCGGTTTGGTGATAAATATGGTTATTATTTATTTCTTAACTGATATGGTTGGGATTGATTGGCGCTGGTCCTGGTTGTTGGCTAATGGGGTGGTAACTTTTTGGAGTTTTGGTTTTAATCGATTTTGGACTTTCCGTCATATAATCGCTACCGATTCAAATGGCTTGTCGTCGGAATGAAAAAAAGTTATAATAGCAGCAGTTTTTAGGCAGTTTAATTTATAAAAATTTATGGCAACGAAGGCAATTTTTGAGAAGAAAAATATCTTGGTCACCGGTGGCGCCGGATTCATCGGCTCTCATCTTTGTGATGAGTTGATTAAAACTAACAAGGTAATTTGTATTGACAATTTTATCTCTGGTGATGAATCAAATATTGATCATTTGCTTCAAAATCCGGACTTTGAGTTTCTTAAACATGATATTAATGACCCTATTAATTTGGAGGAATTAACTGAACTGGATAAATTTCGTGTTAAGTTTCAAGGAATTCAGGAAATTTATCATTTAGCTTGTCCAACCTCTCCTAAGGACTTTGAGAAAACAACTGTCGAAACTGCCTTAACCAATTCAGTGGGCACCAGAAATATGCTCGATTTGGCGGTGAAGTATAAGGCAAAATTTATGTTAACCTCATCATCGGTTGTCTATGGAGCAAGAGATAATCAAAGTTTATATTTTAAGGAGGACCATCTCGGCCTGGTTAATCAGAATAGTCCTCGCGCTTGTTATGATGAAGGAAAAAAGTTTGCTGAAACTTTAACTTATACTTATCGTGAATATTATAAACTTGAGGCTAAGATTGTTAGAATTTTTCGAACTTATGGCCCAAGAATGGCTCTTAATACTGGTCAAATGTTGCCGGACTTCGTTTCGGGCGCTTTAGAAAATAAGGATTTAGTAATTTTTGGTGATGAAAGTTTTAGTTCGTCATTTTGTCATGTCGCTGACATTGTTCAAGGGATGATTAAAATGATGAAGTCGGGTGAAGTTGGTCCAATGAATTTAGGCAGCGATTTGGAATACAAAATTGTCGACGTTGCCAAAAAGGTAATTGAGCTAACGGGTTCTAAGTCTAAAATTGTTTTTAAGAAGCCTTTGCTTTTCATGACGCCACTTGGTTTGCCCGACATTACGATGGTAAAAGATAATTTGGGTTGGTTTCCCGTGGTTTTACTTGAAGAAGGAATCAAGAGCGCCATCGACTATTTCCGAGCCCATAAGTCAGTGTTAAGGCCGACTAGCCGCTTTGATAAATAATTAGGTCGTATGAGAATTTGGGTGGTAATACCGGCATACAACGAAGCAAGCATTATTGGCCGAGTTATTAAAGACTTGAAAGCTGGTGTTGAAAATATTGTTGTTGTCAATGACGGTTCTACCGATGACACAGCCATGGCGGCGACCGCGTCAGGCGCAGTCGTCATTAGTCATATGATCAACCTCGGCCAGGGTGCAGCATTGCAGACTGGCATTGATTTTGCCTTGAAAAATGAGGCCGACATTATTATAACTTTTGACGGTGACGGTCAGCATCAAGTAGGTGATATTGAGAACGTAATTAAACCGTTAATATTAGGTGAAGTTGACGTTGTTCTCGGTTCAAGATTTTTAGTCAGTTCCAGCCAGGTTCCGACGTTGCGTCGGCTCTTGCTTAGGTTTGCGACCCTGGTGACTAAAATTTATACTGGTTTAGTCGTTACGGATACTCATAATGGTTTTCGAGCTTTTTCAAAATATGCGGCCGAAAAAATTGAAATCAGGCAAAATGGTATGGCCCATGCGTCGGAAATAATTGAACAAATCAAGCGTCAAAATTTGAAATTCAAAGAGGTGCCCATCACGATTAGATATACCGCCTACTCGTTAGCGAAAGGACAGCATTTAGGGGACTCATTCAAAATTTTTTGGGATTTAATAATTGGTAGAATCAGCCGATGATAATAAAAATTTTCATAATCTTATTCATCATCTTTGTGCTCAGTCGGACCTTTATTAGGTTTCGGGCAAAAGATATCACCATCCAAGAATTAGTTATCTGGAGCATTTTTTGGTCCTCCGTTGCTATCGCGACTTTAATTCCCAGACAAACTGATGCGCTCGCGCGGATGGTTGGCGTTGCTAGGGGAGCCGATTTATTAGTTTATATATCAATCATTGTTTTATTTTTTGTTGTCTTTAAAATAGTGGTCAAGTTGGAAAAAATTAGTCGTGATATCACTAAAATTGTTCGACACCAAGCCTTGAATGATAAAGAATATAAAGATAATGAGTCAAGATAACCCTAGGGTTTTAATTGTCGTTTTAGTTTATAATGGCGCCGATTTTCTCGGCGATTGTTTTTCTAGTTTAAATAACATAAATTATCCCAAAGAAAATTATGATATTTTGGCAGTGGACAATCTCTCAACTGACAACTCAGTTGAATATCTTAAAAATAATTGGGCCACGGTAAAGCTGATCGTTAATAAAATAAATTTGGGTTTTGCCGGGGGCAACAATGTCGGTTTTCGGTATGGCATCGAAAATAATTATGACTATGTATACTTACTAAATCAAGATACGACCGTCGATCCGGACTTCATTAAGGAGGCGGTTTTGACTGCCACGGCCGACGAAAAAATCGCCGCGGTGCAATCAAAATTACTTTTACACGATCACCCAGAACTACTAAATAGCTCTGGCAATGAGATCAATTATTTAGGGTTTGCTTTCGCCGGCGGATATAAATTGCCTGATACCATTACCCTTGATCAAGAAATAACCTATCCATCTGGGGCCTGCACTTTATTTAAGGTTAAAGCCTTAAGCGATGTCGGCTTATTTAATCCAGATTTTTTTATGTACCATGAGGATACGGATTTAGGCTGGCGATTTTGGATTAGTGGCTATCGAATTATTTTAGCTGCCAAATCAAAAGTTTTCCATAAGTATGAATTTTCGCGGTCAATCAGAAAATACTATTTTATGGAACGAAATCGGTATTTGGTTTTTTTTCAGAATTACCGACCCTTAACAATGCTATTAATTTTGCCGGCTTTTGCGGCAATGAATCTGGCGATGTTTTTTTATTCCTTTTGGGCGGGTTGGTGGCGTGAGGAATTAAAAGTGGTTGCATATTTATGCCGGCCTAGCAGTTGGCAGAAAATTATTCAAACGAGAAATTTAGTGCAAGCTAAGCGACGGCTCGGGGACCAAATAGTCACTCAAAAATTTATCGGTAAAATTGAATTTCAAGATCTTTCAAATCCACTGTTAAAATATTTAGTTAATCCGGTGATGGATTATTATTGGACTTTAATAAAGCCAATTATCAAGTAGCGCCAAATATTATGAGTAAAAAAATCGCCATTATCACCCCAACCTTTCCGCCCTATGCCGGCGGCATTGGTAATGTCGCGGCTGCCACTGGCGAAGCATTAAAAACTCTGGGTTATGATGTTACGGTATTTACGCCTTTGTATAATCAAGTTAAAGAAGAAGTGACGGGTGTCAAAGTCGTGCGAATTAAGCCGCTTTTAAAGTATGGCAATGCCGCGGTGGTTACGAAATTGCCTAAACTGATTAAGTCTTTTGACATTATTCATCTTCACTATCCATTTTTTGGCGGGGCGGAGATGTTGTGGCTTAACCGTAGAAAAATTAAGCAGCGCGGTCAAAAAATTATTATCCATTATCATATGGATGTTGTCGGTGAAGGAATATTTAAAATTATTTTTAGTTTTCATCGTACTTTTATTTTACCGCAAATTGTAAAAATGGCTGATAAAATAATTTTTACCTCAATTGATTATGGCAAAGAATCTAACTTAGCTTTAGCTTATCAGTCCTGGCCGGATAAATTTATTGAAATTCCCAACGGGGTTGATAGCACAGTTTTTAAGCCTTTCGAAAAATCGACTGAACTAATGGCTAGATATAATATTGAAAATCATGATCGAATCGTTCTGTTTGTCGGCGGTCTTGATAAGGCTCATTATTTTAAAGGGGTTGAGTATCTAATTGAAGCGGTTGCTCGTTTGCGCCGCGCTGACTTTCCGATTAAATTAGTAATCGTCGGCGAGGGGGAGCTTAAAAAACAGTATCAAGATATCGCCGTTCAATTAAATATCGGCAATTGGGTCGTCTTTAGCGGCTATGTTCCGAATCACGAATTACCCTTATTCTATAATCTTGCTGATGTCGTGATTTTGGCATCAGTCGATCGGTCCGAAGCATTTGGTTTAACGCTGGTCGAAGGTATGTCGTGTGCTAAGCCAGTTATCGCCTCAGATTTAGGTGGCGTTAGAAGCGTGATCGACAATGAAGTTAATGGTTTATTAGTAAAACCGAAGGACGTTGATGATTTGGCAAAAAAAATAAATTTTTTGCTGGACAATCCTGATGTCGCGAGGATTTATGGCGAGGCGGGTCGAACCAAGGTAGCGCGAGTTTATGATTGGAAAATTATTGCCAAGCAAATTTCCGAGTTATATGAGAGTTTATGAGTAAGCTGTTCACGATGACAAAATGGTGGTTGGCGGTGGCGGGCTGGATGGCTGTTATTTTTTGTTTTTCCAACCAGCCTAATCTTCGGTCTGAACTAGTTCCGGTCTGGGATTTTGTTTTCCGTAAGATCGCCCACCTGTCAGAATATTTTGTTTTATCTTATTTGGTTTGGCGGGCTTTGAGAAAGAATGAAATAGAAAATACCGCCGCGATTTTTAGCGCCATTTTTTTTAGTCTGTTGTATTCAGTTACTGACGAATGGCATCAATCATTTATTGTCGGTCGTGAATCAAATATCCATGATGTGGGCATCGACTTGCTTGGGATGTTATTCTTTGGTTTTTTAAGTATCATAAAAAAATGAAGCTTTGTTTAATTAATAGCTTATATGAACCATATTCGCGCGGCGGCGCGGAAGTTGTTTTTGATACGGTCGTCAAAGAATTTTTGAAATTAAATTATGAGGTGGTGGTCATTACGCTTGGTCGTAAAAAAGAAGTTGTCAGACAAAATAATTTGACGATTTACCGCATTAAGCCCGTTAATGTATTTTCATTTCTTGACATTAATAGTCGTCCAATCTGGCTGAGAATTTTTTGGCATCCGCTTGATGTTTTTAATTTAAGCTCATATTTCTCGGTTAAAAAAATATTGAAAATTGAAAAGCCGGTTGTCGTGATGACCCACAATCTCAAGGGTTTGGGTTATTTAATACCACTGGCCATAAAATCACTCAAATTGCGACATTGGCATACCATTCATGATGTTCAATTATCGCGGCCGTCTGGTTTAATCATTTTTGGTCAGGAAAAACCTTTTTTGTTTATTGATATGGCCTATGAAAAAATCGTCCGTTGGCTTTTTGGCTCGCCGGAAATTGTTATTTCACCGTCGAATTGGTTGCTGGATTATTATAAAGTTCGGGGATTTTTTCACCATTCTAAAAAAATTATTTTGCCCAATCCGATTATTTTTTTAAAAGTCAAAAAACAAGACGAAAAAGTTGAAAGTAACATAGTAACATTTATTTTTGTTGGTCAAGTGGAGCAATCGAAGGGGATTTTATTTCTAATTGAAGCTTTGAAAAAGGTTCGACAGTCTGATTGGCGTCTTCAAATAGTTGGTTCGGGACGAGCCGAAAATGAGGCTAAAAGGTTGGCCGGGGATGATGCTCGTTTTGAGTTTATCGGCCGCGTGCCGCCTGGTATCTTAATTGAACATTATCGAAATGCTGACTTTACGGTTGTTCCTTCACTTTGCTATGAAAATTCACCAAAGGTTATTGACGAAAGTTTAGCGGCGAATGTGCCAGTGATTGCCGCCGATATCGGCGGCGTTTCCGAGCGGGTCAAGGATGATTACAACGGTTTTACTTTTGCGCCGGCTAACGAAAAAAATTTAATTGAGGTTTTGGAGTATTTTTTAACTCATCAACAAGATATTGAGAGACTGAAAAAAAATTGTTTTGTTTCGGTCCACAATTTATCGGCTTCAAGTTATCTTAAGCACTTATTGGGTTTGTTGTAAAAAAAGAAGTCACACGACGAGGTGTGACCTGAGGGGGGGGCTCAAGGAGCAAACGCGTTTGTGGGCGCTTAGGCGGTGGCCATAACGAATTGTTGCAGACCTTGCACATCTTGATGCTGGCCAACAAGCCAGTCAACGATTTCGTCAACATCGTTTGTGCCGGACAACTCAACAATCCGCTCATATAGCGCCTCACCCGACAATTCGGGTTCGACCGGATTGTTACAGACGCTGCATAGGACTACAGCGATCTGTTCCAGGGTAAGCCCCCGGGACTGAAGATGCGTCCAAACAATCTCGTCCAGTAAGGGGGATCGATTTTCCCCCAATAATGGTCCAATACCGTTACTCACGACTGCCTCCTTTCTTGCTGGGTTTGATTCGGTTGGCGTAACAGTTGCAACCATATTAAATCACATAATCTTAATTTTGTAAATACCAAGCCCCGTTTAGGCGGGGCTTGGTATTTGGGTTATTGTTGGTATCTAAATATAAATATCTGGCCGTTATCTATGGCGTAAACCTTATCAGCACTATCTGACGCTTGATTGACTATTTTTTCAAAGTTATTCCAATATTTATTTATGACAAAATATGACTCATTAACTTGGGCATCATTCATTATTTTTACCATTGTCTCGCGATTGGCACCATTATAAACCATACTCAAATAGGCGTCATAGAAAGTTTTCGGACTGCCGTTAGGCATGGAGTAAAAAAATTGACCATCATAATATTTTTTAAAACCAAACTCTTTGATGGCCGCCGCGCCAACCATTTGGTTAGCTAAAACAAGATGATTTGGCGCGGCAATTTGTTCAATGTAATTCACGGCATCAATATCAGCTTGCCCTAGGCTAAAAAATTTAGCTGGCTCGTATTGATTTAGTCTTGGATAAGATAAATATAGTGATGCTGAAGCTAAGGCAGTTAGTCCTAAGGTCAAAAAAGATTTATAGAAAAAATCCTGAGACCAAACAATTTTGGTAATTTGATAAATGCCAACTAAGAAAAACGGCAATAAGGTGTAAAACACCAACCAAATCAAACGATTGGTAAAATCGTTTTGGTCATAACTGCTTAAGGCTGGGAATTCAATAAAATATTTGACGATAATGAAATCAGCCAATAAAACAAAACCGGCGGTCAGGTAAGCGCTATTATTTTTAAGCAACTTGTGCCCCGCTACAAATTTGAGTCCAATAAAAATAACTATGGCTGCCAAAATTATTTTGTTTAAGCTGATAAAGTAAGTAAAGTTTAACGGTAGATCAAATTTGTCTATCAGCCCTACAACATTGAAGTTAATGTTGTGGATTGTTGGTAAGTTAATCGTTGCCCCATTGGCAAAAAAGGCTAATGGCAACAATGGTATGAATACCAGTGACGTCCAAAAATAAAGCGGTAAGTGATGTCGGTAGCTTGAATAAAAAGCTTTGAAAATATTAAACAGGACTACGCAAATTAATAACGGAATACCGGCGAGCGGGTGAATAATTAAAGTCGCGGCGGCCAGGAGATATAAAACACGCGCAGGGATGGCGTCGCGAAAATATGCCATTGACAATAAAATCGTCGCGATGAAATAAATATTCGCTAGATTTTGCGGGGCGGTCATAATAAATCCGGTATAGGGGATCAGTAGAATGGAAAAAGCGAGGATCAGGGAGTAATTTTTTTTAAACCATTGACTGAAGGTAAAAAAGATAATTGGTGGAACGAAAATTGAAAAAATGGCCGGAACTAAAAGTCGATCGATAATAGTCAGGTCGACCAGGGTAAGTTTATGAAAAAAGATAACTAGACCATATTGTCCAAGATAGTATAAAGTTTTCGGCGCGATGATACCGGTCTGGTCGATAATTTTTTCGGCGGCTTGATGAATGAAAGGGTCAAAACCGTAGCCAATTTTATAAACAATAAGTGCGACCGAACTACTGAGAAAAGCATAAAGCGAAATTAAGGCCAGCGGCAACTTGGTTCTGAAGGACTGAAACAGGTAAACAATCAGTATAAATCCAGCCAATGAATAGGCGGGTATAAAAGCCCAGTGGACGGTTTCCCAAGGTGATTGAATGGAAGCTACGGTTTGCCCTTGATCCAGGAGATAAAAGCAGCCAGCCGTAATCATCAGATAAAATAAAACCAGGATAAAATTAGTTTTTGGTTCGCGCCGTTGATCAAATTTAGCTAAGTAATCTTTTAAGGTTTTTTTAAGTGAGAATTTTTCTCTAAGTTCGGCCCGATAATACGGAATCATTAGGGCAGCGGGAATAAAAAGCAAAATCAGCAGGAAAACGTAGTTTGATAGCTGGTAAACTAAAATGGCGCTACCGCCCAAGAGGGCAATTAAGGCGATGAGGAAAAAAGCTCCTAATAAAATCTGCCAACCGCGCTCGGCTACAAATAGTGAGCCAAAAATAAAGCCGTAAAAAAATAAAAAGGCTAGACCAATTAAGCTGCCAACATAAATATTTTGCCAAAAACTGATATTAATAATCGCCAAAATAAAAATGGCAAAGGTAATACTGAGGTATTTGGTTTTAGTTATTTTTGCCTCCATAATCATAGTTTAGCACAGGGAGGCCATTTTTTGCTATAATTGAAATATGGCAAAAAAGCATTTTTTATCCCTAATAGTATTATCCGTAATTTTTTTAGTTATTTATGTTTGGCTAGCCAGTCCCGCGGTGACCAGCTTTAGCTTGGACAACCGGTTTGATTGGCCTGACGAAACGGCCAACTATTTTTGGACTAAGAATTTTGCTCAAACCGGCGAGCTGTCGGTATTTCAACCACTTAATTTGTCGGCCCAAAATCAGATTCATCCGCGCAGTTTTAATGTGCGATCTGACGGTTCATTAGTCCCAGGCAGTTTCTTGGGGTTGATTTTAATGTATGGTTTTTTGGCGAAAATTTTTGGCCCGTGGCTTATTATTTATCTAACGCCGATTTTGTCGGTTTTAGGTGTTTTGGCATTTTATGGCATTGTCAAGGAAATTTTTGATTCTCGGATTGCCAAAATTTCGGCGGTGTTAATGTTTATTAACCCAGCTTGGTGGTATTATTCGGTCACGACCATGTTGCCAAATGTCGCTTTTGTATCTTTAGCTTTAGTCAGTATTTTTTTTCTGATCAGGAAATCAAAACACCAGTTCAGCTCAGCAATTATTTCCGGCTTAAGTCTGGGCTTGGCGGTTTCTGTCAGACCGTCCGAAGTCATCTGGCTGGCGGGTGTCTATCTGGCGGTTTTTTTATACCGACGCCACGGTTTGAAATTTATCACGCTGTTTTATTTTTTTGCCGCCGCGGCGTTAATGATGTTACCCACATTATATTATCAACAACTGACGTTTGGTAATTTTTTAACTTCCGGCTATGAACAATTAAATACCGAAAGCAGTAACGTCTGCGGTGCGTGCGAATTGACTAAGTCACTAATTTTGCCTTTTGGCTTCCATCCCGGTTTGGCCACCCAAAATTTTTGGACTCATTATTTAAGTCGATTATGGTGGTTGTCGTTGCTTTCAGTTTTAGGGCTCGTTTCTTTTTTGGCTAAAAGCTCCAAGCAAAAAAATGAAATTTGGGGTTATCTTGCTCTGAGCGCGTTTGTTTTTTCTTGGCTAGGTATTTATTATGGCAGCTGGCAGTTTGCCGATCAGCTGACAGTCAATTTAAACACCTTAGGTTTATCTTACGTCAGGTATTGGCTACCACTTTATTTGTTAGCGTTGCCATTTACCGCCATGGGGTTAATGTGGCTGTCCAATTTTATTCGGTTAAAATGGCGGCGGGCGTCCATTGGAGTAATGCTGATTTTATTGCTTTATCCGGCCGCAAAATTGACTTTGCACGATCAGGCCGACAGTATTTTACCGGTTAAGGCGCGAATTGCCGTTTATAAAAAAGAGGCGGCGGAAATTAATCAAGTGACTCCGTCAGACGCCGTTGTCGTCACTGTCCGAAAGGATAAAGTTTTGTTTCCTGAACGCCAAGTTATTCATTCCTTTGAACCGCTTAGTCAAAATTTAGAATTGCAAACTATTTTGCCAAAGTTAATTAAAGAAACTCCGGTTTATTATTTAGCCCTCATGGCGGAGCCAAACTTAGAATTATCAAACGGTTTAATTTTGACGCCAGTTAAAAACGTTGACGGTATGGTTTTATATCAAATCCAATGAATAAATATTTATTAAAATTTGCTAGCATTATATTTATCATATTGTTTATTGCGACAATTAGTTATTTGATTTTTGAAAATTTTTCTTTTTTTAGTGCCCAAAAAATTGTGTTGTCAACTTCCGATCAACCGATGATGACGAAACTAGGGCCAGCGGTGCGAGTAACTAATAACGACGGTGTCCAAAATATTTTAGCTGGTCCGGTCTATTTTGATTTGCGGTCAATGCCTTGGTTTACTCAGGCGACGGTTTATTTAACATTTAAGTCGGCGGGAATTAATTTAGAAAATATGGCTTACCAAACTGGCCCTGGTTTTCAATATCAGACCGTCGAACCATTATTAGTTGAAGCTATTGGTGATGGTTGGACCAAGGCGACCTTTAGTTTTGAGATGTCAAAAATTTATCAAAAGCGAAATGTCCGGCGATTTCTAATTTCCGTATCGCCGAGCGACGAAAATCATATTAAATCTCTTATCCTCAAGGAGCTAACTATTTATTTAAACAAATGAAATCATTTTTTTTAAAATGGGAATCGGACAGCATCCAGCGGCAGTTAAGCCGCGTCATTTTTCGTTTTAGTTTTGTTGCTTTCGTTTTTTTCAGCGCGGTTGATTTAGTCTGGCCGGGATTTGTCACAAATTATTTTAATCCGTTTTGGCTGTTGCTTATTGCTATTATTAGCGGTATACTGGCGATTAATAAGAATTAATAAAAATACAATGATTAATGGTGTCGTCATAAAAAAAATCGCTAAATTTACCGACCACCGAGGTTGGCTGGCTGAAGCTTACCGAAACGACGAGACTGATTTTAAACCGGTAATGACCTATATCTCTGAAACTAAATCGGGTGTTGTCCGTGGTCCGCATGAACACCAAGGCCAGTCAGATTTTTTTATTTTTATTGTCGGCCAATTCCGACTTTATCTGTGGGATAACCGTCAGGGCGCTGACAATTATCGCGTTTTAGAAACTTATGATGTCGGTGGAGACAATCCTTGCTCAGTCATTATTCCGCCAGGCGTGGTTCATGCCTATAAGTGTCTTTCGGAATCCGGCGGTATTACTATTAATTTACCTGATGCCCTCTACGCTGGGCCGGGCAAACAAGCCGCGGTTGACGAAATTCGTTGGGAAGTGATGGCCGCTTCTCCGTTTATTGTAAGTTAGAGGAGCTAATTTTAGATTCGACCGGGTGATTCTAAAACACTGAACGAAAATACCCCTTAACTTTAGAGGATGGATTTATGCTAACTGCAACTTGGCAACTGGCATCATTGCAATTGCTTTTTTATCTATTTTTAATTATTGGTTTAGCCGTCTATTTATTTTTTAGAAAACCAATAGTTTTTGTTGGATTGATTTCAGGATTTTTTTCATTGGCGGCTTGCTTTATTTTTACTAAAGCTTTGTTGCCTTGGTGGGGCCTAAATGGTGATGAATTGTTTGTGTTTGCTTTTTTGGAAAAAGCAGCAGCCGGAAAATTTTTTGGTGATTTTTTTTATTCCAGTTTGCCGCCATTTTATCCACCCCTTTATTTTTGGTCGTTGGGCGGTTTGGCTCACTTATTGCATTTGTCAGCCATTCAGGCTGGATTTTTGGGTGTCATATTAGTTTTATTTAGCACACCATTATTAATTTATTTTTGGCTGGTTATTCGCGGTGAAAAAAATTTTTGGGCGTTGATTTTTTTGCCGTCTTTAATCTACGTTGTTAGTAGTTGGTCAGCCATTATTGTTAAACCGTACGAATTTGTTTCCGCCGTCTTGTTAGTTTTTTGGACTATTTTTTTGATTAAAGATATTGATGACCGACGGCTAAATAAAAAAAGCATATTTTTTTATGGTTTAACCGGAGGAATATTATTTTTAACTTTTTACTTTTGGTTTTTAGTCATCCTTTTAGCCCTCGCCATCTGTAAGTTAATGATAAAAACCGATCTCAAATACTATTTGAAGAATTGGTTTTTCGTCGGGATAATAGTTTTTATTGTTAGTTTACCATTTACTTTGCCGTTGGCTATTTCATATTTAAATTTTGGGGCTGAGAATTGGCAGTCAGCTTGGTTTATCGAAGAATATCTAGATTTATATTTACCATTTTTTAGCTGGTCTGTTTTTGGCTTAGTTTCTTTAATTGGCTTGATTTCCTTAGGCTGGCTGAAAGATAAAATTGAAAGTAAGGTTTTGGGTAGTATTTTATTGGCTTGTTATGGCTGGCAAGGTATCAGTCTTTTAACAATTTATTTTTGGGACGCTCCATTTTTACCCGCCAAGCCGTTTTTATTTTTAGGTGGCGCAACTTTATCAATTGCTGCGAGCTTTGGTTTAGCTGAGCTGTTTGAAAAAATTAAAAATAATAAATTAAAGTTTGGATTATTTGTTGTTGGCTTGGTGCTCTTTTCTTCGCAATCAATTTTTGGGCCACTTTTTTCACCAGAAGTTGCTTATCATTTAACTTTGATGAAGCAACCTTTGCGTGAAGAGTATTTGAATTTGAAGAATAATTTAGCACTGGTGGCAGATCTCAGGAGCTTAACGATTCTTTCAAGCGGTGTACCGCAAATGTCAACGTTCTTTCCGCTTGACTATTATGTCAGTCATAATATTCACTTTTCTCATCCGGCGGCGAATTTTTCGACGCGTTATTATTTTGTTCGAAATTTGTCGCAAGCGTCTGACGCTAAGAGTTTTTATCAAGATTTAAAAAATGCGCCCTTGGCCAGGGTTGATGCTTTGCTCTTGCTCAAAGGGCCCGGGTATTATCCAATTAATTTTTATGTTGACAATTACCCTTTGGGTGGTAAGGCGGTGGAAATCCGTATTCCCGAGCGCTTGATTGATACCCAATATTTTGTTAAAGTTTTTGAAGATAAGCAATTTGTATTTTTAAGACTTAAAGACTAAGGATATGGCTTGGGATTGTGTATTTTGTAAAATTGTAAATAATGAAATTCCTTGCTTCAAAGTTGCTGAAAATGACAGTAATTTAGCTTTTTTGGATATTGCGCCGGTTAATTCCGGCCATACTTTGGTGATTCCAAAAAAACACTATGCTAATTTAGAAGAAATACCCGTCGCTGAATTGAGCAGTTTGATGGCTTTAGTTAAATCAGTTGGTCTGGCAATTAAAGCCGGGTTAAATTATGACGGTTATAATATTGGCGTTAATAATGATCCAGTCGCGGGTCAGCTTATCCCGCATCTTCATTTTCATGTAATGCCGCGCCAACCCGATGACGGTTTAAAACTTTGGCCGCAGCGTCAATATGCTGCTGGTGAAGCGGAGCAGACTGCTAATAAAATTAAACAAGCAATTAAATTATGAAAGTTCTAGTGACTGGCGGCGCCGGGTTTATCGGTACCAATTTTATTCGGTATTGGTTGAAAGCTCATCCTGATGATGAGATTATTAATTTTGACAAATTAACTTATGCTGGCAATGCCGAAAGTCTGAAAGATTTAGCAGGTAATCCTAAATACAAATTTATTGTTGGTGACATTGTTAATGAAGATATTATTGGCAGTCTGGTTGAGCAGTGCGAATTGGTTGTTCATTTTGCCGCTGAGTCGCACGTCGATCGATCAATTATTAACGCTGAAGAGTTTGTCCGGACCAATGTTTTGGGCACTCAAATTATTTTGCAGGCGGTTCGTGAACACGATCGACGACTCCACCATGTTTCGACCGATGAAGTTTTTGGCGCTTTGCCATTGGGCTCTAAAGAAAAATTTAACGAACTGACGCCTTATAATCCTTCTAGCCCTTATGCGGCTTCCAAGGCGGGTTCTGATCATTTAGTTCGAGCTTTCTACCATACTTATAAAATCGATGCGACCATCAGTAATTGTTCAAATAATTTCGGACCGTATCAGTTTCCCGAAAAATTTATTCCGTTGGTAATTACTAATATTTTGGAAGGCAAAAAAGTTCCCGTTTACGGCGATGGGCTTTATGTTCGTGACTGGCTTTATGTCGACGATCATTGCCACGCTATTGATTTGATCATCAACCAGGGCAAATCAGGGGAGACTTATTGTATTGGCGGCATGACTAATGATATTAGTAACCTCGAAGTCGTTAAAAAGATTTTGAAAATTTTGGGCCAAGGTGAAGATGTGATTGAAATGATTACTGATCGTCCTGGTCATGACCGACGTTACGCCATTGATTGGTCCAAGGCGCAACAAGAGCTGGGTTACCAACCGGAAAACGATTTTGATAATTATTTAGAGCAAACCGTTAAATGGTATCAAAATAATCAGGACTGGTGGCAGCGCGTTAAGAGCGGGGAGTATCAGCGCTATTACGAGCAGCAGTATGGAAAGGTTGGTAACTAATGACCGAGCAGCAAATTTTAAAACGCATCTATCCGTCTGTTGTCACTTTTATGAGCGATTGGCGGTCGATGTTAAAAGATGTCAAGCACTTTGGTCTAACCGACATCTCATTATTTTTGACAGGTGTTGGCCCAACCGAGCGCCGCGAAATTTATCAACAATTGCAGTTAACCAGCGTTAATACCATTCCGCATGTCCATGCCCGAAATGACATGACCGAAGCTGAGCTTGATTGGTTGGTTAAAAAATATAAAACCAAAGCGTTCACGGTTCATTTCAAGTATTTTAAATTCTTTATTCGTTCTAAACACGTCAAAAAAATGTTTGTCGAAAACAATTTTGGCGTCAATCGAATTACGGAATTTAGCGTTTTGAAAAAAGGCGGTGGTATCTGTCTTGATCTATCACATGTTGTCGATTACGCAATCTATCAGCCTAGGGCGGCAGCGACAACTACCGAAGCAGTTAAACATTTTAAGATCGGTTGTAATCACTTGAGCGCGGTTAAAGCTGATGGTAAAAGTTGGCACTACGCTAAGACTAAATCAGAATTGGCATACGTGACGGAACTACCTAAAAAATATTTTTCAAACTACATAAATTTAGAGCTGGCAAATTCGATTCCGCAGCAACTAGAGTTTCGCGATTATTTAGCTCGTATCCTTGCAAAACAATGGAACAAAAAATTTTAATTCTGGGGGCAAGTGGCATGCTAGGGCATGATCTTACCAAAGCCTTTTCCGGCCGTGAGGTTTTTGCTTGGGATATGTCAGCTTTGGATATTACTGATGGAACGGCGGTTGAACGTAAAATTACAACTTTAAAGCCGACCATTGTCATTAATGCCGCGGCTTATACTGATGTTGACGGGGCTGAGAAAAATGAAGCGCTGGCATCCAAAATTAATGGTGAGGCCGTTGGCTATCTGGCAGCAGTTTGCCAAAAAATTGGGGCACTATTAGTCCATTACAGTACGGAATACGTTTTTGACGGTCAAAATAATGACGGTTATGACGAAACTTCACTAGTTAGCCCGATTAATGCTTATGGTCGATCAAAGGCCAAGGGTGAGGCACTGTTACAACAGTATGGCGAGATGTTTTATTTGATTCGTAGCTCGTGGTTGTATGGTAAAGCGCCACAAGTCGGTAAGCCGCGTGGTTTGAATTTTGTTGAGACTATGCTAAAATTAGCCCAGGAAATAAAAGAGATTGATGTTGTCTCCGATCAGTTTGGTAAACCGACCTATGCGGCTGACTTAGCGGTTGCCACGCGTCAGCTCGTGGATAGTGCTAAACCTTGCGGTATTTATCATATCACCAACGATGGCGCTTGTAGCTGGTACGATTTTGCCAAAAAGATTTTTGAGATCAAAGGTATTGATGTTAAGGTTAATCCAATTAAGACCGAAGATTACCCATTTAAAACCCCGCGGCCAAAGTTCGCGGTGTTACAGAATACCAAGTTAGAACCGTTACGAAGTTGGGAAGAGGCGCTGAAGGAATATCTTGAGGGAGTTACAAGCTAAAATTGGAGTGTCATGCCGAACTCGTTTCGGCATCTCGAGATCCTGAATCAAGTTCAGGATGACAAAAAAGGTTGTAAAGTAATTAGTAAATAATATGGATCTTAAAGAATTTACAAAAGGCGTTATACAAGAAATATCTGAGGCAGTTGAAGAGGTGAATCAAACATCTCAACGTGAAACAATTTTGTACACCAGTCAAGAAAAGAGAACTGTTGAATTCGATGTAGCAGTGACCGTGGAAGAAAGGGACAAAGGTGGTGGAAAGGGAGGTATTAAGGTGTTAGGTTTAGTAACTGCAGAAGGAGGAGGAACTAAAGAGGTTACCAGTTCAACAGTCAGTAGAATTCAGTTTGGTGTAAATATTTCATTGAGAAAAAAAGGAGAAAGCGGCTTATCTGTCTCTCAGCCTAACCTTACTTATAATAGAGGAGGGTAGCACTTTATGAAAGGAATTATCTTAGCCGGTGGAACCGGTTCACGGCTTTCACCATTAACCAAAGTTACCAATAAGCACTTATTGCCGATTTATGATCGGCCGATGATTTATTACCCGATTCAGACGCTGGTGAAGGCGGGTATCATTGACATTATGATTGTGTCAGGTAAAGGTCATGCGGGGCAGTTTTTAGAGCTATTACAGTCGGGTAAAGAACTCGGTGCCAAATTTTCCTATGGCGTTCAGGAAGAAGCTGGTGGCATTGCTCAAGCTTTGGCAGTTTGTCAGGATTTTGCCGATCAAGAAAAGGTGGTGGTGATGCTGGGTGATAATATCTTGGAAGATGACGTAACTTTAGCGGTGCAAGACTTTGAGCAGCAAGCCAGCGGCGCCAAAATATTTTTAAAGGAAGTTGATGATCCGCGTTCATTTGGGGTGGCGGAAATTGCCGGTGATAAAATTGTCAGCATTGTGGAAAAGCCCAAAACTCCTAAAAGCAATTTGGCCGTGGTTGGACTCTATATGTATGATAATCAAGTTTGGGAGGTAATAAAAAAATTAAAGCCCTCGGGACGTGGTGAGCTTGAAATTACCGACGTGAATAATTATTACGTCGAAAAAAATCAGATGACTTTTAGTAGCTTGAGCGGTTGGTGGGGCGATGGTGGGGAATCATTTGATAGCCTCTTGAAGGCGGGAAATTTGGTAGCTCAAAGTAGACAATAAACTATTGTAAATTTAGTTGGTAAATGCCGGCTTGTTTACCGGCCTTACCGTAAAAGTATAAATTATTGTTGCTGGAATCAATAATCATCTTATTGATTTCCGGTAGATGACTTAGTAGTAAGTCATTTTTGGTGTCAGTTTTTGCCGTTTCAATCGCTCTAATTTCATTCGCTGTTTGATAAATGATATAGGTGCCATTAACGTACCAGACGGCGCGACTGATGGGTTCGCTGTAGCGGTTAATTAGGTTTTTATCGCCACCCTCGACGTTGAATGTCCATAATTCAAAATCGGTATAATATAATATTGATTTATAGTCCGGTGACCAACTGATTGCTTTTGCCTTGTCTTGTAAGACAATATTTTGGTCAATATTTTCCTGACCAAAAGAATCGCTTTTGATTATAAATAAGTCATTACTTAATGAGTCCAATAATACCAAATAATTTGAGGTAGTCTTTTGCAACGAAAAATCAGATACCGTTGGCAGTTTAATTTTATCAATTTTTGCTTCCGCACTCGACGGATTATAGCGGTTTAAATATTGGTTGCCGTCATTTTTTGTGATGTAGTATATGAAAGTATCGCCAGCCTGAAAATCGGCGATGTTATCAGTCACGATGTTTTTAACGGTGTTTTCATCAATGTTTATTTCATATAAAATTTTGTCTCTCAATCCATAAAGCAACCCATTGTTACTGTTAGACCATTTAATTGACGAAAAATTAATCTTTGAGGTGGTCAGTAAATCACGGACTTTAAGCGTATTAATGTCGATAATTAAATAGCGATTAAAATCGCCGATTATTTCTTTAATAATGGCTTGGGATTGGTCCGGCGACCATTGGACAAAGCTAATTGTACTGTACGATTGCTTATCAAAAGTTTGAATTGAAAATTGGGTGTCGGTGTTAAGGTTAAGTAATTTTAATTCCTCGCCAGCGTCGGTGATTAGCGAAAAAATTATTTTGTCCCGCGCTGGGGCATCGGCAAAGATATTAATTTGCCCTTCAATCACATTGATTGGTAAACTTTTTCGAAATAGGATAATGTTTCGACTAAAAGTTGTTAAGTTGCTCTTAACCTCTAATTTTTTTTGCCAAGTATAATAACCCTTTTTTTCAATTTCCACCTGATAGTCGCCCGGTAATAATCTGGTAAATCTCATCGGCGTTTTATTTTCGAATTTGCCGTTGAGAAAGATTAGCGCGCCGTTTGGTTCAGAGTCAAGATACAAGACGCCGGTTTTTTGCAGGCGATTATTTTGAAAATCATAACGGTAACCGGCCGTATAAAGAATGATGGCTGGGGTGGCCAAAATGAAGGCCAAAATGAAGGTGATGTAGATGATTCGCTGGTATTTTAATTTCATTGTCGTTCTTGCCAGTTAGGCGGTAAAATAGTATTATTAAAAAGTCTAAACTATCAGAATTTTAGCAAATTTTTCTGTTTTTTCCTAATCTTATGGCAAACTATTTGATTTCGGGCGGTCACAAACTCAAAGGCAGTTTGACGACCAATACCTCAAAAAACGCGGCGGTAGTATTACTTAATGCCGCTCTTTTAAATCAGGGCGAGACAACTTTAATCAATGTTCCGCGCATTGAAGAAGTTAAGCGCATTATTGAAGTTTTAAGCAGTATCGGCGTATCGTTGAAATGGAAAAATGAAAAAACTTTAGTTATCAAACCGCCCCAGAAAATTGATTTAGGGAACATCGACCGGGCCGCGGCGGTCAAAACGCGAAGTATTTTATTTTTTTTGGGAACCATTATTCATTGGCAGAAATCATTTGAGATTCCGCAATCCGGCGGTTGTAATTTAGGAAAACGTACCGTCAGACCACATATGTTTGCCCTGGAGAAACTGGGAATAAAAATAAAAACCACCAAAGATAAGTATGAGGTAAACGTTGGCGACTTTAAAGCTTCCAAGGATGTTGTTTTGTACGAATCTGGTGATACGGTAACTGAAAATATTTTAATGGCCGCGGCTAAACTACCAGGTAAAACAATTATTGATTTAGCGTCGGCCAATTATCAGGTCCAAGATTTGTGTTTTTTCCTGGAAAAGTTGGGAGTGAAAATTAAGGGCATCGGTACAACTAAGCTTGAGCTTACTGGTGTCCGGAAAATTAATAAAAAGGTTAGCTATTACCTGAGCGAGGATCCGATTGAATCAATGTTGTTTATTTCAATTGCCGTTACGACTGGCTCGTCACTAACAATCAAACGTTGTCCAATTGATTTTTTGTCGCTTGAGCTACTCAAATTGGAGAAAATGGGTTTCAAGTATCAGATTTTAAAACGTTACAAGGGTTACAATGGAAAAACTAATTTGGTTGATCTCAAGACTTTTCCGAGTGTTTTAACCGCGCTTGAGGAAAAGATTTATGGGCGACCTTATCCTGGTTTAAACATTGATAATTTGCCTTTTTTTGTGCCAATTGCGACGCAGGCGCACGGAACAACCCTCATTTTTGATTGGGCTTATGATAATCGAGCGATTTATTATGTTGAATTAAATAAGCTTGGGGCCAGAGTTGAGTTAGCTGATCCGTATCGGGCGTATGTTACCGGACCGACCAAACTGACGGCGGCGGAAATAATTTGTCCGCCGGCCTTACGACCGTCAACGATTATTTTGGTAGCGATGTTGGCCGCTAAGGGCAACTCAATACTGCGCAATATCTATTCAATCGAACGGGGGTACGAAAATTTAGAAAGTCGGTTATCAGTCGTCGGCGCTAAAATTAAAAAAATTGATTAAATTTAAAATATGGAAATAATGGAAAATAAAAATAGTGAACCAAAAAAAGTTCAGTTTAGCAAAATTGCCGGGTTACTTGCCGTTGTCCTGATGGCCGGATTTTTTGTGGGCGGGTTTTATTTAGGTCACTCCAATCTTATTAATTTCCCCAAGAAGACTACTTCCGGCGTCGTTAAAAATGCTGATGCCCTTCCGGATTATTTGACTAAAGATGTTGATTTTAAAGAATTTTGGGATATCTGGCAGTATGTCAAAGGCAACTTTGTAAAATCAGATGTTGCGGATACCAGATTATTTTATGGTGCCATCTCGGGCATGGTTAGTTCGTTGGGGGATCCCTATACTGTATTTTTTGATCCGGAAATATCGAGTAAATTCGAGCAAGAGCTGTCCGGCAGTTTTGAAGGTATTGGCGCCGAAATTGGCATACGTGACAATCACTTAACGGTGATTGCGCCGTTGCCTGGTACACCGGCGGCTAAGGCTGGGATTAAAACAGGCGACTATATTATTTCCATTGACGGTAAAGACACTTCGGGTATTGCTTTAGATTATGCCGTTAGCATTATTCGTGGAGCTAAAGGTACGCCAGTTAAATTAAGTGTTTATACCAATGGTGATGATGCTCCGCGCGATGTTGAAATTATCAGAGATAAAATCGAAATTGATAGTGTAAAATTTTCTCAAAAATTAAGTACGGTGGCTAGTGACGATAAAAAGAATTTTGAGGTTAAAGACGGTGACATCGCTTATCTTCAGCTGCTTTATTTTAATGAAAATACCTTAGCGGACTGGAATAAAACCATTGAACAGGTAGTTAAAATGAAACCTAAGGGAATCATTCTTGATTTAAGAAATAACCCGGGCGGTTATTTAACAACGGCCATCGAAATTGCCGGCGACTGGGTTAATGGGCGCGACGTGGTGATGGAACAGACCAGAACCGGCGAGCGGACCGCTAGTCATGCCAATCACGTTGCAAGATTGGCCAATATTCCGACGGTGGTTTTGGTTAACGGTGGTAGCGCCTCCGGTTCCGAGATCGTCGCTGGCGCCTTGCAGGATTATAAAATGGCAACCTTAGTGGGAGAAAAAACTTTTGGTAAAGGATCCGTTCAGGATTTAAAGAATTTTCCTGATGGTTCATCGGTAAAATTAACGATTGCAGAATGGTTGACGCCGTTAGGCCGAAACATTAATAAGGAAGGTATTGCCCCTGACGTTGAAGTCAAATTAACCAAGGAAGATATTGAGGCAAATCGTGATCCGCAGCTGGATAAAGCGATAGAAATACTCAAGACGCAAAAATAGTATGGTTAAAAAAATGGGTGGTAGTATGTCGCTGGTAATTCTTTTTTACCTTTATGGCCAAAATCGACATTAATCCCGCTGATAAATTATTTAAATGGGGGCCGATTGATGGCAAATTGATCTATCCCGATTTTTTTAATCAAACTTTTGTCCGGTTTCAAAAAGCCGGTTTTGTCAGTTGGCCGGATGTTTTGTGGTTGATGCAAAAAGAAAAGATGCTCTGCGTGGTGGATAATGATAATTTGTATGAATGTGGCCGGCAAAATTTTCAAAAAACAGCCCTTGATTCAAAAAAATTTAACGCCGTTTTTCGTGATTGGCAAAAGAATTTGCGGCAATGGTTACGATTTCAAAAAACGCTGTCGGCCGCAAAGCTTAGACACGCCAGTGATCAAGATTTAGCTAATATTTTTCAACAATGGGTTGAATTGTATCTTAAGTTTTGGACATTGGGGCTGTTACCGGAAGTGGCCAACTGGGGCGGTGAAATAATTTTAAATGAAAGATTAAAAAAGCTGCCATTAAAATCAGAACATGATTTTATTTTTTTGTTGGAAAAATTATCCGCGCCCGAAAAATTATCATTTTATCGGGAGGCGGAATTGGGCCTGCTAAAATTAAAAAAGCAAATTCACGCCAGGGATTTTGAAAAAAAATTAGAGCTTCATCAACAAAAGTTTTTTTGGATTTTAAACAGTTATCATCATACAAAAATTTTATCGCTACAATATTTTCGCCGCGAATTGCGGGCGATTGGGCCTAATTATGAGCGCAAATTGTCTGAGCTAATGAAATATACTAGCCTAGTTAAGCGCGAAAAGCAAAAGCTGATTCGACAATATCATATTGACCCGCTAACGGCCAAAGTGGCCCAAAGGCTCGCTTTTTCGATTTGGTGGCAGGATTTACGGAAATATTACATCTTTTTAGCCAACCATTATGTCGATTTGTTCCTTCAGGAATTCTCGCGGCGACTTGGGGTTGATTTTGATGATTTGCATTATTATGGTGTCGAAGAGATGATGCGGTTGGCCAAAAGCCACAAAAAGCTTGCCAAATCAGAAATTAACCACCGGAAAAATAATTTGGTTGTCCACTACTCCCAAAATGCTAATTCATTGGAGTACATTTCTGGCAGAAAAGCCGCGGACATTATTAAAAAATATACGGCTATAAAAGTTGAGAAGAATTTGACCACTTTAAGTGGTACCGTGGTTAGTAAGGGGCAAAAGGTGCAAGCTCTGGTAACAGTGATTTTATCAGCTAAAGATTTTACTAAGATGAGGCCTGGTGATATTTTGGTGACAGCGATGACATCACCCGATTACATTATGGTAATAAAGAAAGCGGCCGCCATTGTCACCGATGAAGGCGGGTTAACTAGTCACGCGGCCATTGTGTCACGGGAACTTGGTATTCCCTGTATTGTTGGAACAAAAGTAGCAACACGAGTTTTGAAAGATGGTGATTTAGTTGAGGTCGATACGATCAAAGGGGTGGTTAAAAAAATTGCTAAATGAAGTATGTCTAAAACATGTGTCAATTGGAGACTCTATGAGCGTAATAATATTTATCCGCAGAGTCTTTCGCCGTATCTTGAATTGGTTAATTTGTCACAGAGTAAAAAGTATCCTTATATTGCTAATCATCACGAAGTTTTGACTTTTCAAGATGGTTATCTTTGGTGGGCGCGTGATGCCGACGCCATTGAAAAAGACGCTCGCAGATGGGTTCGAGATTGGCTTTATTCAAAAAGCGAATTAAAAGATCTTTTAATACTTTTTGATTGCCTAGGGCATAGTAATCAAAATATTTTGCCATCTTTAGCAAAGATAAAAGTCAAAAATATTGGTAGTGATGAATTATATGGTTTATATGAAAAAACAAAAAATATCTTTTTAAGTGGAGTTATTTTTGATGAATACGCCATTGATCTTTTTGATGATTTTTCTGGTAATATTTTTTCCGAAAAAATTCGTGGCTATACCAAGGGACTAATTAGCCAAGAAGATATTAGACAATTATTAAGGCCAGCGTCGATTACCAAAAGTCTTCAATATCGAAAAAAACTTTTAGAGTTTTCGTTTGTAAAAAATGTTCTCCCTTCTGAGTTACAAAAAATTGCCAATCAGTTTTGTTGGATTGCGATGGGTTGGGATGGAAGCAACGAATTAACTGTTGCTAAACTAAAAAGTGACCTAGCTAAGCTGAAAAAAGTAAGTATCAATGATCGTACCAAGGAACTCAAAAAAATTAAGAACTTTGGCCAATCGGTACGCCTTGAAAGAAAAAGGATATTGAAAAAATATAAGTTGCCTCAAAAAAAATTGAAACCGCTTTTTTACCTTTTGGATATTTTTGTTGTTTTCCACGACCGGCGCAAAGAGCATCAAATGAACTGTAATAAAATTATTTTTCCGGTTTTAAAAGAAATTGCCAAAAGGTTTAAAGTGGATTACGGTGACCTGCTGTTTTATTTTAATTCCGACATCAAAAATTTATGTTTGGACAGAAAAAAATTAAGCGCTTCAGAAATTAAAAAAAGGAAAAACGGGATTACCTGGGTAATCAGTGACAGAAAAGCTAGAATTTTTTTAGGTCTGAGGGCAAAAAAAGTATTAAATATGTTAGTTCTTTCAAGCTTTAAAGCAGATAATGTTTTGGAAATTTCAGGCGAAACAGCTTCGGGCGGAAAAGTTAACGGTAAAGTTTTTGTAACTAAGAGTTCTAAACTGGCGCTTAAAAATTTCAAAAAAGGTGATATTTTAGTAACGACGATGACAACGGTGGATTATTTGCCGGTGATGAAATTAGCCAGTGCTATTGTAACTGATGATGGGGGATTAACCTGTCACGCGGCGATTATTTCAAGGGAGTTAGGTATTCCTTGTGTGGTTGCCACTAAAATTGCCACTCAGATTTTTAAAACCGGTGATAGGGTTGAGGTTGATGCTGATCAGGGGGTAATTAAAAAGTTAACATAACTTATGACGTCGATGCAGTTTAAAAAGGGTTTAATTAAAAAAGACCTAGAAAAATTAAAGCAGAAAGAATGGTATCACCAAAGGTTTGATGGTTGTCCCAACCTTATTTATTTAATTGGTCAGATGGAGCTGGAGCCAGAATCGAGAAAAGAAGTTGGTGGAGAATTCATCAATCATTTGATAATTTTTAATAATGATCGGGTTGATTGGTATATTGATTTAGCTGACATTAATCGTGTCTCCAATATTTTTTTTAAAAAAAGTTATCGCCAGTCCTTGGGAATCGGAAAAAGGATTATGAAGAAATGGGATAATAATAAAGTAGCTTTTCATAAAAAGTGCTTGGAATTGGATAAAATAAATTTAACTAAGCTTACCAATAATGAATTGAAAAATTTATATGAAGATTTTTTCAGGACGTATTTTGGTTGGACCAGCATGAGTTCTGTGATTGATGGTTTTGCCTTGGGGAGTGATCAATTTATTGAAACAGAGTTAAAAAAATTTTTAAGTAGCCAAAAAATTGCCACTGGTCAAGGAATATTTTTTTCAACATTGACGGCGCCGACAAACCAATCATTTATCAATGAGGCCGAAATCTCATTATTGAAAGTAGCTCTAAAAATTTATCAGAATCAGAAATTAAGAAAAATTTTTATTGCCAACAATGTCAATTCAATTTATAAAAAAATTAATCATTTTCCGGTTGAATATCAGGCCCTGCGAAAACATCAACATAATTTTTTTTGGGGTAAAAACAATTATGTTGATAGCAATATTTTAAGTATTTCTTTTTTTATTAAGGAAATTAAACAATTATTGAAAAACAATATTGACGTATCAGCTCAGATCAAAAGAATTGAAACGGTGCCAATCAAAAATAAAATTGATAAACAAAAATTAATAAAAAAATTAAAGTTGCCCAAGTTTCTTCTTAATCTAATCGAAATATCAGAAACATTTACCTACTGGCAAGATGAGCGAAAAAAATATACTTTTTTGGCAACTTATTATGGTTCAACTTTTTTAGCTGAAATCGGCAGACGTTTTGACTACCCCTTGGTTGAAATGAAATATTTATTTTTTTCGGAAATTATAACATTATTTACTGGCCAGGGGCATTATGTCTCTAGGCAAGAAGCGCAGCAGCGTAGAAAATTTAGTTTTCATTATGATCATCGGCAAGCTTATGAGATAATCACCGGTGCGGCGGCTCGTGAGGTTTCGAAAGCCATCTTTAAAGTTGGTGTTAAAAAAAGTATTAATGATTTCCGTGGGTTAAGTGCCTCGAGTGGTAAGGTGCGAGGAATTGTTAAAATCGTCACCAGCGCTCACGAAATAAATAAAGTTAATCGGGGAGATATTTTAGTAGCCGTAATGACTCGGCCAGATTATATTGTAGGTATGAAAAAAGCCGCGGCCATAATTACTAATGAGGGCGGCGTTACTTGTCATGCCGCTATTGTCGCTAGAGAGTTAGGGATTCCGTGTGTCATTGGCACTAAAATTGCCACCGAAGTTTTAAGCGATGGTGATTTAGTGGATGTTAATGGTAATCATGGGGTGGTGACTATTATAAAAAGAAAATAATTAATTGCAAAAAAAATATGGAGAGTTTACATAATCGTGATTCTATTATTGCTCGTCACGCCGACAAGGGGTCATGGCAGATAAGTGAAGAATCGTTGACACAAATTTTTCCAGCCAAACAAGCAGCCTTGGTGGTGGAAGTTTTGCAAAATGACTTTCCGGAAATGATTGAAGCCGGTGAAACGCCCCTTACCCTTGAAGGAATTCAGCGTAGCTTAAAATTGGCTGAAAATCTTTATGATAAGCTTCCAGCGGAATCAATTTTAGTGACACTTGATAGTGGTAAGGACAGGGCTAAATTATGTCGTCATCTGGTGACTGAACGTTTAAGCCAGCTGGAAGGAAAAGAAAAAATAATTGATATGCTGGAAATTGATGAAAAGGAAATTGTGAGTTTATTGGCCGATTCAAATCCTGATACCTGGGCTCCTTATGAACTGATGATGAAAAATGATGGCCTTGATGAAGGTGAGGCCATATTTCGGTGGTTAAATGATATGAATGATCCAAGCATTGATGTGGCGCCTGAAAAATCACCCAAAGAATCAGCAGAAAGATATCGACAATTAGTTAAGCTGATCCATGGCAGCATAACACAGGCGCAGGATGGCAATTCGCATCAACGGCAATCGCCAGTAATTTTGTTTGGCGTCGGTCATTCTGGGTCGTTAGGGCAGGCACTTTATGAAGATCGCGGGGGCATAACAGCAGAAGAGGTGCCGCATTTTTGTGAGCAATTTCAATTTAATAATGATGGAAAAATTGTTGCTTCAGAAAAAGTTGATTTAAATTGAGTAATTGTCAGATGTTTGTCGAAGCGGTAAAATCATTAAGGACGAAATTTCCTGATTTTTCCTATCATTTGTATCACATTTTAAATGGTAATTCAGACATAAGCGACAAAGGGGACTACTAGGAAATTGGAAGTTTGTATGACTTTTTAGCTAACGAGATGAGTATTAATACCTAATGAAATGACTAAATATATTTTACCTTTTTTTAAAATTTCTAAAAAAGATGCAGCAATCGCCGGCGGTAAGGGCGCGTCGCTGGGCGAAATGACCCAGACAGGTATTCCGGTGCCATCGGGGTTTGTGATTGTTGCTGACGCGTATAATTATTTTATTGATAGCGTTGCGAAAAATGAAGTCGCCGAAGTCGGGCTAGACATTAAAGCCCAGCTGAAAGAGGTTAATTTTAAAGACACTAATTCTATTGATAAAGCGTCGAACGTTATTCGTGATATTTTGCACGATACCAAAATTCCCAGTGACTTAGCTGATCAAATTAAAAATGAATTTAAGAAATTAAATACAAAATTTGTTGCCGTGCGCTCATCGGCCACGGCCGAAGATTCATCTATTGCTTCATGGGCCGGGGAGCTGGAGACATATTTGAATACGACTGAAAAAACATTACTCCAAAATGTCCGGCGCTGTTGGTCGTCGCTTTTTACGCCGCGGGCGATTTTTTATCGCTATGAAAAAAAGATGTCAGATCAACACGTGGCGGTAGCGGTGGTGGTGCAAAAAATGGTGGAGTCAGAAATTTCCGGCATTACTTTTACTGTTCATCCGGTGACCAAAGACAAAAATCAAATGATTATTGAGGCTGGGTTTGGGTTAGGCGAAGCCATTGTGTCCGGCCAAATTACGCCGGACAGTTATGTCGTTGGTAAAAAAGATTTTAGTATTTTTGATATTAATGTCGCCGAACAAAAGAAAATGTTGGTTCGCAAAGGCGCGGGCGGCGATAATGTTTGGAAAACCATTGCTAAATCAAAACAGGAGAGCCAAAAGTTGACGGGCAGACAAATTATCGAGCTGGCAAAAATTTGTGCAAATATCGAGAAACATTACAAAAAGCCGCAAGATATTGAGTGGGCATTTGCTAAAGGAAAATTTTATATCACTCAATCTCGGCCGATCACCACTTTGTAGCCTAAATTTTTTATTATTAATTTTTTAAAAATTATGGTAGGAGCAGTAATGAGGTCGGGAAAATGGCGTATTAAGCCGTCGGGTCAGTTGCCAATTTTTTTGAGATTTATGATTAATTCTAGTTTTGATAAAGCAATTTCGAATAAAGCGGGGATTAAACATAATATTGCTAATCGTGTTTATCTTAATCACATGATGTATTGGCCAGCTTCAGAGTATGACGCTTTTGAGAAGGAGATAGTTGACCATTTAAAAAAACAAGACGGTTGGTTGGAAAAATATTGCTATCGTGAGCTAAAAAAATCAGAGCATTTATATAACCTAGGTTTAAAATTAGAGAAAGTAGATTGGGCTAAAAAAACTAATGCAGAGATGGAGAAAATTTTAGACAATCTGCTTGGTTTATATCGCGAATTAGCTTGCCCTTGGTATGCCCAATATCCAATTGATATTTACTATGAAAGTGTTATTGAAGAAAAACTTTTAACATTAATCCGAGCCGATCATCATGATTTTAGAAAATTTGTTTTAATTTTTACTGATCCGAAAGAAATGACTGATGTTGCCAAAGAGCGGTGGGAATTGATGAAATTAGCTAAAAAACTTAAACAGAATGGTGAGAAATTGGTTAATTTGTCTCAGATAGCAGAAGCTAGCATAAAAAAGCATCTGTCTATGTTTGCGTATATTAATCGCGGTTTGGCAACCAGTAAACCATATACCCGAAAAGATATAATTTCTAGAATTAAGGAAGCATGGGCAGCCAAGGAAGGTTTAGACGAACTAATTAGTTATAGCTCACCGAAAAAAATCATTGAAGATTATAAATGGGCTTTAAACCAAGTTAAGCCAGACGGTATCTTTAAAAAAATTATTGATCAGGCTCGTTTGCATTCTTACACCAGAAATCGTCGAGTAGAAGCACTTTTTTTGGCTGACTATGGAGCCAGTTTTATGTATCATGAAATTGCTAAAAGGAGTAAATTTAATCCCAATTGGATAATGGAAGTAAGTATTCCGGAAATGTATGAAGCGTTGCATGGACAAAAATTGCCAAATAAGGTTGAAATGCAAAGACGCCTTAAAAACTATGCCATGATTGTCAGAAATGCTAATACTAGACTTATCACCGATCCGGTTGAAATAAAAAAAATGGAAAAAAAATATATAGTAAAAAATGATCAAGTTAATCAGATTCAAGGTCGAGTAGCCTGTTTGGGCGGAGTCATACGCGGCCGAGCAAAAATTTGTCTGGATAAATCAGATATTGGTAAAGTTAAGAGAGGTGATGTGTTAGTAGCGCAGTTTACCACGCCTGATTTTGTACCAGCGATGGAACGCGCGGTGGCTATTGTGGCTGATCAAGGCGGTTTGTCATCGCATGCCGCTATCGTTTCTCGTGAGTTAGGTGTTCCTTGCGTGATGGCAACTGAGAATGGTACAAGGGTGATTAAGGATAATGATCTAATAGAAGTTAATGCTCGCACCGGTGTTATCAAAATAATAAAGCGAGCCAAATGATAAAAGCAGTATTTTTTGACTCCGGTAGAGTCTTGGTTCAGGAAGATTATGTGTCTTGTATTGCTGAATACGAAGAAAAGCTTGGTATCAAAAAGGGAAAATTATATGAGTCTGTCCATGATAGGCTATACTGGACTGATTTTACTCTAGGTAAAATCACGGAAGAAAATTATTTCAATCAGCTGGCTAATGATTTTGTGGGGAGTTTAGACATCGAAAAGCTTAAAGAAGTAATTTATGATAATTTTATTCTTAATACTGAGTTAGCGGATTATCTTATAACTTTGAAAGATAGATTTACATTGGGGATAATTTCTAATAATCCCAAAGAATGGTTTGATTATTGTTCAAAGATATTTGACTGGCAAGATATTTTTGACGTCAAGGCGGTTTCAGGTTATCTACATATTCGTAAACCTGATATAAGAATATTTCAGCAGGCCTTAGAAATTGCTAAAATAAATGGCAATGAAGCAATTTACGTTGACGACAGGCCTGATCGGGTGGACGGTGCGAAGGCTCTGGGTATGAAAATTATAATTTATAGCAATGTTGAAAAATTTAAAATTGATTTACATAATATTATAAATAATAAATAAATTTATGATGACAAGGCTAAGTCATGAGACAGGATATGGGTCGGAACAAGAAAAAAAACCAGAAACTCAAGTTGACCTTTATTTAATGAGGCATTCAAATCGTTTCGCTGGTAAAGGTGAATGGGAAGATCCGAATACTGGGGAAAAGATTGTCTTTGATGATACGGAAAATCTAACCCCAGAAGGCAAACTGCGCGCGCGAGAATTTGGTCAGTTGATAGGCCATGGTCATGACCACATTGTTAGTATTGGCAGTATGGAGGCCAGGGCAGCTGAGACTGGTGCGGATATTGAGGCGGGAGCCGAAGAGCCAATCAATATTAGAGATCAAGACGGTGGTCGAGTCGTTAATCAGGCCAGGGGAATAACTTATAGAGAATTTGGGTCAGAGACTCAAGGTGTCTTAAAAAACATTAAGCCAATGATTAATGAGCAGGCTGGTCAGCATCCTCAATATGGCATTTTGCCTCCTGAAGAAAGGGCATCGGTTCGGCAAGAAGCCCAAGAGGTAGGTTTAAGAGAGGCCATGAAAGATTCTGGAATTGTTGAAGAAGCGGCTGAAGGTGTAGCTTATAATTTATATACTTTACGAGAAATAGCTAAAGATGTTAAGCCAGATTTAAAACCAGCCTTACCCTTGGTTAGTCACGGTATTTATAATGAATCTTTTTTAAAGAAAGCGTTGATAATTGAAAATAGTGATGGTACTCACCAAGCCGGCTTTGAAGACGTTGATGAAATCGGCGGATTTTTTGCGCCAGCTGAGGCTTTTAAGATCAGAATAATACGGGACGCGAATGGCCACGAACGGTATGAGTGCGAATTTACCGACCCCAAACGACAAGAATTATTCAGAGATAAGCAGTTGTCAGTTGATTGGACAATAATTGAAGAATTATTTCATCGGTATGATGAAAGATTAGCTCAGCGAGAGGGTCGCCAACCACATTGGCCTAAAGTTGAGAAAGCTAATTAATCTAGTTTTATTCTAATTACCACTAAGTAATTTTGTCGTAAATGAAAAGAAATAAAAGCTTTAAACCGAAATGGGATGTTGATGAAGCCGAAGCCGTATTTTGGATTTGTCCGGAAGCGGCTTGGGCCATGACAGTGGGTATGCGAAAAATTTATGGCTTTGGGTTTAATCGAAATTTGGTAATTTTGGAGAAAAATAAGCCTTTTAAATGGTGCACTTTAGTTGAAGACAATGTCATCGTTGGCAATAAATGTTTTAATAAATTTAAAAATAAAAAATTTCGTAATAAAATTAAACAAGGTTTAGCTAAGGTAAATTTAAAGCTGGAGCGAAAAATATTAAAATATCGGTCGCAAAGTCCGGCCGCAATGTCGGTTAGTGCCTTGTTTAGTTATTTAGATTTTTTTACGGAATGCTATCAAGAAATGTTTAGTTATGGTTTTTTTGCCGAAGCTTTTGACTATGTGCTGCCCCAAATTTTTGAGAAAGAGTTCAAAAAATATAAACTTTCCCGTGATGATTTCTCTGATTTATCGACTATCCCTGATGTCAGCTATTTAAATTTAGAAACCCAAAAGTTGATTAGATTAGCGATTAAAAAGAGCAGCGGTCAGAAAATCGGCAATGATTTAGACGATCATTTTAAAAAATATGAATGGCTTGCAACCGGTCATAATGGTAAGAAAATTATTACCATTAATTATTTTTTAGCAAGAATTGGTGAATTAATCAGGCAGCATCAGAATTTATCTAAAGAGCTTAAACGTCTGAGAGATTTTAAGATTAATTTGAAAAAACGGAAAAGCCAAATCATAAAAAAATATGATTTTGTTAAAGGAGCTTTACAATTAATCAATATTATTGATGACATCGGGCCGTTGCGTGACCGGAGAAAAGAAATTTTTGTTAAGTCAATCTTTTATGCCGATGATGTCCGCGACGAACTGGCAAAAAGATTCGGCTATCATTTATCAGACCTGCAATTTTTTACCAGCCAGGAACTCATATTATTGAGCAAGGGAGAAAAACTTGATCGAGCTGAGTTAAAAAGGAGAAAAGAATTTATAATTTTAGATGTTGATTATCAAAAGCATTTATTCAAAGTTTATAGTGGCAAAAGTGTTTCGAAATTAATTCCTAAAGAATTCAAAAAAATTCATGACCAATTAAATGAGCTTACCGGGACGGTGGCTTCAAGTGGTAAAGTGTCCGGAGAAGTTAAAGTTATCTTCGGTGAAAGCGGCTTTCACCGAATGAGCCAAGGCAATATTTTAGTTACTGGCATGACCCGGCCTGAAATGTTGCCAATAATGAAAATGGCGGCGGCAATTATCACTGATGAAGGCGGCCTGACTTGCCATGCTGCTATTGTTTCCAGAGAATTAAACATCCCTTGTATTGTCGGCACCAAAATTGCCACCAAAGTCTTGAAAGACGGCGATAAGGTAGTAGTCAACGCGACTAACGGCACTATCAAAATAATTTAGTTTTTTTATGAAGAGGGTCACGCTAATAATTAGCGGCGAAGTTCAGGCTGTTGGATTTAGGACAGCGGCCGTAAGGGAAGCGAACAAGCTTGGATTGACCGGGTATGTGAAAAATTTACCTGCTGGTTCAGTCGAGGTAGTTGCTGAGGGCGAGGAGGGCAACTTGAATAATTTTATCATTTGGTGTTATAATGGTGTTGGACTGGCAACAGTTTCCAATATAAAAACCAGCTGGACGGAGGCGACTGGAGTTTTTTCTAATTTTGTGATAGTATTTGAGAGTTAAAACCATGAAAAAGTTTATGAAGGTAATATTGATAAAAAATGTACCAAAACTTGGACAGCAATGGGACGTCAAAGACGTTGCTTTGGGTTATGCCAGAAATTTCTTAATTCCTAAGGGTTTTGCTGAAGAAGCCAGTCCGAAGGCCTTGGAAGAATTAGAGGCCAGAAAGGCCACCGAGACTAAGTCTGCCGAAGCTAATTTGTTGAAAATGGAAGAGCTGGTCGGTAAGCTTGAGGGCCAAATTGTAGAAATCAAGGCCAAGGCTAGTGAAGAAGGGACTCTTTATGCCGCCATTTCATCGACTAAGGTGTTGGCCGCTTTAAAAGATAAAGGTTTTAATATTGCCAAAAGTCAAATTGAGTTAGGCCATATTAAGGAAATTGGTGATCATGAAATTATTATTAATTTGGATCATGGTCTTGAAGCCAGAATTACCTTAACTGTAAATCCAGAATAATGTCCTACCATTTTAATCTCAAATTTAATAACAAAAAAAGATAAGCCCACCGTCGCCGGTGGGTTTGTCGCTTTAAAATAATACTATGTCAAAATTTATCTTTGTGATGGGGGGAGTGATGTCGGGTGTTGGCAAGGGTGTAACTTCGGCGTCAATTGGCAAAATTTTACAATCAAGGGGCTATAAGGTTACGGCTATTAAGATTGATCCATATATTAATGTTGATGCGGGTACTATGAATCCGACTGAACACGGTGAAGTTTTTGTCACTGAAGATGGGGACGAAACCGATCAGGATATTGGTAACTACGAACGTTTTTTAAACGAAGATATTTTGCGAGATAATTATATGACGACCGGTCGCGTCTACCTGTCAGTGATTCAGCGCGAGCGAAATTTGGAATATGGTGGAAAATGTGTTGAAGTTGTCCCTCATATTCCGTTAGAGGTAATCGCCAGAATTAAAAAAGCCGCCAGTCGTTCTCGAGCCGATATCACCATCATTGAGATTGGTGGTACGGTGGGCGAATATCAAAACATTTTGTTTTTAGAAGCCGCCAGATTAATGCACTATCGAAATCCGCAGGACGTTTTGTTCGTTTTGGTGAGTTATTTGCCGATTCCGGGTACTTTGGGCGAAATGAAGACTAAACCGACGCAGTACGCCGTTCAGCAGGTAAATTCAGCCGGGATTCAGCCTGATTTTATAATTTGTCGCTCGGCCAAAGCGGTTGACGGTCCTAGGCGTAAAAAGATCTCGCAGTTTTGTAATGTTGCCGAAGGTGACGTAATCTCTAATCCAGACTGCGACTCAATTTATGAAGTGCCAATTACACTCGAAAAAGAAAAATTAAGTGATAAAATTATTAAAAAATTAAACTTAAAGCCGCGCAAGACCGACTTGAAAGCTTGGAAAAAAATGGTCGCGGACGTCAAGCGCAATTCAAAAATTGTCAGAATTGGTATTGTTGGCAAGTACTTTGCTACCGGCGATTTTATTTTGCCTGACGCCTATATCTCAGTAATTGAATCAATCAAACATGCGGCCTGGGCCAATAAAGTAAAGGCTCAAATTGAGTGGATTAATTCGGATGCTTACGAGAAGACACCTTCTTTAGTCAAGGAGTTAAAAGATTTTGATGGTATTGTTGTACCCGGCGGTTTTGGTAGCCGTGGCATTGAAGGTAAAATTATCGCGATTAAATATGCCAGAGAAAATAATCTACCATTCTTTGGCCTTTGCTATGGCATGCAGTTAGCCACCATTGAATTTGCTAGAAATGTCGCAAAACTAAAAGATGTTCATACAACAGAAATAAAACCCAATTGTCTTAATCCCGTTATTCATATTATGCCTGATCAGGCCGAGAAGATGGCTAAAAAACAGTATGGTAATACCATGAGACTAGGCGCTTATCCTTGCGTCCTAGCGAAGGGAACTGTTAGCCAGCAGGCTTATACTAAAAATCACATCAGTGAGCGCCACCGTCACCGCTTTGAGTTTAATAATGATTATCGTACTCGTTTAACCAAAAAGGGGTTAGTGCTAGCTGGCATGTCACCAGATAAAAAATTAGTTGAAATTGTTGAAGTTGTCGGCCATCCATTTTTTGTCGGTACTCAGTTTCATCCTGAATTAAAATCTAGACCACTATACCCACACCCATTATTTAAAGCCTTTGTGGCCGCGGCGGTTAAGCGAAAAAAATAAGTAATAAAAAAACCAGATAACGGACTCGTCCTGAGATCTGGTTTTTTTATTACTTCTTCGGTAAAACGTTGACAAACTTTGCCCATTCAAGACGGCCGGTAAATTTCTTGATTTTCTTACGAGAAAATTTAACCAGGCCAGTAGCGGCGGCATACAAGGTGTCGTCAGCGCCTTTTTTTACATTTTTACCAGCGCGAATTTTTGATCCTCGCTGTCTAATAATAATACTTCCCGACTTGGCTACTTCTCCTTCATAGAGCTTGACCCCTAATCGTTTGGACTGTGAATCTCGCCCCAGGGAAGTGGAACCACCAGCTTTCTTATGCGCCATAGTATTTAATAGTCATTAGCAAAATAATAGGTTTAATATAGTTTAATTTGACTTAATTGTCAAGGATTGATTGTTTGGTTATACTCAATATTATGATGAATAACCAAATTATTAAATTACTACTGCTAACGCTGCTTATTTTGACCGGCTGCCAGCCAGCGCCGGTAGTTCAGGTTGAAAATAATGAAAATAGCAACAACTTCCAGACGTCAACGATTACGGCGGGAGCAATTATTAGTAATGTTTCGTCAACACCAGCGGTCACTGACAGTGAAATAATAGTTCCGAATAATAAGGGAACTACATCCTCGACAATAAATCAGGTGCCCGTGCTAGTTGATGGATTTATTGACTTAAAACCGCAGTTTGCCTCCCAAGCGCCATTTGGTGTTTGGGATGAGCTCCACGGTGAAGCTTGTGAAGAAGCTTCAATGATTATTGCTTACAGCTATGTTGCAAAAAAACCATTGACAACACACACCATGGAGCAGGGAATTCTTGATCTAGTTAATTGGGAAAGAGCTAACAGCTTCGGTCAGGATTTAACGGTGGTGGAGACTAGCAAAATTCTGCGTGAATATTTTAAGGTCAGCGCGGACGAAATAAATAATCCAAATGTCGAATTAATTAAAAGTATTTTAAGACAGGGAAAACTAATAATTATGCCAGCGGCCGGAAGATTGTTGGGTAATCCATATTTTCAAACACCGGGGCCGATCTATCATATGCTGGTGATTCGTGGTTATGACGATAAAACTGGGGAATTTATAACCAACGACCCCGGTACAAGGCGGGGCGATGGTTATAGGTATCAATATGACGTTTTATTGAATGCCATTCATGACTGGAATCATCAATTAGAAACCAATGGAATGACTGATGAAGAAATGGCCTTGGGTGTTAAACGGGTAATAGCCGTTTATTAGTTTTGGGTGCTGGTGGCATTATTATTAATCGTCGAGTTTTGAACTGACGATTTTTTTTGTTCTTTGAATGGGTTATTGACGGCTAGCGGCACCGTGCTGGTTGACTCTTTAAGGTCAAGGCGGTTGAGGACTTTTTTGACCTTGTCATCATCTAAAATATCAGGCGCGACTTCCTGTTTCAACAAAACGATTTCTTCAGACTGAGCAATAGTTTGGTAAAAATATTGGTAAAGAAATAATCCGAGCAAGGAGAAAATCACAACTATGGCAACGGCCATAATATAAGATATATATTTGAGGGAAGAAACAAGCTGAAATATTTTTATTCTTGGAAATTTAAGTTTCATATTTATGGTTATTTTTTTTCAGCGTTGAGGAAAAAAATTTTTCCATCCATAGTTAATTTGACCTCGTCTTGGTTAGCCGTTGAGTTGGTCGATTCTAGCGTCATAGCCGCTGAGTTGAAGTAGAACGGCAGTTTTTCAATCGCCGACGTAAAATTAAGGACGTTATCAAAGTTACCAATCGCTGTTATTTCAATGGGCAGACTTGAAATGAAAGCTGATTCATTTTGTCGGCTGGCATTTAATCTGATATTTTGTTCAATACCATTGTCAGCCGCCAAGGTTTCAATCGCCGTAACGAAATTTAATTCGTTGCCTGCTTCAATGAAAACGTTATTAAGTCTGTCTTGTTGCGGTTTAATTTTTTCGAAGTCGGCGACAGTTTTTTTGAGCAGTTGCCCACGGAGGTATTTTTTTTCCAAATCTACTCGTTCGGCGAAAACCGAATTACTGATTTGTTTTATATCGGAGATGGTCGGAATAATCACCAGATAAACAACACCAAAAATTAAAATGATGACCGTTAGAATAGTTAATGAAATTTTTTGTCTAATTTTCATTGCTTTTTATTTTTTCAAAATCAATATCAGATTTTAAGCTAAAATTAATATTTTCTTTTTTTAGTAAATCCTCGAGGGGGATTTGCGAATTCGAAAAAAATGTTGATGACTCAAGATTATTTTTTAAATTGAGCAGATCTTCACGAGTCTTGGCCCGGCCAGTTATTAGCACTTTGCTATCTTTAATATTAATACTTTGCAGCGTAATGTTCGGTGGGATTAATTTAGAAAATTTAGCGATGAAGGTTGACCAAGGTATATAATTTTTTTGAATATTATCAACGGTGCCCAAGAGCTGATTAAATTTTTTAATATCATTATTAAAAGTATTTATATATTTAGTTGTCAGAGTTGTTTCCGCCACCACCTTATCAAAATTATTTTGGAGCGTCATTTTAACAAATAAAAGGATGACGGCAACAATAATTGATAAAAGCAATAAAGAAATAATGAGATTCTTTATTCCAACATATAATTGCATTAATCTGACCTCTTTCTTTTTTTCCGGTGGAATTAAATTTAAGCCAATCATATAATATCTTTTTTCTCGTAAGCTCTTAAGGCTAAGCCAATGGCTGTGGTGAAGGACAATATTTTATCATTTGGGATAGCCGATTTCTTGATTTGATATTTACCATTTAACGGGTCGCCGATTTTAACCGGAATTTTTAGTTTATCTGACAAAACGCTGTCAATGTAGGTAAAGTTAGCGCCGCCACCGCATAAGATAATCTCGGTAACCTCCTTACCGTTTTCAAAGTTACTCTGATAAAAGGTAATTGTTTTTTTTATTTGAGAAGTTAGGTTGTCGATCATTTTATATAAAATTTTGAGCATGGCTCCTTCACACTTAGCCGGATCAAGTCCGCAAACAAGCTTGGCCTTTTCAGCCTTCTTTAAGTCAATATTTAAGGTCTTGGAAATAGTTTGGGTTATTTTATTTCCTGAAATTGGCAAACTGACTGTAAATTGAATTGCCCCTTTGTCATAAACAATCAGTCCTGTTCTAACTGCCCCAATGTCAATAATTATTTTAGCTTGGGAGTCTTTTTTATCATCAATCAGTGCTCGGGAAATCGCGGCGGCCTCAATTTCAAAAACATATGGTGTTAAACCACATTTTTCAACAATGGTCAAGTAGGAATCAACTAATTTTTTAGGAGCGGCGCCAACTAAAATTTCGGCGCTGGTTTGGCCACGACTGATAACCTGCCAGTCAAAGTAAATTTCATCTAAAGCCAACGGGATCTGGTTGACGATTTCTTCATTAACCAGTTCCGGCATCCGTTTCGCATCGCCCTCGCCGAGAAATGATACGTTGATAACTTTAATAAAGGTTTTGGTTTCCGGCAATACCGTGATGACATTTTTAGTTTTAATTTTATCGCCCTTGGAGTTTTTAACTAAATCTTTAACCCCGGAAATAAATTTGTCTTCATTAACAATTTCGCCGTTGGTTATTATTCCAGCCGGTAGATTAAGCTCATTAAAAGAATTAATGACAATTTTTTTGCCTTTTTTTTTCAGACTTACTAACCGGATCGCTCCCGCGCTGATGTCCAGTCCAAAAATTTCATTGTTTGATATTAGAGACATATAAACTCTTTATATTATAGCACAATTTAATACTGCTCTTCCCAATGGTCAATCTGAATGATGGGGGAATCTTCATTCACGATTGGGTCAATCACCGGCTGGAAATTTTCCGGAGTGTAATTAAGAATAATTGAGCCGCCACTGGCAGTTACCTTGGCATCGAATCCGACTAGGCTGCCATTAATTGTAAAAGTAGTGCCGGAACTTGTGATATCAAGATCGGCACCAGAGTAGAGCATCCCATTTATTAGAATGGTCCCACCGGAGGTAGTAATATGAAAGTCGTCTTCCGCTAATATTCCACCACCATAGGTTGAGTCCGCATTGACGGTTAAATTTTTGCCCGATTCAGTTATTTGGACATCACCTTCAGCAACCAAGACGCCGTTGATAGTCAGATTTTTGCCAGTCCACTGAGCGTCACCGGTGACATAGATTATGCCATTAAGAATTGTATTATTGGCTAAGTTTTTAAATTGGGAAGGCGTCAGGGTGGTGGTTGCTCGATTTTTCCAAGAGTTAGGGGACGATGAATTAAAGTCAATTTGTAAAATATCGACCGTTGTAGTTGGCGCTTGCTGGGTGCTGTTATTGAGGGTTAATTTGCCCCCGGCTACGACATTGATGACATTGCTTGAGGTAACCATACCATCATTAACCACGACTTCTGATCCTTGAACTTTAAAAACTTGGTTGGCGTGTAACCGGCCACCGTTTGAGGTTAAGACGATACCTGAACCGGTAAAAGTAAAATTGCCATTCTGTTGCGACCCACGACCGCCGGCAAAGACGCTGTAGTCCCATTGAGTACCACTGCCAGTGGCCTTGCTGATATATGATTTTACGACCCGTTGGGAGGCGTTGCCTGATATGACATAAGTCGAAGTTGCTGTTATCCAAGCTTCAGCGGTTACGGTATTTCGGGCGGCAACCTCATAGCTGGCGTTAGAATCACCAAAAACGTTGGTTCGAGAAATATCATTGGCGGCGCTAAGCGTACCATTTAAAAAAGCGGCCCGTGTAGCTGAGTCATGTTGAATTTTCCAAATCATATCGCTAACTCCGGATTCGGCTAAATAATAATTTGTTGTTGCTAGCGATTGGACATTGCTGATCTTATTTTCCGACGTGGTGATGCTAATTAGATAAGAGCCAACCATTAATAACGTCGTTAGTACTAGCACTGAAATTATTAGGACTACTCCCGGCGGTTGTTTTTTTACCCTAGCCATATTAGTTGTTTCTAGGATTAATGATTGATTTCATTTGAAAAATTTCGTTATTTTTAGTCAGCGTTAAATCGATATTGATATTGCCGTTGCCATAAAAATCCAACGCGCCGAAATTTTCGCCGACGGTTTTATCTTCTATTAACCTTAATGTGGGTGGGCCAAAAGCATTAATATCATCCCAGGTGACATAGGTTGACGGGTCGGTGTCAAAATAATAAACCACGATTTGCCGGTTTAGGTCAGAACCGCTGAGATAGTACCTGATGTATTGAATGGTATTTTCAACGTGACCGTCTTGAAATTCCAATTCATGCGCGACGGTGGCCGGAATTGAATTGTCGTCAGGTAAGGTTGTGACAACCGAAGTGGCCTGTCTGATTTCTCTGGACATTAAGTCTAGGGTAATTCTGGCGTTTTGGATTAATTCTGCTTTCGTATTGCTTTTACGATAAACGCGTTGGTTGAGTACGAAAGTCGAGCTGACAATGATCAGTATCAAAAGCGCAATGACCATTGAAATAATCAACTCCGTTAAAGTAAAACCCTGGCGATTGTTATTAAATTTTTTCATTAATAGCTTGATACAATAGTACTCATTGATGTCGATTTTTCCGCCGTACTGACCGGGGAAGTCCAAAAAACGGTAACCGTGACTTGTTTTAAACCAACATCGCTAACGCTGGTGTTTAAATTTGAATCGATGGTGGTGACCACCGTTTGCCTTTGGAAATTATACAGATATGAAGTTTGATCACTTGACAGGCGTTGCTTGGTTTCGATGGTGCCGGTGCCAATGCTTTCATAAGTTAGACCCCTAATTTCTTCAAGTTTGGAAACGGCTAAATTAGATCCAATTGTTAGGTCGCTTGAATCGCCGATTATTTTTAAGCTAAATGGGAATAATTGAACAACGGCTAATAAACCAATCAGCAGAATAAAGATGGCAATGGTGGCTTCTAAAATTGTAAAACCTTTCTGATTAGTCATTGATTTCAATGTAGCCTGAAGGCTTAATTTGAATCGTCGAAGTTGTAGACAAGCTGTTGGTTAAATAAATATAACCACTTTCGGCGACACCGCCTGTTGGATTGAATTGAACCGTATTATTAGTTAGGCCACTTATTTCTGAAATATTTATTTCGCCGTCCAAGCTAGCTTCTTTATACACGGTGCCGGTGGTTGAATTGATAATTTGGTATTTTTTAGTTACCGGATAAATTACGAAGTCGTATATTTTTTGCTCGGTTACCGCCAGCTGCTGCGCCAAGCGCAGGTTGGAAACCATTAATCGAGCTTCACTTTTAAGTTTGCTGCTTTTTTGGTAAGTAATAAAAACCGGAATGCTAATGATCGTAATTAAAATAACAATTGATATTGAAACCATCAATTCAGCAATGGTAAAACCGCGTTTCATTTAAATGCTTTGGCTTAATGAATACATCGGCATAATCACGGCGACCGCCATACTACCAACCCCAATTCCGAGAATAACAACCAAAATCGGTTCAATAATTGACGGTAGGTTGGTCATAGTCTGGCTAACTTCTTCTTCGTAAAATATCGCCGATTCTTCCAAAATATTATCGAGCGCTCCCGTCTCTTCCCCAACGGCGATCATTTGTAAAACAACCGGTGGAAATAACGATTTAAAAGGATTTAGTGATTGTTCAATGTTGATACCTTTTTTTATTTTTTCTTTGGCTTCAAGCAAGGCTTGCCGGTAAATGACATTACCTAATATTCTTGAAGTAATTTCAAATGATTGGACGATTGGAATATCAGTTTTTAGCAGTGAACTTAACGATCGACAAAACCGGGCGATGTTTATTTTTTTTATAATGGTACCGACAACTGGTGTCTTGAGCAGGATGATATGAAAAACTTTTTTACCACTCGTAGTACTAAGTAGTCTTTGTAATCCGATTACGCCAATCACCGCGCCAATCGCCAAAAAGACCCCGTATTTAACGGAAAAATTACTGAGAAAGATCAAAATTCTGGTTGGTAAAGGAAGTTGGACATTAAGTTCGGTAAATACTCCGGTGATGGTGGGAATAACATAAACCATCATTAAAATGCCAATGGCAACCATCATCGTTACGACCACTAGGGGATAGATCATCGCCCCTTTGACTTTGGAAATAATGTCGTTGTCTTTTTTCATTTGTACAAAGAGTTGCTTTAAAACGTCTTCTAGTTTTCCCGACATCTCGCCAGCCCTAACCATACTGATAAATAATTCGCCGAAGATCCGTTGATATTTTTCCAAGCCTTTTGAAAGTAAATTTCCTTTTTCAACGCTTTGTTGCAAGTCAAGCAGGATTCTTTTGAAATTTTTTGATGAGGATTGTTCGGACAAGGTTTTTAAGCCAACCGACAATGAAATGCCAGCTTTCAACATGACGCTGAGCTGTTGGACAAAAAAAATCTTTTGGGCTAATTTTATTTTTTTTGGCCTGGCTCGCCAGTTAGCTATAAAATTAGTTTTATGTCCAGTTGTGGCGTTTGAGGCCGGAGTCGTCATAAGGTTAATCTTTGGTCACCCTTAGCACTTCTTCAATGGTGGTGATACCAGTTTTTGCTTTAATAAAACCGTCTTCCATAATTGTTAGCATCCCTTGAGATTTTGCCGTTGCTTGGATTTGTTTGGCCGCCGCGCCTTTTAAGATCAAATCGCCAATTTCTGATGTAACTTCTAACACCTCATAAATACCAATTCTACCTTTATAACCACTATTACCACATTTTTTACAGCCTTGACCGCGATAAAAAAGCAGTGAGCCTTTATCTTGTTTTTTGGTAATCAGGTTATTATTCTCCAGCATTTCTAAAATTGATTCAAAGTTAATTTCTTTTTCTAGTTTTGCCAATTCAGCTTTACTCAGTGTGTAACTTTCAATGCAATCCTGACAAAGTTTTCTGACTAATCTTTGAGCAATAATTACGTTGCAAGTTGAGGCGACTAAAAAAGCGGGTACGCCCATTTCACTTAAACGAGGCAAGGTGGTTGGCGCGTCATTAGTGTGAAGAGTGGAGAGCACTAAGTGGCCGGTTAAAGCGGCGTGAATCGAAATTTCCGCCGTTTCTTGGTCTCGGATTTCACCGACCATAATGATGTTTGGGTCTTGTCGTAAAAATGCCCTTAGACCGGAGGCAAAGGTATAGCCAATTTTAGGATTAACCTGACTTTGATTTAAGCCTTGCATTCGATATTCAATCGGATCTTCAATGGTTGTAATGTTAACTTCTGGCCGGTTTAAAATATTTAAAATTGCATACAAGGTGGTGGTTTTTCCCGAACCAGTTGGTCCGGTTGCTAAAACCAAACCGTGCGGTTTTTTGATGTTTCTTTTGATCCCTTCCAGCGGTTCTTTTTGAAAGCCAAGTTGTTCCAGGGTAAGTACTCCGGTTTTTTCATTTAAGGCGCGTAGCACGATTTTTTCACCGTCGTAAGTTGGAATAATTGACACGCGAAAAGAAACTTCATATTCATTGGTTTTTACTTTGAATCGGCTGTCTTGCGGCAGGCGATGCTCGTCGAGTTTCAAGTTGGACAGAATTTTAATTCGGGCGACAACGCCGGCATGGATTGATTTTGGCAGCGTCATCACATTACGCAAAACCCCGTCGACGCGATACCTTACTACAACTTGCTTTTCCGTCGGTTCAATATGAATGTCAGACGCACTCTCTAAAATGGCATACTCTAATAAGGTGTCCACGATTCTAATAACCGGCAAATCGTGAGCCAATTCAGTTAATTTGGTTCCGTTGCCATTACTGCTTGTATCATCTGACTTGGTTAGCTCCTGAAATTCCGCTTTTAGGCCTTTGTGATAATTTTTAAGCGCTTCATTCAGGTTGTCGGGTGATGTTACAAATGGGCTAATGTTTAGACCGCTTTTTTTCCCCAAAAATTCAAGTATTTGGAGATCGTCTGGGTCTAAGGTGGCTACTTTAAGTTCAGTATCAGACTTGTCAAAAGCAATAATTTTATGGGTTGCGGCAATCGGTTCAGGGATTAAAAAAAGAATATCCTTGCGAATAGTCTCATTTTTTAGGTTCGTAAAGGGTAAATTGTAGTATTGGGCAACTATTTGATAAAGTTGTTCCTGGTTGAGAATTTTTTGGCTATCCAAGTAGTCTTCCAGCGTTTGATTGCGTTTTTGAGCCTCACTAGCATAAAGCTCAATTTCTTTCGGACTGATTGACTTGGTGGTTGTCAAAATCTTTTTTAATTTGTCCTGGCCAAGCATAAAAAATTATTTTTGTCTTAGTGTTCAAAACTCTTTTATTATAACACAAAAATAAAAAGGACGGAAAGGGGTAGTGGACAAGATAACCAAAAATCAGTAATATTAGATTAGTCTTGTGATTAATTGTGATTAATTTTGGTATGATTATTAATTCGCCCAATCAGGGACGCATTTTTGCATTTCTCAGCGATAAAATTATCAGACTGAGTTTTTTGTTTGCTGTTTTAGCCAATATTGCCCTTTGGTTATTATTAGTTTCCCGCTCAACAACTTTTTCCGATTCAATTCCCTTGCATTATAATATTTACTTTGGTATTGATCTGATTGGGCCATGGTATCAGTTTTTTTTCATGCCTTCGATTGGCCTGGGCATAATTGTTAGCAATTTTTTAATCGGCTTACTGACTGTTAAGTATGAAAAAATATTAGGGCATTTTTTGGCTGTCACCGCTGCCGCAGCTCAAATTTTTATTTTAGCGGCGATTATTGCCATTTTAATTATAAATTTTTAAGTTGTGGGTAATTTTGTTGTAACAAAAATTTTTATCTTGACGACCTTGTCATTTTTGTTGACCTTGGCCTGGACGCCATTATTAACTCATTTTTTATATCGCTACCGTTTAGGCAAGGGGATTCGTGACGCTAAGGCCGCTCCGATTTTTGCGATGATGCATAAAAAAAAAGCCGGTACCCCGACCATGGGCGGTATTTTAGTTTGGGGAACAACGCTAATTTTGATTTTAGTCATCGCGGGTTTAGCAGCCGTCTTCCATGGTGTCTTTGATAAGCTTAATTTTTTGTCTCGAGCTGAAACTTTGTTGCCGCTTGGAGCTTTAGTGGTGTCAGCTCTGGTCGGTTTAGTTGATGATTTGTTTGATATTTGGCGAATGGGTAAAAACGGCGGCGGCTTGCGGATGCGCCATCGTTTTTTTATCTATGGGGTAATCGCGGCGGTTGGGGCGTGGTGGTTTTATTATAAATTGCAATGGACAACTTTTCACGTGCCGTTTTTGGGCTATTTTGATGTCGGCTGGTGGTATATTCCAATCTTCTTTTTTATCATTATTGCAACTGCCCATGCGGTCAATTTGACCGATGGACTTGATGGTTTGGCTGGTGGAACATTATTAATTTCGTTTGGCGCCTACGGTGCCATTGCTTTTGCCCAAGGCCATTATCAATTAGCGACTTTTTGTGGCGTCATTATTGGATCGTTAATGGCATTTCTCTGGTTCAACATTAATCCAGCGCGATTTTTTATGGGTGATACCGGTTCAATGTCGCTCGGGGTGACCCTGGGAATTATCGCCATGCTTACTAACGCCGCGTTGCTTTTGCCGATCATCGGTTTTATTTTCGTCCTTGAAACAGTTTCGGTATTAATTCAAATGTTTTCAAAAAAAGTTTTGAAGCGAAAATTTTTTATTTCTTCACCACTTCACCATCATCTTGAAGCCAGCGGTTGGCCGGAGCCAAAAATTGTCATGCGTTTTTGGCTCGTGGCGGCGGTGACGTCGATTATTGGATTAATCTTATTTTTAGTCGATCGAGTTTAATTGGCATGACTAAAAATTTTTACAAAAACAAGAAAATTACGGTCATGGGTCTAGGCTTGCACGGCGGCGGTATTGCAGTGGTCAATTGGCTTGTCAAACAAGGCGCTCAAGTTACGGTTACTGACCTTAAAACTAAAGCTCAGTTACTGCCAGCTTTAAAAAAAATTAATCCTAAAAAAGTTAGCTTGGTTTTAGGTAAACATCGCGTGATTGATTTTAAAAATGCTGACATTGTGGTGCAAAATCCTGGCGTTCCGCGTCATTCAAAGTTTATCAAAATGGCGGAAAAGTCCGGCATAACAATTGAAAATGATGCCAGTTTATTTTTTAAAAACTGTCCGGCGGAAATTATTGGTGTTACCGGAACGCGGGGAAAATCAACCGTCTCAGCTTTAATTTATGAGTTATTAAAGACAAAATTGGGTGCTGCGCGAGTTTATTTGGCGGGCTTACCGCAACAGCCGATGTTGGATATTTTGGATAAATTGTCGAGTCAAGACCAGGTAGTCTTGGAGTTGTCGTCTTGGCAGCTCGAGATTTTGGGGCGCTACCGCTTGAGTCCACATATTTCACTAGTGACCAATATTTATCCTGATCATTTGAATCGGTACCAAGGCTTAAGCGATTATGCGCGCGCCAAAGAAAATATTTTTAAATATCAAACCAAAAATGACATCGCTGTTTTTAATTATCATAATCCTTGTACTCGTAAAATGGGACATCAGACACCTGGGCAGCGATTGTGGTTTAATTCAAAATTAATTGTCAGTCAGTCTGGCGCTTATATTAATAATAATTCGTTGATCTTCCAGTATCACGGTCGGTCGGTTAATTTTGGAAAGGTAGCAAAAATAAAATTGCCCGGCCGGCATAACTTAGAAAATATTTTAGCCGCCCTGGCGGTAGCTGGTTTGTTTAATGTTTCCGCGGCAAAGGTTAAAAAGGTTTTAACTAGCTACGTCGGATTACCCGGCCGCAATCAGTTAATTCGTGAGCGGGCTGGCGTTAAATATGTTAATGACACCACCGCGACGACGCCGGACGCGGTTTTGGCCGCGCTTGATATTTGGCCGGCCAAAAAAATTGTTTTAATCGCGGGTGGCGCGTCAAAAAAAATTCCGGCTGAGAAAATTGGCGAGTTAGCAAAAAAGATAAGAAAAAATTGTAAGTCCGTTATCCTTTTTTCAGGCGAGGGGAGCGATGAACTGTTTGTTCAATTAAATAAAATTGGTTTTAAGGCAATAGTAAAAAATATTGACACCATGTCAGAAGCGATATATCTGAGTACGGGCTTTGCCAAATCAGGGGAGGTGGTTTTATTGTCCCCGGGGTGTTCTAGTTTTAGTACTTTTGTTAATGAATACGATCGCGGCGATCAGTTTAATGGTTTGGTCAATAAATTATGAAAAGGTTTAGGGTGAACAAAAATAAAAAAAAACTTAACTTAGTTAAAAAAATTTTTGATTTTAAAACTTTAGCGAACCGGCCGGATAAATTTTTAGTTTTGCTATTTGGAATTTTAATTGTCTTTGGTTTAATTATGCTGTCATCGGCTTCGACCGTTGAATCATTTCGCTCGCACGGTAATAGCTATTATTTTTTTTGGCACCAAATTTACAGTGGTTTTTTGCCCGGTCTAATATTATTGATACTTTTTTCCCTTCTTGACTATACCTGGTTAGAGAAATACACGATGGCTTTTTTTACAATGGCGGTTTTTTTGTTGGCCATAATTTTTATTCCCGGCCTTGGGCAAGTAATTGGTAATGCGCGGAGCTGGGTTAAGTTGGGTGTTATTTCTTTCCAACCGTCGGAAATTGTTAAGTTGCTCTTAATATTATTTTTGGCCGGTTGGTTTTCTCATCGTGGCCAGGAAATGAATAAGGATTTTTGGAATGGTTTGATTCCTTTTGGCGCCATTTTAGGGCTTGTTTCACTTTTAATAATTCTTCAACCGGACCTGGGAACTTTAGTGGTCTTGGCGACTATTGCCATTATTATGTATTTTGCCGCTGGCGGCCGCATGATTCATTTATTTGGCCTCGTCGGTCTTGGTTTGGGCCTCGTCGGCTTAATGGTCGCCCGGGCGCCATATCGCGCCGCGCGCTTGATGGTTTTTCTTCATCCCGAGCTTGATCCGCAAGGCATTGGCTATCACATTAATCAGGCCTTTTTGGCAATTGGGTCGGGCGGTTGGTTTGGCCTTGGTTTTGGCCAATCGCGACAAAAATTTGCTTATTTGCCAGAAGTGATGGGTGATTCAATATTTGCCGTCATTTCCGAGGAACTGGGTTTTATCGTCGCTTTAGCGGTAATTATGGCTTTTGTTCTAATAGTTTGGCGCGGTTTAAAGATCCTGAAAGTAACCAATGACGATTATGCCCGCTTGCTAATTATTGGTATTGTTTCTTGGTTTATTTTCCAAGCTTTTTATAATATTGGAGCAATGATCGGTCTCTTGCCTTTGACCGGTATTCCGCTGCCATTTATCAGCTACGGTGGCACCGCCTTGGCTTCAACGATGGCGGCGAGCGGCATTTTAATTAATATTTCTCGGAAAAGTACCATTGAATAACCAGTTGATTTTTTGCTCAAAATATGTTATTTTATAGACATATTTGCTAATTTAACCTTTACTTTTTCGATGAAAATAATTTTATCCGGTGGCGGTACAATGGGTTCGGTCAGTACGTTGATTGCCGTATTTGAATATCTAAAAAAAAATCAGCCGCAAGCTGAATTTTTGTGGTTAGCAACAAGAACTGGGCCCGAAGAAAAATTAATTGAATCGTACGGGATTACGGTTAAAAAAATTTTTTCCGGAAAGTTTAGACGCTATTTCAGTTTAAAAAATATTTTTGACCCAATTTTTATTTTTTTAGGTTTTTTTCAGTCGCTTTATTATGTTATTAAATTTAGGCCCGATTGGATTTTGTCGGCCGGTGGCTTTGTTTCCGTGCCCTTAGTTTGGTCGGCGTGGTTTTTAAGAAAAAAGATTTTAATTCATCAGCAAGATGTTATTCCCGGCCTGGCTAATAAATTAATGTCGCCGTTTGCGACAAAAATTTCAGTGGTGTTTAGCGAGTCGGCGGTGAGTTTCCCTAAAAATAAAATAGTTGTTGTCGGTAATCCGGTTCGGTCGGAAATTTTTTTGGGCCATCAGGAGTCAGCACTGAAATTTTTTAAGCTTGAAGTCGGAGTGCCAACTTTGTTGGTAATCGGCGGCGGCACTGGCGCCCAAGGACTTAATGATTTGCTTGTTAGTTCAGCGGCGCAGCTAGTGGAATTTTGTCAGATTATTCATCTGACCGGCGGCAAGGTGTCTACCAATTTTTCTCATCCGAGATATCATCCCTATGATTTTTTGCTGACGGAGTTAAATGATGCCTATGCTGTCAGTGATTTGGTAATCAGTCGTGCCGGGCTGTCAACTTTAAGTGAATTGTCGGTATTAGGGAAACCGGTAATTGTCATTCCGTTGCCGGATAGCCAGCAAGAAGCTAATGCGGAAGAATTTTTGAAGTATCAGGCGGTAAAAATAATGGCTGAAAAAAATATTAAGCCTGGCGATTTTTCGCCAGCCATCAAAAAAATTATTTATAATCAAGCCGAGTTGTTACAACTTGGTAAAAATATCCAAGCGATGATGTCTAAAACCGGTGCCGCTGAAATTGCAAAATTGATTTATGAGCAAAATTAATAATACTAATCAAAAAAAAGTCGGGGTAGCAGTGAGTGGTGGTTTTATTAGGGCGGTTGCTTCCATTGGTGTTTTGCAAGTTTTGGAAGAGAATAATATTCCGATTAATTTAATTTCTGGCTGCAGTGCCGGTTCCGGCATCGCCGCCATTTATAGTGTTGGTACCCTTAAAAAACTTTATAATCGTTTAATCGTCGGCCGCCGCCGTGATTATTGGGAAGTAATTTTTGAGCCGACAATTCCGAGGCAAGGTTTATTAAAGGGCAATCGAACTAGAGAATTTTTTAAAGAGTTTGTCGGTGAAAAGAAATTTTCAGACACTAATATTAAGCTTTTTATAACGGCTACTGATTTGGCAACTTTGTCGCCAGTCGTTATTGAGCAGGGCCTAATTTATGAAGCCATTCAGGCGAGCGTTGGCGTTCCGGGAATTTTTATCCCGTTAAAAAAGGATGGTAAGATTTTAGTTGATGGCGGTAATTTCAATTTAATTCCGTCGGAAGCGTTGTATCAAAATGGCGCCGATTATGTTATTGCCATTGATACGTCGCGGCCACCAAACCCGACGATTAGAGTCATTGCCTTAATTAAAAAAATGCTAAAATTGAACGGTGACCTCCCTTATATTGACCCGGAAACCGATCCTCATGTTGTTTCGTTACTGCGCCGCGCCGTTAGTCTTTCCAGTAGTCGGATTGATAATTTTCATCATTCCGCTTATCGGTATGATGTTTTAATCCGGCCGCAGTTAATTAATATCCAACGCTGGCAAGTAAGTAAGGTCAAAGAAATGATTGAATCCGGCCGTCAGGCGGCGGAAAAAATGATTCCGCAGATTAAAAAAGATTTAGGGTTATAATTATGGACTTAGCCGGAGTTAAAAAAATTTATTTTATTGGTATTAAGGGCGTTGCGATGTCAGGTCTGGCGGTTATTTGTCAAAAGCGCGGTCTGGCGGTTTGCGGTTCGGACGTTGAAGAAAAATTTATCACCGACAAAATTTTAGCAAAAAATAATATTGAAGTTTTTGAAAATTTTGATATCCGTAATTTGGCTTGTAACCCGGACCTAGTTGTCATTGGCGCTTCCTGGGACGAAACCAATATTGAAGTTGCGGAAGTAAAAACCAGAAACCTGCCTGTTATTTCTGATTCTGAATTGCGGGGGATATTAAGCAAGGAAAAAAGAACCATTGCCATTACTGGTGTCCACGGCAAAACCACAACCACCGCTTTGATTTCTTTTATCTTTAGAGCCGCTGGACTTGACCCTAGTTTTTTAATTGGCACTGGCGCTGTCCGTGATTTAGGCGGTAACTCCGACTGGACCACCGGCCGGCATTTTATCATTGAAGGCGATGAATACGCCAAGAGTCGTGATGACAAATCGCCGAAGTTTTTAGATTTGTTGCCGGCCGTTACGGTTATCACCAGTATTGAATGGGAACATGTTGATATTTTTCCCAACGTTGAATTGTTAGAAAAAAACTTTTCACTGTTAATAAATAAAACTAGTGATTTGGTTGTGGCGTGTGGTGATTGGGAAAGTGTCAAGAAAATTACGGTTGGTAATAAAAAAAATACTACTTATGGTTTGGATGATTACAATGAGTGGCAAGCGACTGAGGTCAAAGCGGAATTTGATTTTACCGCTTTTAAGGTAATAAATAGCAATGGTTTTAGCGAAGAGTTTAAAATAAAATTATTCGGCCTTCATAATGTTTTAAATGCCTTAGCGGCCATCATCGTATCTCTTAATGAAGGTATTAATGTTGATGCGCTTAAAAATATTTTACCGAAATTTGCTGGCACCGAAAGACGATTTGACGTTTCAGAAAGTAACGGGGTAATTTTTATCGACGATTACGCCCATCATCCAACAGCGGTCAAAACAACGCTGGAGGCTGTTAGGCATCGATACCCTGATCAAGAAATTTGGTGTATTTTTCAGCCCCATATGGCCTCAAGAACCAAAGCTTTTTTAAACGAATTTGCCCAGAGTTTTGCGGCCGCTGATAAAGTTATTTTTGCCGATATTTTCGCTTCAGCCAGAGAAGAATTGCAAGATGTCACTTCAAAATTACTGGCTGCCAAAACGGCAAAAAACCATCGGGACTCAGTCTATGTTGGCGATTTAAATCAAGTAGTTAATTATTTGAAAGATAAAGTTAAGCCCGGCGTCGTCGTAGTCACTATGGGTGCCGGTGACGTCTACCGCGTCAGAGATAAATTGTTAAATTAAAATTATGATTGACCTTAAAAGTTTACTTCCGGAAATTAAAGAAAATGAAGCCCTGGCACCTTATACAACTTTTAAAATTGGTGGTCCGGCCAAATATTTTCTTGAAGCGAAAAATAACGTCGAGTTGGTCAAGGCTTTGCAGGTTGTGGCCTCGACTGGCTTAAATTATATTGTTATTGGCGGCGGCAGTAATTTATTAGTTTCCGATTCGGGTTTTGACGGCTTGGTAATTCGTCAACTAAATAATCAATTTAAAATAGACGGTGATAAAGTTATGACTGAATCGGGTGCTAAAGTGGCTGATGTTTTAGCAGCGACTTTGACAGCGGGCCTCATTGGTTGGGCCTGGGCGGCTGGTTTGCCCGGCTTAATTGGCGGGGCAATTCGTGGTAACGCTGGTGCTTATGGCGAAGCAATGTCAAATATTACTGAATCAGTTGAAGTCTTTCGGGCTGGTAAGACGGAAATATTAACCAATGAACAACTAAAATTTTCTTACCGGCACAGCTTGGTTAAGGATGAAAAGATGGTGATTTTAGCCGCGACGCTGAAGTTAAAAAAAGGCGATCCGACGGTTGACGAGGAGTTGGTAAAAAAATATCTTGATCATCGAGAAAAAACTCAGCCACTCGATTTGCCAAATCCAGGCTGTGCTTTTAAAAATATTAATTTGCAGGAAGTTCAAATTGATCAAGCCAAGGTTATTAAAGCACTTGATATTACCGAAGCGGAATGGCAAGCGGCGACGAAGTACAATAAATTGTCAGTTAGTTTTATTTTTGACAAGATGAATTGGAAGGGCAAAACAATTGGCGGGGCAAAAGTTTCAGAAAAGCACGGCGCCTTTATCGTGAATGCCGGTGAAGCTAAAGCCGAGCATGTGATTATGTTAATGTCGGAGCTGAAAATGCGCGTCAGAAATGAACTCGGACTGGCTTTAGAAGAGGAAATTCAGCTGGTGGGATTTTAAAATGGGGTTTAAAAAAAGACAGCCTTTTTATTAGCTGCCCGCGAGGTGACCAATGATCAACGCTGCCATTTTAGCGTCATTTACTTTTGGGACATAACGTGCGACTGCCAGAAAGCCGTAGCCGCAGAGTTTTGCTGAGTCAAGGTCGTCTCCGTTGACTAGCAACGCGATGATCGGCTGTTGGTAGTTTTCATTGCTCAGGTGCTCAAGGAAACCGATAAGTTCGATCTCTGATCCGGCAATGATCACAATTAAGCTGACACTTTCTGTGATTAGGTCTGTGCCGCGCCCATAGTTGGTCGCGACTGAGACCCGGACGCCTTTCGATTCAAGGATTTCAGCTAGGCCGTACATTCCAGGAATATCCTGGTTGATAACCAGTACGGACCTGATTGGCTCGTGGAGCAAACTACGAATCGTCGGCAGCAGCTCGGTCGGGAAACTGACTGGCTTGCCAAAGACGGCGGAAAATCCTTGGGCTATCAGTTCAGCTTTACGATGAACCACTTGGCCAGCAACGATGATTACCGGAACCATGATCCCGCTGGCGCGAAGCTTACCGAGAAATTCAAGGCCCCCGACCCGAGGCATATCTTCATCAGTTATGACCAAATCCGGACTGTTTGATTTGGCTAAGGCCAAACCCTCTTCGCCATTTGTGGCTCCAAAAACTTCAAAGCCTTCCAGCTCGAGGTATCGACGGTATAATCCCAAAATGTCAGGATCATCGTCCATAATCAGTATTTTGTTGGGCATTTGATGGCCCTCCTTGAATGCGTAGCTACTTAGTAAGGTTCAACTTAGCGGCTAACAATATAATATAATTCTTATTAACACCCTTGTCAAATAGGTTAAAATCTTGTAGACTTAGAGGGTAAAAATTTATGACTGTATTAGAAAAATTAGAAAAAATATTCGGTGATCCTTCGGAGCGCCTGTTCAAAAAGCTTCAACCTTTGGTTAAGGTTATCAATTCGCTTGAGCCTGAATTTGAAAAGTTGACTGATGATGAATTAAAAAGTCAGACGATTAAGTTGAAGGAAGAATTAAAAAACGGCAAAACCCTGGATGACCTTTTGCCTCAAGCTTTCGCGGCAACCAGAGAGGCGGCTCGACGAACGCTTGGTCTCCGTCATTACGATGTCCAGCTTTTGTCCGGTATTGCTTTGCACCGCGGCTATATTTCAGAACAGAAAACCGGTGAAGGAAAAACGCTTTCGGCCACCGCGCCGATTTATTTAAATTCACTTGATGGCAAAGGCTGTCATTTGGTCACAGTCAACGACTATCTATCGCGACGAGACTGTGGCTGGATGGGACCGGTTTATCATGCGTTGGGTATTACCACTGGCGTCATTATTCATGAGGCGGCTTTTATTTATGATCCAAATTTTGACAATGAAAGTGTTGATGACGAAAAATTGAAAAATTTACGACCGGTTAGTCGCCGCGAAGCTTATGAAGCTGATATTACCTATGGTACGAATAATGAATTCGGTTTTGATTATTTGCGTGACAATATGGTTGGTGAAGTTAAGCAGATGGTTCAGCGCGATTTACATTATGCCATTGTCGACGAAGTCGACAGTATTTTAATTGACGAAGCCAGGACCCCGCTGATCATTTCCGCGCCGGATGTCGATTCAACTGACAAGTATTATAAGTTTTCAAAATTAGTAACTGAGCTTAAGGAAAATGAAGACTACAACGTTGACGAGAAAATGCGGGCGGCAACTTTAACGGAAACTGGTTTGAACAAAATGGAGAAGTTACTGGGGGTCGAAAATATTTATACGGAAATGGGAATTTCCGATGTTCATCATATTGAGCAGGCGCTGAAAGCGTACGCCCTTTTTAGGCTTGATCGGGATTATGTTGTTAAAGATGGTGAAATTATTATCGTTGATGAATTTACCGGTCGCTTGATGTTTGGCCGTCGTTACAGTGAAGGCTTGCATCAGGCCATTGAAGCTAAGGAAGGTGTGACGGTTCAGCGCGAAAGTCGCACTTTGGCCACGATTACTTTTCAAAATTATTTTAGACTTTACGATAAATTGTCGGGCATGACGGGAACGGCGGCCACGGAAGCTGAGGAATTTCGAAAAATTTATGATCTTGATGTTGCCGTTATTCCGACCAATAAAGTACTGGTCAGAAAAGATTTGTCTGATCGAATTTATAAAAATGAGGCAGCCAAGTTTCAAGCGGTGATTGATGAAGTTAAGGTCTGCAATGCTAAGGGACAGCCGGTTTTGATTGGTACAATTTCGATTGAAAAAAATGAACTACTCCACAACCTTTTGGAACGCAATGGTGTTCCACATCAGGTTTTAAATGCCAAATTTCACGAAAAAGAAGCTCATATTATTTCCCAAGCCGGCCGCTTGGGCGCGGTGACGGTTGCCACCAATATGGCCGGTCGCGGCGTCGACATTAAATTAGGCGGCGATCCGGTTGATATTGAAGAAGAACAGCAGATAAAAGATTTAGGCGGTTTGTTGATTATCGGAACGGAACGCCACGAATCAAGACGCATTGACAATCAGCTCCGCGGCCGCGGCGGCCGACAAGGCGATCCGGGAATTTCTCAGTTTTATGTTTCGCTTGATGATGACTTAATGAGAGTCTTTGGCGGATCAAGAATAAAAAATGTGATGGAACGGCTTAAGGTGCCTGACGATATGCCAATTGAAAATGGTTTGATTTCAAGATCATTAGAAACGGCTCAGAAAAAAGTTGAGGGGTTTCATTTTGACACCCGCAAACATTTAGTTGAATACGACGACGTTTTAAATAAACATCGTGATACCATTTATAAAAAACGCCGTGAAATTTTGGAAGGTGATAATTTGAAAAATCAGGTTTTGGATTATGTTGAAGCTGAAATAAAAGATGTTGTTACTTTTCATACTCAGGATGCGGATGAAAATAGCTGGGATATGGAAGAAATCTATGAAGTTGTCAATACCATTTTTTCTGTTTCGTCTGACGCTAGGTTGAAATTAACTGAAATTCAAAGTCAGGCCGGAACGGAAATTCAGGATCAAGATTCTAAAACCAAATTGATTGGGTATATTTTCAAGTTGGCTGTTGAAGAATACAACAAACTTGAAGCCGAGGTTTTGAAAACGGTCGGCAACGACGAAGCGATGAAGCAGGTTGAAAAGGGAATTATGCTCCGAAGTATTGATACGCTTTGGATTGAACACCTCGAGGCCCTTGATCATTTGCGAACCGGCATCGGCTTGCGCGGTTACGGCCAGCGCGATCCGCTCGTTGAATATAAGCGCGAGGCGTTTAATTTGTTTAAAGAGCTATTGAAAATAATTCGCAAGCAGATTGTTTATAGTGTTTATAAGGTTGGTTTTGCCACGCAAATTGGTCCGTCGGTGATGCAACAAGCTCCAGGATTAACTTTTCAAGCGCCGGCAAAAACGATGTCGGAAGGAAAATCGGCCATTGCGGCAGCGGCTAATGCCACTTCACCCCAACAAGACGAAGCGGCTGCGCGCGAAACTACTATGACTCAGGATTCTCATAATTATTATAACGGCGTCCGCGTCGGACGAAATGACGCCTGTCCCTGCGGCAGTGGTAAAAAATTTAAGAAGTGTCATGGAAAATAAAGACGCAATCAAGCAAAGAATGTTGCAGAATGGTTACTCAATCATCAATGAGTACAATGATCCTCCAAATGAGGTTTTTCCCGATCACGATCATCCCGGCGATCAGCTATTGGTTGTTATTAAGGGATCGATTGAAATAGTGATGGATGGGAAGACTTCAATTTTAAGACCAGGAGATGAGATATTCTTTCCAGCCAAAATGATGCATAGCGCAAAAATTGGCTCGCAAGGATGTTTTTATATTGACGGTGAGTGTCCTCTAGAAAAGTCAAAAATTTAAAAAAGTGCAACGGAAAAATTGGGAATAAGATGATAAAAATATTTTACAAACTGATTATTCCATTAAGAAAATTCTATTGGTTCATATTCAGACCAAAAACAACAGGAGTAAAGGTGATTGTGAAATATAATGAAGACGTGTTGATGATAAAAAATGCGTATGGCAAAAGCATCTGGACTTTTCCTGGAGGTGCAGTTGAGAAAAGTGAATTACCGGAAGATGCCGCCGCGAGAGAAGTAATGGAAGAGGTTGGTATTAAAGTTTCTGGCGTAAAAAAAATTGGACAACTCTTGAATACGCGCGAATACAAAAAGGATACGATTTACTGTTATGTGGCTATAACAACTGGTAAGACAGTACAAACTGATCCCAATGAGATCCGAGAGTGTAAATGGTTCAATAAAAACAAGCTACCCTCTGAAATATCATCAATAGCTAGAGAGGCTATATCCCTGTGGACGCAGAAATTGATTTAAGAAGTGTTACAGATCATAAAAATATGAGAGTCTTTGTTACTGCATCATTTGGCGATACTAAAGTAAATATAGAAAGTATGTGTGCTGTGGTGCGAGCCGCTGGATTTGAGGATTTTTGTTTTGTCAGGGACATAGAAAATTACCAGAAAGTTTTTGACGATCCGAAAGAATTGATGCAAAGAGCAAAAGAAGAAATTAGAAAGTCAGATATTTTACTAATTGATATGAGTGATAAGCCTACGGGGCGGGCGATTGAAACAGGGATTGCCTATGCTTTTGGTAAGAAAATTATTGTTATCATGAAAAAAGGAACTTTTATTAAAGATACTGCCAAGGGGATTGCCGACATGGTAATTGAATATGACAATATAGCCGATATCTCGACTAGGCTTAAAGAATTTATGAATACTCAGAAATAAAATAAGAAGCGTCATGTCGCATGAAGAACGATTCAAATTAATACCCTCGGTGTACGCGTTATTTATCCAGGGTGAAAAGATTTTACTGCTTAGGCGATTTAATACTGGCTTTGAAGATGGTAAATATGGTCTGGTTGCCGGACATGCTGATGGCGGCAATACTATGAGATCCGAAATGGCTAGAGAGACCAGCGAAGAGGCTGGGGTGAAAATTAAATTAGATGACATCAATCTAGCTCTGACTATGCATCGTTGGTGCGGTGATCACGAGAGAATAGATTTCTTTTTTATCATAAAAAAATGGAGCGGTGAAATAAAAAATATGGAACTTGATAAATGTGATGATTTATCTTGGTTTGCCCTTAACCAGTTACCGGAAAATACCATCCCTTACATTAGAGCCGCAATTGATTACTACTTAAAAGGAGAAAAATATTGTGAGTTTGGCTGGGATCCGATTTAAAGACTCTGACGTGAGATATAATTTGGAAGATGTGGTGGAGAGGGTAAGATCAGAAATCCTCCGGCTCGCCAGCTCGCCACCTCCTTTAAAAAAGGAGGAATAAATACGATAAATGTCATGGTAAATCACAATAGTATGCAAATGGAAGATTTGAAAAAATTTATTAAAAAAGAAGACCAACGGTTAAGAAAATACTACGGTAATTTTGAAGATGAGGAAAAACACATCTTGGCCAGAACAGTAAAACTGACTGAAGAATTAGGCGAATTGTGCGATGAAGTTTTAAGTTACCATTCTCTGCAGCGCCAAGATAAACTTGATAAGCGTGATGCCAATAATCTGTCCGAAGAATTTGCCGATGTGGTGATCACGACTTTTCTGTTGGCCGAAGCGATGAAGGTCGATATTGAAAAAGCTCTTAAACAAAAAATAGTGAAAATTAATAAAAGGTATAAGAAATAATTTTTTATGAAAATTACGTTTATTCAAACCGGCGGGACAATCGATAAGGAATATCCCAAAACTACCAAGGGTTATGCTTTTGAAATTGGAGAGCCGGCAGTAAAAAGAATTTTGGAAAAAATTAACCCGGTATTTGAGTATGAGATTATTCCGCTGTTACAAAAGGACAGTTTGGATATTACCGAGAAAGATCGAGAAAAAATTACGCTGGCATGTAAAAATAATCAAAACGATAAAATTGTTATCACCCACGGTACTGACACTATGGCTGAGACAGCGGAAAAGTTAAGTGAGATTAAAGATAAGACTATTGTGATCACGGGCGCGATGAGACCGGAAAAATTTTATGATTCTGATGCGATGTTTAATGTTGGCGCGGCCATAATTTCAGCGGCGAACTTACCTCGCGGTGTGTATATCACTATGAATGGGCGAGTCTATGAATGGAACAAGGTAAAAAGAGACATAGTCACTGGTCAGTTTATTGAAGCTTAATTCGAATATAATGCCAGAAAAAGCAACCATAAAACATATCGAATTTTGGGTTTCTGATCTAGAGCACGCAATTAAGTTCTATGAGAGTATTTTTAAAATTGTTGGCTGGAAGAAAGTTGAATCTAATGCTTTTAGTAATGGCGAGACCAAAATTTATTTTATTGAGCAGGATGTTAAATTAGCAACAACGGTTGGCCCTAGGCACATATGTTTTTTGGCAAGCTCTAGAAAAATTGTGAATGAAGTTGCCAGTTTTCTAACCAAAACCAAAGGCGATATAATTCGGGGTCCCCTGGAATCGCCATATAAAAACCGGAGCTCATATACGGTGGATTTTAGGGATTTGGACGGATACATTATCGAGGTGGCAACTAAAGCAACGGCTTTAAAACTCGATAGAAGTGTCGGTGCTATGGGTCGTAAATAATTATGATAAATGTTCCAGTAGTAAATTTACTGATGTAAAAAAATATTCGTATGATTTTAGATGGTAGCCGAAAAATACTAACTTTGTGTCTGGTAATTAAAGATGGCCAAATATTGTTAGGAATGAAAAAGCGGGGATTAGGTACCGGCAAATGGAATGGCTTTGGCGGTAAGGTTGAGGTGGGGGAAACAATTGAAGAAGCAACGAAGCGTGAAATGTTTGAAGAATCGGGAATTGAAATCAAAACAATGTATCAGCTTGGCATCAACGAATTTGAATTTCGTGGTCAGCCTGGAATTTTAGCAGTCCACGTATACAAAGCGGTGGATTTTTTTGGTGAGCCGACGGAAACGGAAGAAATGAGGCCGCAGTGGTTTGATCTTTCAGCCGTTCCTTTTGCCAAGATGTGGGATGATGATCGTTATTGGTTTAAACTTTTTTTGGCTGATAAAAAATTCCGCGGCCGATATTTGTTTAATGAAAATGAAAAAGTTATTGATTACTCCTTGGCAGAGATTGAAGATTTTTAAAATGAAGGGGCGTCAATCCGGAATCTAAAAATTGTTATGATCCTGAACCAAGTTCAGGATGACGGGATAAATTTTATGCCTGAATTGCCGGAAGTTGAAACTCTTAAACGCGATCTAAAAATTATCAAAGGTAAAACCATTGCGTTGGTTAAAATTAATTGGCCGAAGATGGTTATGCCGCTAAGTGTTAGAAGTTTTACCCAAAGAGTTAAAGGTAAAAAAATTGTTGATGTAATTCGTCGCGCTAAGGTTTTATTTTTTAAATTATCAAATGATTATTATATTGCCGTACATTTGAAAATGACCGGTCAATTAATTTTTCAGCCCAAACAGGGGAGCTTAGTCGTGGGTGGTCATCCGCAAAAGGATGGTGCCGCCGGTTTGCCTAATAACTATACTCATGTTGTCATTAATTTTACTGATGAATCAACGTTGTTCTTTAATGATTTGCGTAAGTTTGGCTGGATGAGGTTAATTGATCAAAAAGATTTTGACAAGTTCAATAGTGATTTTGGCATTGAACCGCTGAGTCAGAAGTTTAAATTTGAAAAATTTAGTGAGCTACTAAAGCGTTACCCAAATCGAAAAATTAAACAGACCTTAATGGATCACACTTTGATCTCCGGGATTGGCAATATTTATGCTGATGAGAGTTGCTATGACGCAAAAATTTTACCGAGCCGGGTGGTCAAAACCTTGAAACCTAAGGAAATCAAGAGCCTGCACGATGCGATAAAAAAAATATTAAAATTGGCGATCGTTAAAAAAGGGACTTCCTTTCGTAATTATTTGAAATCAAACGGCCGCCCCGGCGGGATGGTTAAATATTTGAAGGTTTATGGTCGGGCCAATCAAACCTGCCAGCGTTGTCAGACGCCGATTTTAAAAATCAAACAAAACGGCCGCGGCACGCATTTTTGTCCGAAGTGTCAGCATTAAGTTAGAATTGCAGCCAAGCTAAGATTATAGTCAGTCCAATGCCCCAGATTATACCGCCCGTAATTTCAAAGATACTGTGACCCATCTGCTCTCTGAATAGGGGTAGATTTTTTTGCTCATCAGCTTTTAATCTTTTGACGAGCTGATTGAATACTTTTGCCTGTTTACCTAAAAGGCCGCGAAACGCAACGGCATCTCTCATCGTTAGCAAGGCAAAAACCAGCGCTACCGCGAATAGCGGATTGTCAAAACCGTTCCTTAAACCTATTAAAGTCGTCAGTGAAACGGTCAGCGCGGTGTGAGATGACGGCATCCCGCCGTAGCTGATAAAAATATTTTGCAAATCAAAATTACCTTTGATGCCATCGGTTAAAAGTTTAATTATCTGGCTGGTAATTAATACAATTATTGGTATAATAATATAAGAAAGATCCATAATTATTTAAATTAATAGTAAATGAGTAATATTTTTTTAGCTGTCTTGGCCGGTTTTATTCAAGGCATCTCAGAATTTTTACCGATTTCCAGTTCGGGTCACTTGGTAATATTTCATGATTTTTTAAATTTTAACTTTCCTGATAATCTGGCCTTTGATGTGGTGTTGCACCTTGGAACGCTATTAGCGTTATTGATTTTTTTCTGGGCTGACGTTTGGCGGTATGTAGTGTCTTTTTTTTCCAGCTTCAGGCATTGGAATGTGAAAAATAATATTGACCAGAAAATGGCGTGGCTATTATTAATGGCGACAATTCCGGCGGTGGTCGTCGGTTATTTATTTGATAACGCCGCGGAAACCTATTTACGTAGCTCGGCACTGGTAGCGATAATGCTAATCGTTTTTGGAATAATTCTTTACGTCGCCGATCGATTTTTGCTTCAGGTTAAATCACTCAACCAAATAACGGTCGTCAATTCGCTCGTCATCGGTTTTGCTCAAGCTATTGCCTTAATCCCCGGCGTTTCAAGATCTGGCATTACCATTATAGCAGGTTTGAGCCAAAAATTTAAAAGGCAGGACGCCGCGCGGTTTTCGTTTTTGCTTTCAATGCCGATCATTTTTGGCGCGGGGGCTAAAAAAATTATTGATTTAATGCAGGGGCAAGGTGCCAACAATTCTGAATTTTTGATTTTAACTCTTGGCTTCATTTCGTCAGCGCTAACTGGCTATTTCTGTATTAAATTTTTTCTTAGTTACTTGCAAAATCACTCGTTAAAAATATTTGCTTACTACCGGATCATTATCGGCATTGTAATATTAATTTTTCTCTACTTCCGTTAAACCGATTATTATCTAAAAAATGAAAGGGTTGCCTGTTTGGGCTGTGTTTGTTAGGATATTTGTGTCGATGCTGGCCTCGAATAAATCAGAGGCCTTAATTAATCAGTATTATCGTAATGAAAGCAATAATTTTAGCTGGCGGCGAAGGGACGAGGTTGCACCCGCTCACCTATAAAATTCCCAAAGCGCTAATTCCGGTTCAGGGTAAAACCCTAACGGAACATGTTTTAGATATTTACAAGAAAGTTGGCGTCACGGATATTATTATGTCGATAAGCTATTTGGCCGAGCAGATGACTGAATATTTTGGTGATGGATCGAAATTTGGAGTTACGGTTGAATACTTGAAAGAAGAAGAACGTCGCGGAACGGCTGGACCACTTTTAATGCTCAGGGAAGCCAACCGGCAGTTGGTTGAGGATTTTTATATGTGCAATGGTGATAATTTATTTTCGCTGGATTTGAATCAAATGCTTGAACGGCATCAACAAAGCGGCGCGGTGGCGACCATTGCTTTAACGGAAGTGGAAGATCCGACCAGCCGCGGGGTGGTCAGAATGGAAGGCGCCAAAATCGTTGAATTTGTTGAAAAACCGACGCGCGAAGAGGCCCCATCTAATTATGTGAGTTCCGGTTATTATATTTTAGCGCCCGAAGTTTTTAATTTTTTACCAGACCAAAAATTTGTCATGCTCGAAACTGATGTCTGGCCGGTATTGGCCAAGGCCGGCAAATTATTTGGTTTTAAATCTTCAGCCCAATGGTTTGACACCGGCACGCCTGAACGCTATTTAGATGTTGAACAAAATTGGAAGGGGGTAAATCATGATTAATTTTTTGGCTCGTCATCGAAGCAAACGAAAGTCATTAAAATTTTTATTTTTGGTTTTACTGCTAATTATCATGCTTGGTTTTGTTTATTATAGCTATGCTTTAACATGGCATTCGTCAAACAGTGATGAGTCGGAAGCGTTTATTGTCGAACCGGGCTGGGGGAGTACTCGGATCAGCTTTGAACTGAAAAATAGGGATTTTATTTTAGATCCGTACGCTTTTCAGCTGTATACTTGGATTAACGGCATTAGTAGTCGTTTGCAGGACGGCGAATACCAGCTAGCAAAAAAATTAACTTTACCTGAAATATCAAAAATTTTAAATAAAGGAACCGGAACTTCTAAGGAAATAAAACTCACTTTTATCGAAGGTTGGAGTAATAAAGATTATGCCAATTACCTTGTTCAAAAAGGTGTAATTGCTAGTACCGCCGAATTTTTTGCCGCGGTCCAAAAGAAAGCCGCTTGGTGGGATGATTATGCGATTTTATCGTCACGACCAAAGACTTTAGATCTTGAAGGCTATTTATTTCCGGACACTTATCGCATTTTCAACGACTCAACGGTTATCGATGTCGTAAAAAAAATGCTGGCTAATTTGCAGAATAAAATCACCCCGGACTTAATGGTTGAAATTGCCCGCCAGCATCAAGACTTGCATGAAATTTTGACCGTCGCGTCAATTTTGGAAAAAGAAGTGTCCACTGATCAAGACCGAAAATTAGTGGCGGATATTATCTATAAGCGTCTTGACGCCGGGATGCCGCTCCAGGTTGACTCGACGGTAAATTATGTGACCGGACAGAGTAAGTCTCGTTCGTCAGCAATTGATTTGAAGTTTGACAGTCCTTATAACACCTACCTGTATAAAGGTTTGCCTCCAGGACCAATTGATAATCCTGGACTTTCGTCAATAACCGCGGCCATTTATCCGCAAAGCAATCCCTATTATTTTTTCTTAACTACCCCTGACGGCGAGGTGATTTATAGTAAAACTCACGATGAACATGTCGCTGCCAAAGCTAAATATTACAAATAAAATTTATGGCCAAAACTTTAGTAATGTCATTGGGCGGTTCGCTCATTGCGCCGGACGGACTTGATATCGATTTTCTAAAGAAATTTAGAACGGTCATTATTAATTTTGTAAAAAAAGGTAATCGCGTCGTCTTAATCACTGGCGGTGGTAATACCTCGAGAACTTATCAAAAAGCGGCCAAAAAAATTAACCCCAAAATTTCATCAACCGACTTGGACTGGATTGGTATTGGCGCCACCAGAATAAACGGTGAATTAGTTAGCGGTATTTTTGGCGATTTAGCCTATGAAAGCATTTTGTTTGATCCAAGAAAAAAGATTAAAACTAGCCGACCAATAATCGTGGGTGCCGGTTACAAGCCAGGTTCGTCATCCGATAAAGACGCCGTGCTTTCCGCTAAAGCCTTTGGTGCTAAAACAGTCATTAATCTATCCAATATTACCTACGTCTATGACAAAGACCCGTCGAAATTTAAAGATGCCAAACCGCAGGAGAAAATGACCTGGCACGAGTTCAAAAAGCTTGTGGGCAGCAAATGGGTCCCCGGGGCTCATGTACCGTTTGATCCGATTGCCACTCGCTTAGCGGAGAGGTGGGGGATGAATCTCGTTGTGATGAAAGGTAGTGATCTGGATAACCTTAAAAAGTATCTTGCCGGACAGGATTTTAAAGGGACAGTTATTCTATAATATTTTATCTTGTAGCGGCCGATTATTTGAAGAAACAATTTTGACCGTTCAATTATTTATTGACAAATCTGCCAAGTTTGTTATGATTAAGTCAAATACAAGCTTTAGCCAAAGACCGTAGGGGTAAATTTACTTAAATAAGCCAAAAGCTGCCCTGCGTAGGTATCATCCTCGCCCTTTTGGGTCTGTCTGCGGTTACTGCCGCAGTATTTTTTATCATTAAGTAATAATTATGGCTAAAACCAGAAAAGAGAAAGAAGCCGCCTTACAGGATTTGGTCGATCGCGTTGCTCGCGCCAAGTCACTGGTATTTGTCAATTTTGACAAACTTAAGGTGAAGGAAATCGAGGAGTTGCGAAAAAAATGCCGTGAGGAGGGCGTCGACTACCTGGTTGCCAAAAAAACGCTGATGAATCTGGCCTTTAAAGAACAAGGCATTATCGGCGTTGATTCGAAGGCAATTGATAAGGGCGTCGCTACGGTTTTCGGCTACGACGATGAAGTGGCTCCGGCCAGAATCATCCAGTCATATGCCAAAGACCATGAAGCCTTGGTGGCCGTTGGCGGAGTTTTAGAAAATAACTTTGTTGACAGCGCTAAGATCGTTGAATTATCTAAGTTGCCGTCACGTGATCAATTAATTGCGAAAGTGGTTGGTTCAATTAAAGCTCCAGTGTCAGGATTCGTCAACGTTTTGTCAGGCAACTTACGAGGCTTGGTCTATATTCTTAATTCAATCAAGGACGCCAAGATCAATTAATTAATTTAAGAATTATTAACTATAAAATTATGTCAGAAGAAAAAACACAAGTTGAAGTCCCTGCTAAGTTCAAATCATTAGTAGAGGAAATCGAAAAAATGTCAGTTCTAGATTTAGCCGAATTGGTAAAAATTCTAGAAGAAAAGTTTGGTGTTTCAGCCGCTGCTCCGATGATGGCTATGGCCGCTCCGGCCGGTGGTGACGCAGGTGCTGCCGAAGAGAAGACTGAATTCACCGTTGAGTTGACTGCCGCTGGCGATAATAAAATTGGCGTCATTAAAGCTGTTAGAGCTTTAACGGAGCTGGGTTTGAAAGAAGCCAAGGATTTAGTTGATGGCGCGCCTAAGGTCATTAAGGAAGGTGTTAAAAAAGAAGACGCTGAAAATATGAAGAAAGTTATTGAAGAAGCTGGTGGTAAAGCTACTTTGAAATAATTATCCTCTGAAAAATGCCCCGCACTTGCGGGGCATTTTTTTGTTGAATAAAATTAGTCTATAAATGTTCAAGCGGCACGCCATAGACCGTCGAACCGCTGATGGCATAGGCTTTTTTATTCTTTTCATCAACTGAAAAATCTTTAAGGTTAGTGAAGGATTCAGAGCGATATTGATTTATTAGTTTACCTTGTTTGTCAAAAATCACCAGTCTGTTGTTGGTTGGGTCAAGGACATAAATAAATTTAGAGCCGTCAGGTATTTTAATTTTGGTTGGGTTAGACATCGGTGGATCAATCGCCCCGACTTTAAATCCTTGAACAACGCCATTTTCCAGTTTTAAAACTTGCCCGTCATTTTTTAGAATATAAACAGCGCCGTCAACGGTTAGCGCAGTCGCGCCAGCAATTTTAGTGCTGTCATCCTTATACCATTCTGAGTCGGCCACAAAGCCGCTGCCCGATGGCCGAAAACGATAAATTTGTCGCTTATTTTCCGATAGTATATATAAACGGCCATTGAAGTAACCCAAGTCATTAATATTTATGTCGGGGGCATAATTGATATCAGTTGCCGTCAGTTTTCCATCTTTGGCTGAAAATTTAAAAAACTTTTTGTGATCATCAACAAATATTATCTCATTGTTTTGACCCACAACCGCTGCGGTAAAGGTACCCTGACCTTGATTGCCGGAACTTACTTGCGAACCGATTCGTCCGTCAATACTGATTTTATATATTTGTTTATCGTTTGAGTTTTGGTCATATATTTCGCGGCCCATTTGGACAGCCGCACTACTTAAACTGCCATTAGGGTCAAGATTTTGAATATTCAATATTTGAATCGGATCGTTAATAGTGACTAGATGTTGAAGTTTTTCCAATTCGGTTTGGATTTCCGTTGCCAAATCAGCCGCTGATTTCTTTTGGGTGTCGGTAATGGCTTGATTCGCCGCCAGCAAGTTTTTCGCATCAATCAATAATTGACGCGCTTGATTTTCGTCGCGATAGATTAAGCTTGATTCGGCGTCATTTTTTTTGTTGCTAACGTCGTCAATAATTTTGTCAAAACTCATTACTTTTTTATCATAATTATTTTTAACACCAATCCAGATAATGCTTTGGCTGAAAACGATAACCAATATAATGATTGATACCAATAAATATTGGCTTGATTTTGGAAGATGTTTAAATCGAAAATATAAACCGCTAAACATTTTAGTTAAGATCCGGCTACTCAACGTGTAAAACGGAATTTTGGCAAGGCCGGATGATAGCTTGCTAAAATTTGTTTTAGCAGGGCTAGTCAGTGATCTAAGGCGATGTTGCATATCTGCGAAAACCCCAGGTTTTATTTTGGGCAGTGGCAAGCTGATATTTGGTAGCTTTATTTTTGGTTTAAATGATTTGTTCCGAAGGCTATTAATAGGGTTAGTATTACCCCTGACTCGGCTTAAATAATTTTGGGTTGCTTTTTTGAAAGAAGCTAGATATTTTTTTACTTCCGGTAGCAGCGAAGGAGTAAGAAGTTTTTCAGTTTCTCTTTCGGTATTCATTAGTTCCTTGATTGAATCCTTTGAGGCTGCTTCTTGATAATTAATTCGGTCAATTGAGACGGTTGGCTCTTTGGGAACAATGACGCGTTTTTCTAGCTCTACTGCCATCACGGCGAAATTTTCCTGATTGTTAATTTGCTCTAGTAACTGCTTTAATTGCATAACTCCTTCGGTCGGATTGCTAGCAGTGATAATATTTTTTAACCTTTCAAACGAAAAATAGTCAAAAGTATTTGTCGTTGACACTAACAGGACATCACGCGGCCGAACACGGCCGCTGATTACTTGGGCAAACATTTTTAGCGGATCGGGTGTTTCTAGTCCAATTTGGCTGTCTTCGCCGACATTAATAATCCGAAAAGTATTTTTTGCCGACGAATAAAATAAAATGACCCCCATTTTGCCGACGGTCGTAAAATGAATATCTTGGTTTCTGACTACCGCAATAATAATATTAATTTTATCTAAGTCTAGCGTAATTTGTTCACTTTCGATAAAAGACGCAATCGCCAGGTTGGTTTTTTTTAAAACCAACTCAAATAATTCGCTTAATGACAATGGTTCGACTTCAGCCGCACTTTTGTTGTCGTAAAAGTTATTTTTAATTTCATCAATTATAAAATCAATCAAATCAGGAATTTTTTCGTGCGTTGATTGAATTTCGATTAGCCCAAATATTTTACCTCGACTGTTCAGTAAATCGCGATTCGGCTTCGTGGTAAATGTTCGGACAAAATTTTTGGAATTGCCAGCGGTTTCGACAACCAGCTGGTTTATTTTTGCTTCTAGATATTCCATTTATTCTAGTTTTATCGCTCTTGGTTTGTCACAACTGAGTGTTTATATTATACTATAAAAGGCGAGCATCGTAAATCTCGCTCCAACTTGACTATTTTTATGCTTGAACAACTATTTGGTTCAAAGACTAGATTAAAATTGCTGCGCCTTTTTTTGAATAATCCGACGCAGCCCTATTATTTGCGTGAATTGGCGAGAACCTTAAAGACCCAGTTAAATTCGGTGAGGCGAGAAGTGGTCAATTTGGAAAAAATTGGTATCGTTAAGTCGGTGGCCATGACTGAAGAGTTAGTAAAGACAGCCAAGGGTAAGAAAAAAAAGGAACAGGGCGGTGCGAAGAAGTATTTTTTGGCCGATACGGAGTTTATTCTGTACCCGGAGTTAAAGGGGTTGATTTTGAAAGCGCAGTTACTTTTGGAGCGGACGTTCGTTAGCCGCATTGAAAAAATTTCTTCAATTAAGCTTTTTATTCTAAGCGGCATCTTTGTGGGGATTGAAGAACGTTCAACTGACTTACTAATTGTCGGAAAAGTAAATAAAAATCAGCTAGCTCGGATTATCAAAGATTTTGAACGTGAATTGAATCGCGATATCAATTATACGGTGATGACTTATCCCGAGTTTAAATACCGCCAGGATATCACCGATAAGTTTTTGTATGATATTTTGGAAAATCGAAAAATTGTCATCGTCGACAAGCTAAATGTCGTCATATGATCAAGAAAGTTTGGTTAAAAAACAACCGTGGCCTTAAAATTGCCGCTTTAATTGGCTCAGCTAAAAAAGGTCAAGCACCGTTTCCAGTGGTTATCATTTGCCATGGCCTTAAAGGCTGCAAGGAGCAGCAGCATTTGAAGAGTTTAGCCCAGGTTTTAGAAAAAAACGGCATTATGACCGTGAGATTTGATTTTACCAATGAAGTCGGTCAAAGCGACGGTAGGATTGAAAATGTCAGTTTTACTAATGAGCTTGCAGATCTTAAGGCCGTTATTGACTATAGCTGCCATCAAAAAAATATCGATGTCAATCGCATTGGCATTAGCGGCCAGAGTTTAGGTGGCACACTGGTTTTAAACTATGCCCCGCAAGACCGTCGAGTTAAAGTTGTGGTTGATATGGCCGGCCCCGTTTTATTCGGCGGCGGCGGGACCAAATTGGAGAAAAATATTAAAGCCCAAAATCCCAACGGCTTAAAAAATGGTTATTTCATGGTAACGAGCAAAAGCAAGCACAAAACCTACAAAATCAAAATCGGGTTTTATCTTGATTTGCTAAAACGTAATACTCTTAGCCAAGTTGCTAAAATAAAAGTGCCCACCTTAGTAGTCCATGGGTCTGATGATATCAGTGTGCCGGTCAAACATTCAAAGATGGTGTTCAAGGAGTTAAAATCGGCCAAGAAATTAGCCATTATTAAAGGAGCGCCTCACACTTGGAAAAAACCTGTCGACTATCAGCGGGTCAACCCGATCGTTTTAGATTGGTTTAAAAAATATTTATGATTTTATTAATAAATACCGCTGAATCGGCCGTGGTTTTCGTTGGCCTATTAAATAATGGTATTTTAATTGATTCGTTGATCCTTTCCGGTCACCAACGACAATCAGACAAATTGTTAGCTCTAATCGATAAAATTTTGCGAAACAATAAGGTTAAACTTGCAACCATCAAGGGGATTGCCGTTGTCAAAGGTCCTGGATCATTTACTTCGTTAAGGATCGGGGTGGTCGTGGCCAACACTTTGGCTTGGAGTCTCAAGTTGCCGATTTTGGGAGTTTTGGTCTCAGACTTTGAATCAAAATCAAAAATTGTTAAATTGGAGAATAAGATTAAGGCGGCACAAGGGAAGGCGCCAAAGATTATCGAACCGGTTTATGGCGCCGAACCAAATATTACTTTAAAGAAATAATATGGAAGCCAAGACAATCTTGTTAGTTGAGGATGACAATGACTTGCTTTTTTTAATGAATAAAAAGTTGACTGATGAAGGCTTTAAGGTAGCGGCTTTTGAAACCGGTGGCGGGGCGCTTGATTATTTAAAAACTAATAAGCCTGATTTTGCTATTTTAGATATCATGTTGCCCGACATTGATGGTTTGACGATTTTAAATGAAATGGCCAAAAATCCAACGACCTGTGAGATTCCCGTAATTATTTTGAGTAACTTAGCTGATCAGGGTTCATTTGAACAGGCTGCGGCTATCGGTGATTATGAATATTTGGTCAAGGCTCAGACTGATTTAAACGTTTTGGTAAAAAAAATTAAAACTAAGTTGAAGTTAGGCTAGCTTATCCACAGTCCAAAGCAGGTAATTGACAAAAAATCTAAATTATATTGAAAAAATAGCCAATTTACGGCTATTTTTTAGTGTTTCAAAGTGGTTGACAGTGGTGGTTTGGTGGGGTAAAATATGATTGTAGTGGTAGAAAGTGGATGAAAGTGGGGATAATGGTTTGAATCTGTGGATATCATTATAAACTAGCGAAATAATAAAAATTACAAACCAGAAATAAAAATAAAATGTTTATTGGAGAATATCAGCACAATATCGACGAAAAAGGACGCTTAGCGGTTCCCGCCAAGTTTCGTCAGAAATTAGCTAAAGGGGCAGTTGTCACCAAAGGGTTAGATGATTGTCTTTTTTTGTATACGCGTGAAGAGTGGGAGAAGTTAGCTGAAAAACTGGCCGCGTTGCCCATCTCCAAGGCTAATACTCGAGCTTTTTCTCGTTTGATGTTGGCCGGAGCGATGGATGTTGATATCGACAAACAAGGCCGTATGCTGATTCCTGATTATCTTAGAAATTATGCGGCGATGAAAAAGAAAGTTGTTATTACAGGTTTGTATAGCCGTTTGGAAATTTGGGATGAGGACAAGTGGAATAGATACAAGAAAGGTACCGAGAAGAAGAGTGGTGATATTGCTGAAGCCTTAGGTGAAATTGGTGTTTAGATTCTTTAACTTATGACATATTCACACCAACCGGTGATGACCGCCGAAGTAATCCATTATTTGGGCTTGCAGTCAGGTGCGGTTGTGGTTGATGGGACACTTGGTGGTGGCGGTCATCTGTCAGAGATTTTAAGTCGAATTTTGCCAGGGGGTAAAGTTGTCGGTATTGATTTAGACTCAGCTGCCCTGAAGGCTGCCACGGAAAAAATAAAAAATAAAAAAAACGTTATCTTGGTTCAAGATAATTTCAAAAACATAAAAAAAATCGCTGATGAACACAAGTTGGATCGAATTAACGGTTTCTTACTTGACCTTGGCCTATCCAGTGGTCAGCTTCAAGATAGCGAGCGTGGTTTCAGCTTTCTGGCCGCTGGGTCGCTAGACATGAGATTTAATGACAATAATGGTATCACCGCCGCCGAAATTTTGAACACTTACGATCAAAAACATTTAATCAAAATTTTTTCAGAATATGGTGAAGAAAAATTAGCCGTTCCGATTGCCAAAAAAATAGTTGACGCCAGGAAAAATAAACCTTTTAAAAATCCTCAGGATTTAGTGGAAATTATCGCTGGCGCTTATCATCGTTATTTCAGGCAGCAGTCAAAAATGAATCCGGCCACCAAAGTTTTTCAAGCGCTACGAATTGAAGTCAACGGTGAACTGGAAAATTTAAAAACGTTTTTACCGGCGGCGGTCAAACTGTCCGTTCCAGGTGCGAGGCTAGTCATTATCAGCTACCATTCGCTGGAAGACAAGCTGGTGAAAGATTTTTTCCGAACGGAAAGCCGCGATTGCATCTGTCCGCCGTCAATGCCATTGTGTCAATGTGGGCACCATAAAACTTTAAAAATTATTACTAAAAAACCAATTGTTCCCAATGACGCTGAAGTTGCCCTAAACCCCAGGGCGCGCAGCGCTAAACTAAGGGTTGCCGAAAAAATTTAAAATCAAAAAATAAATATAAATGTATGACTAAATTTCTCTCCATCGGCCAAGCCGCCAAACAAAAAACACCGATCCGACGAAACGCTAAAATTTTAAAAACTAAATCAAAATCAAAATTTTTTAATTTTGTCATGATGACAATAATTGGTGTAATGTTTTTTGGTTATCTGGTCCAGGTTAACAGTCTGGCGACCAAAGGTTATCAAATTAAAGCGTTACAGGGTAAGGTTACCGATCTGAAGCAGCAGCAGGATGATTTGCAGCTTCAGGCTTTGAGTCTGCAGTCAATGGGCGCGGTGCAGGATAAGGTTAATAGCCTTAAAATGGTCGATGCTGGCAAGAGCGATTATTTGGTTGAAAAGCCAGTAGCGGTAGCTCGGTAGTAGTCGTTGGAATATATCTATTTGGCCCCAGCTAATGGCTATTAGCGGGGCTTAATTAAAAATAATGCCAAATATTTCAGTAAAAAAGGCTAATAACAATTCGGTTGTCAGTGATAAGCGAATATTGATTTTTTTTGGAATCATTGTTTTGTTTGCCGCGGCCGTTATGATCCGATTGTTTGCTTTACAAATTTTAGAACATCCTTTTTATTCAGTGATGGCGTCGGAAAGGCAAGAGGTTTTAAAAAGCTTATTCCCTGATCGCGGTTCAATTTACACTGCTGAAAAAGGTGGACTATATCCATTAGTCACCAATCGGGATTATTATTTAATTTACGCGGTTCCGTCGGCGGTTGACAATCCGGGTAAGGTTGTTGACGCTTTAGCGCCGATTTTAGAATTAAGCGAAGCTGACTGGCAAGAGCTGCTTACTCGTTTATCAAAAAAAGATGATCCCTATGAGCCAATCAAGCATAAAATTACTAAAGCCGATAAAGAAAAAATTGAAGCTTTAAACTTGGCGGGCATTGGCTTTACTACTGAAACGTATCGTTTTTATCCGGAAAAACAAATTGGCGGACAAATTTTTGGTTTTGTCAGTACCAATGATGACAAAAAGGTTGGTCAATATGGGCTGGAAGGTTATTTTAATACGGAACTTTCTGGTAAAACGGGATTACTCAAGTCATTTAAAGATGCTTTAGGCTCTTTGATAACAGTCGGGTCTCGGTCAATTCAGCCAGCCCAAAATGGTTCAAACTTGGTTTTGACCATTGACCGCACCATTCAATTTAATGCCTGCAAGGATTTAAAAAAATATTACGACCGGTTTAAAGCCGACAGTGCGTCAATTATTGTCATGGAACCAACCGGTGCCATTTTAGCCATGTGTAATTTCCCCGATTTCGATCCGGAAAATTATCGCGAAGTTCAAGATATAAGTTATTTTAATAATCCGGCTATTTCGGCGACTTACGAACCCGGTTCGGTTTTTAAAATGATTACGATGGCAGCTGGTTTAGATACCGCTGTCATTACTCCTAACACAACTTATATTGATACGGGCGAAGTTAAAGTCGCTGGCTATACGATTAGAAATTTTGATAAAAAAGCCAGAGGCGAGCAGACCATGATTCAAGCGCTTGATGAATCGTTAAACACTGGAATGATTTTTATTGAGCAAAAGCTCGGTTTGGAAAATTTCAGAACTTACGTTAAGAATTTTGGTTTTGGGCAAAAAACCGGCATTACCTTAGCTAATGAAGTCTCAGGTAATGTGTCTTCGTTGGACAAAGCCGGCGATATTTATGGAATGACCGCCTCGTTTGGTCAAGGTGTCAGCGTGACGCCACTACAGCTGGCGTCGGCTTACGCGGCGGTTGCCAATAAGGGGGTTTTAACGAAGCCTTATATTGTATCAGAAGTTATCCAATTAAATGGTGATAAGATTGAAACAAAACCAACACCAGTGCGTCAAGTTATTTCGCCGAGAACAGCATCGACCCTAAGCGGTATGTTAGCTTCAGTGGTCCAAACTAGTTATGATAAGAAAGCCAGCGTCAAGGGCTATTATTTAGCCGGTAAAACCGGAACGGCGCAGATTCCGGGATCAAACGGCGGGTATAGTTCGAAAACCAATCATACTATTGCCGGCTTTGGCCCGATAGCTAATCCGCGCTTTGTTATCGTTGCCCGGCTGGAAAATCCGAAAGGAATTGGTTATGCCGCCGATAGTGTCACCCCACTTTTTAGTCAATTAGCTCAATATCTGCTAAATTATTATCAGATTCCGCCCGACTATTAAATTATCAATATGTTAAAAAAACTACTCGAAAAAATATTAGGCATTTTTGCTAAAAAGATTTTGGATAAATATCAGCCACAAGTTGTTGCGATCACCGGCAGTGTTGGTAAGACGACAACCCGCGAGGCAATTTTTAAAGTTCTGAGCTCGGTGTATCAGACCAGAACTAATTACAAAAATTACAACAACGAAATTGGCATACCGCTAACGATCATCGGCTCTGAATCAGGCGGGCATTCACTGGTTGGCTGGCTTAAAGTTTTTTTTAAGGCTGTGGGCTTGCTTGTTTTTAAAAATAATAATTATCCCAAAATGTTGGTTTTAGAAATGGGGGCTGACCATCCTGGTGATATTAAATATTTATCCAAATTAGTGCCAGTCAAAGTCGGCGTGGTGACAGCGGTGGCTGAAGTTCATTTGGAATTTTTTGACAATCTTGATAACATTGCTAAAGAAAAAGGGGTGTTAATACGATCACTGCCGAAAGATGGTTTTGCGGTTTTAAATTTCGACGATCGACGAGTTAAAGCGTTAGCGGAGAAAACAGCGGCCAAGGTTATTAGTTATGGGTTTGCCCCTGGCGCCGATATTACTGCTGGCGAAATTGCCGTTAGTCATGATGCCAACTATCAGGATGTTTCAACCATTCAGGGCGTCAGCTTTAAACTAAAATACAATGGCAGTACGGTGCCGGTTTTATTGCCTCAAGTTCTCGGTGAACATTTAGTATCTGCCGCCTTGGCGGCGGTGGCTGTTGGCTTGGTTTATGATATAAATCTACACACGATTACTGAAGCGCTAAAAACCTTCGAACCGCCCAAGGGTCGCATGCATTTAATTAACGGCATTAAGGGAACCTTAATCATTGACGACACCTATAACGCTTCACCGCTAGCAACGCGCAAGGCGCTTTATCAGCTTGGACAAATTAATTTGAATAATTATCATCACAAGTACGCTATTTTAGGTGATATGCTGGAGTTAGGCAGTATCACCGAACAGGCTCATCAGGAAATCGGCGAAGCCGTTGTTGATTATGACATTGATTATTTAATTACGGTGGGTGAAAAATCGCGCGACATTGTCCGTGGGGCGGTGGCTAAAGGAATGCCCGAAGATCATTGTTTTAATTTTCCAGACAGTGTTGAGGCTGGAAAATTCGCTCAGCAGCGGATCAAAGCAGGGGATTTAATCTTAGTCAAGGGCTCGCAGGGGATGCGAATGGAAAAAATTGTCAAAGAATTAATGGCGGAACCGGACAAGGCCGCTGAGTTATTAGTTAGGCAAGACGCTAGTTGGTTAAAATAACAAATTGACAAAAGAACTGACGCAGAGTAATTTATAGGTTGGTTCTTTTTGTTTTGACCGCTGGAGGATTTGTGATGACAAAGGAACGCGAATATCGTTGGTATCTTGAGCCGCTTGACGCTCACACCAATGAGGTGTTGGCGAGAAACGTCGGTATTGCCGAAGAGATTGGTGAATACAGCACAACTGAAGGCTCTAAGCATCTTTACCTGGTCGACCGAGAAGTTATCCGCTATGTAAAGCAGAGCCAAACAACTTTGCACATTTGTTTCCAGATTTACGTTCAGGAAGGCAGTGGCCAAATCCGGCTAAGCAAATTCGTCGACGGCAAAAAACGTCGGCTCAAGCGGTGGCCGCGGCGGGCAAAGAGTTAATCTGAGCCCCCTTTTTTTATTTGCCTAAACGGTTATAAATCGTTACAATTTAGTAATGGCTAAGCTGACTTTATATAATACTTTAACGCGGTCAAAACAGGAATTTAAGCCGCTCAATGATAAAACTGTTGGTCTCTATACTTGCGGACCAACAGTTTATGATTATGCCCATATCGGCAACTTGCGGACCTATCTTTTTGAAGATATCTTGCGACGCGTTTTAGAATTTGACGGTTATCGGGTTAAACAGGTGATGAATATTACTGATGTTGGTCATCTCACTTCCGACGCCGATAGCGGTGAAGATAAATTGGAAAAGGGATCTCAACGCGAGGGCAAAACGGTTTGGGAAATTGCGCAATTTTATACTGATGAATTCAAGAAAAATATCGCCGACTTAAACATTAAATCGCCGACGGTTTGGTGCAAGGCGACTGATTATATTGCTGAGCAAATTGACTTTATAAAAAAATTGGAACAAAAAGGCTTAACCTATAATACCAGTGATGGCGTTTATTTTGATACGGCGCAATATCCCGATTACGCGCGCTTGGGCAAATTAAATTTGTCGGGCCAAAAAGCCGGTGCGCGCGTTGAACAAAATGACGCCAAGCGCAATGCCACCGACTTTGCGCTCTGGAAATTCAGTCCTAAAGATTCGCAGCGTCAAATGGAATGGGCTAGTCCGTGGGGTAAGGGTTTTCCGGGCTGGCATTTGGAGTGTTCCGCCATGAGTATTGCTAAACTTGGCCAAGAGTTTGATCTTCATTGCGGCGGCATTGATCATATCCCCATTCATCACACTAATGAGCGCGCTCAGAATTGGGGCTTAACTGGGAAGGAAACCGTCAAGTATTGGGTGCATGGCGAATTTTTGATTATTGATCAAGGACGAATGGGTAAGTCGGAAGGTAATTTTATTACGCTGCAGACGCTCATTGATCAAGGCTTTGATCCGTTGGCTTACCGTTATTTGTGTCTGCAAACACATTATCGACAAAAGCTTAATTTTTCTTGGGAGTCAGTAAGCGCGGCGCAGAACGCCTTGGTTAAATTACAAACCGCCGTTGCTGGTTTTGCTGGTCAAAGTATTGGTTGTGTGGGGTATGAAGCAGATTTTCTAGCGGCTATTAATGACGATTTAAACATGCCGAAAGCTTTAGCAATCGTTTGGAAATTAGTTGCCGATTCCAAAATGCCAGTCGCCGGTAAAAAACAAACTTTAATTAAATTTGATCAGGTTTTAGGTCTTGGTTTAAATGATTTAAAACCGGAAATAATTCCCGAAGAAATTAATAAAATTGCTAAAGACCAGGAGGCGGCTCGGCAGGAAAAGAATTTTCAAAAATCCGATGAGCTCAGAGCTTTGTCAGCAGCAAAAGGCTACATTATTGAAAATACACCCAATGGTCCGATAATTAAGAAAAAATAGCATGACAAAAAAAGTTTTAATTGTGTACGCGAGTGGGGGAATGGGGCACGTGACCGCGGCTAAAGCGGTCGAAGAAGCATTTAAAAATAAGTATCCGGCGGTGGAGACAAAAAATGTTGACGTCATTGATTACGCCAATAGCCTCTATAAAAAAATTTTTGTTGATGGCTATAATTTTGTTAGCGCTAAAAAGCCGGAATTGTGGGGTTGGTTGTATCATAAGTTCAATGATCCGTCGGTCCAAAAATTGCCAAGTTTACTTTCGCGTTTAGCAATCGAGGGCAAGTTTATTCCGCTGATTAAGGATTTTAAACCTGATTTTATCGTTGCCACCCATCCGCTACCGATGGTACTAATCTCCCATTCAAAAGAAAAAAATGTGATTGACATTGCGTCGTCATTGGTGGTAACTGATTTTGGTTGCCATAGCTTTTGGGTTGACCCGGAAGTTAATTATTATTTTGTGGCAACTGATAGTGTCAGTAAGTGCTTAGCCAATTATGGTGCTAAGTCCGAGCAATTTGTCGTAACTGGCATCCCCATTGAGCTTAAGTTTTCACAAGACCTTGATCGGCAAGCGATCGACAAAAAGCTCGGCTTAGTACCGGAATTGCCAACCGTTTTGATTGTTGGTGGTCAGTTTAGCTTTGCGGCCTTGCAAAAAATATATCACGGGATTCAGAAAGAACACGCTAAGGCCGTTCAGTTTATTGTCGTTGCCGGTCGGGATAAAGCGCTTAAGTTGGCGTTGGAAAACTTAAATATTCAGAAAAGCGGTAACGTTAAGACCTTTGGTTTTGTCAGTAATATGCAGGAATTAATGACGGCGTCAGATTTGATTTTTTCTAAAGCCGGCGGCTTGACGGTTTCGGAATGTATGGCTAAAAGTTTACCAATGGTTATTAATAAAGTTATTCCTGGTCAGGAAGAAGATAACGTTAATTATCTGGTTAGCAAAGGAGCGGCGATTAAAGTTGATAATTTTGCTGGTATTGTTGAGGCGGTTAATGATTTGTTAGATAATCCGGAAAAAATTAAGAAGATGAAAGAGGCAGCTGGCAAAATTGGCAAGCCTAATTCGGCCACCGAATTAGCCGATTTTGTAATGAATAAGATAAAATAGTTTTTTACTAAAAAAATTCAGGCCCGCGATGAATTTTGTATCCATCGCGGGCCTGTTGCAACGAGTTTAGACACGTGGCTGCTTCGCCTCTTCGAAGCAGACCGGACAGTATCCGTGTGACGCTTCGCGACGAGGTACGGGGCCGTACCACTGGCCCTCCACGCGAATTTTGTGGCAAACGCAACATTGCACGGGCTGGCCTTCAATCGGCGGCACATTGGAGTGCAGGTTGCAGTGTGCCTTATTTACCCCTGGTAGCAAGGCATTACAACCTTCGGCCTCAAACCATGATACCCCGCCTTTGCCGAGCATTCTATAACAAACCGGACACTGAGTGATCATTGAAAAAACCCTCCATTGCCCAAAAGAGCAGTAGTAGACACAAAAAAGAGTACTTTAGAAAATACCATAAAATTGTTCAAATGTCAATAATACCTCGGCTACAGCCGAGGTATTTAGGTGAGCTTAGCTAAATTAAATGATAGTTACATCCAACCTTTACGCTTGAAAATCGTTAACATAGTGGTAATCATGATGGCCATGATGCCGATGACATACCAAAAACCAAAATGGTTATCAATGAATGGCATGGCGTGAATTGTATTCATCCCAAATATTGCCGCTAGTAGTGTGGCTGGAAAGGTAATGACGGAAATAATGGTCAGGGTCCGCATAATGTCTGAGAGCCGAAAAGATATTTGCGATTCGTTAGTTTGTTGCAAGGCTTCAATTCTTTCCTTTAAATTTTCTAAATTGTCCCAAATTTCTTTGGCCGTATCAATAAGACTTTCAAAATAGATGTCAGCTTTTTTCATCACAAATAATGGACTAGCTTTAAAATTATGGATGGCTTTTTTTAGGACATTTTTATGAACCTGCATAATTTTTCGGAAGTCGGTGATATTTCGCCTAATAATCAGAATTTCCGACACCATCCCTTTTTCCTTACCGGAGAAAATTGCTTTTTCAATTTTGTCGCAATCTTCATTAAGATGGTCAATCATCGGAAATGAACTGACAATTAATTTGTGCATAATTTCATAAAGCAATTTTTCCGGCGATTTATCAGGATAGCGCTCGCGCAGGTCTGGGCTAATTTGAAAAAGATGAAAAAAATCGTTAAAAATTCCTAAATGATTATGGTTAATGGTTATTAAATATTCCTTACTGATAAAAATATCAAGCTCGGTCGATAAAATTTCCCTGGTTTGGTCGTCATAATAAGGTAGTAACATCACCCAAAAAATATATTTTGGATAAGCATCAAGCTTGCTGCGGTAGCTCGGTGACAAACAATCGGTGATGTCTAGTGGATGAAATTTGTATTTTTCACCCAAGTTAGTAATTTCTTGTTCGCTGGGATCAGTTAAATTAATCCAGCTAAAAGATGAAAAGTCTACTTTTTGAATTTGTCCCATAGCTTATCATTATTAATTTGATTTAATTATAGCATCTTTGACAAATTGCTAAAAGAATTGTCTATTGAGGCGGTTTATACTATAATTATAAGCGTATGAGCGATCAAAATAACAAAAATTTTCGCGAGTTAATGAAAACGTCGCCTGAAGAATCCCCTGAGGGCGAAATGGCTAAATCAAGGGCGGAAATTGAGGATACCACTGAAATTTCTCAGGAACAAAAAGATAAATTTAGAACCGAAGTTTTGGACGAAATTGAGGCCGCTAGTCGTCAACCGGTGGCCAATGTCAACGATTTAGCTAATAAATCTGTCCCGGCGCCGCCGCCGGATAAAAGTCAGACGTTGGTGCAGGTTGAAAATATTTTAGCGCAAGATTTGGAGGGCACTTTTTATCAGATGGATCCTGATTTAAAACAGCGGTTTAAAAGTGAAGGCGAAAAAACTGCGGCTAAGATTGAGGCCTTGATTAAGGCCGGTAAAGGCAAAGCCGGCGCTATTTTTAATTTAATTATCAAGTGGTTAAAGATTATTCCCGGCGTTAACAAGTTCTTTATCAAGCAGGAAGCCAAGATTAAGACCAGTAAGATTATTAATCTCAACAAGTGATGCTGCCGCTGTTTCAAATTAGCGTTCCCCAGCCAAACTATCCAACTGTCGGTTACAGTTTTAAAATTAGTCAGCCGTCTTTGTTTATTGGTTTTGATATTGCCGTCATTATCGTTTTGGTGGTGGTTTTAGTGCTGTTGGTTAGGTATTTAATCAGAGCCATCAATTATGTGCCGGCCTCATTTCACAAAGTTGTGCTATTAGTCACCGTACCTAAAGAATCTTCGGATGCCGCTGATCAGCAGGAAAATATTGAACAAATCAGAGCGCAAATTTCGTTGGCCGATAGCTGGCTGTCGACCCTCGGCGGTTTAAAGGCCCAGCGCGGTTTGCGGGCTTGGCTGTGGGGACGAACTGATGTCGTTTCCTTTGAATTAGTCTTGTGGCAGGGCGTTATTTCATTTTATGTCGCCGTTCCACAGCACCTGCGCGATTATCTTGAACAGCAGCTGCTCGCTCAGTATCCCGAAGCTAACTTGACGGAAGTTGGTGATTATAATATTTTTTCGCCTCAAGGCGTTGTTTTAAATGGTTATCTTAAATTTGCCAGAACATACATTTTTCCTCTCAAAACTTATCGTACTATGAATAGTGATCCGCTTAACGCACTGACGACGTCGCTGAGCAGTGTTGGACCAGACGAAGGCATTGCGATTCAAATTGTGGCTCGTTCGGCGAAAAAAAAGTGGCATCGCAAGGGGATGAAAGTGGCCTCACAGCTGCAAAAAGGGAAAACCTTGTCTGAGGCGTTGGCGGCCGACCGCTGGTTCAGTTTTTTTTCGCTGGTCAATATTTTTAGATCAAAATCAAAGGAAGAAATTTTACAGGAAAAAACCAATCCTAAAACTTTGACGCCGATGGAACAGGAATTAGTGAAGGGGCTGGAGGAAAAAACATCAAAGGCTGGCTTGGATTGTAACATTAGAATTATTGTCTCGGCAAAGAATAAAATGGCAGCGCAGGCGTATCTAACTCGCGTCGTTGATTCTTTTACCCAATATAATTATTACCAATATGGCAACAGCCTGAAGTTGATTAAAGAGTCTCCTAATCGGATGGTTAATGATTTTATTTATCGGGCGTTTCGTGAAGATCAAAGAATGTTATTAAATACTGAAGAGCTGGCTAGTATTTATCATTTCCCGACGCCGTTTTTAGACACGCCTAATATCCGTTGGCTGTTGGCCAAAAAAATTGCGCCACCAAATAATATGCCAACGGAGGGCTTATTGATTGGTGAAAATATTTTTCGTAGCCGCCAAGCTAATGTTTATATCAAAACCGACGATCGACGACGGCATACATATGTAATCGGAATGACTGGCACCGGTAAATCGGTGCTAATGGCTAATATGGCCATTCAGGACATTCGCAATGGCCGCGGGGTTTGTGTGATTGATCCGCACGGCAGTTTGGTTGAAGATATTTTACCATCGATTCCGAAAGAACGGATCAACGATGTGATCTATTTTAATCCTTCGGACGTCGAGCGGCCGATTGGCTTAAATATGCTAGAGGCGGAAAATCCTGAACAACAAGATTTCGCCGTTCAGGAAATGATTTCGATTTTCTATAAGTTAGTTACTGACCCATCAATGGTCGGTCCGATGTTTGAACATAATATGCGAAATGCCATGCTGACGTTGATGGCGGATAAAGAAAACCCCGGAACCATTGCAGAAATTCCCAGAATTTTTACCGACAAAGATTTTCAAAAATATAAGGTTGGCAAAGTAACTGATCCGATGGTTAGATCTTTTTGGGAGCAGGAAATGGCAAAAACGTCCGATTTTCATAAGTCCGAAATGCTGGGCTATTTAATTTCGAAAGTTGGCCGGTTTATCGAAAATGCCATGGTGCGAAACATTATTGGCCAGCCTAAATCAGGTTTTAATTTTCGCGAGGTTATGGATAACCAAAAGATTTTATTGGTGAATCTATCAAAAGGCAAAACCGGCGAAGTTAATAGCAATTTATTGGGCTTAATTATCGTCGCTAAGTTACAGATGGCCGCCTTATCAAGAACTGATTTACCGGAAGCTGAACGAAAGGATTTTTATTTATATATCGATGAGTTTCAGAATTTTATTACCGATAGCGTTGCCACCATTTTAGCCGAAGCCCGAAAGTATAAGTTAAACTTAATTTTAGCCCACCAATATTTAGGTCAATTAAGCGCCGCTACCGGGCCCGATAGTAAAAATTACGGTAGCAAAATTAGGGATGCAATATTTGGCAACGTTGGCACCTTGATTTCATTTCGGATCGGCGTTGAAGACGCGGAAGTCATCGCGAAGCAGATGAGCCCGACCGTTGATGAATATGATTTGATGAATATTGAAAAATATAACGCCTACCTTAGACTTTTGGTTGATAATCAGCCGATGCGGCCATTTAATATTCACACTTTTCCGCCGATTGAGGGCGATTTGAAAATTATTAATGAAATTACCGATTTTTCTCGTTGGCGCTATGGCGTCGACCGTCGAAAAGTCGAGGCGGATGTTATTGAACGAAGCCAACTAGGGGCCAAGCCGATTCAAAATTTAACGCCGCCAATTGAAAGAACTTTATAAATTATGATTTCAACTTTTATTGCTTCAGCGCTGTGGGTGGTTTTTATGGCACTAGTCATAATTATTTTGGGTACCATGGCAATTGCCGGCTTGTCCGCGGCCCCGTGGGTCCCGCTCTGGAAAAAAGATATTAGGCGGATGTTAAAGCTAGCTGGGGTTAAGCCAGGTGAAAAAGTCTATGATCTCGGCGCTGGCGACGGCCGGATAATTATTATTGCCGCGGAAGAATTTGGCGCCGTAGCTGTTGGCTATGAAATGGCTGTCTTGCCATATTGCTTGGCTTATATTAAAATAATGTTAAAGCGACTTAAGCCAAAAGTAAGTCTCAAGTATGCTAATTTTTTTGCCGAAGACCTCGGCGACGCCGATGTTGTCTGTACTTTTCTGAGTCCGGCGGCCATGGCAAAATTAAGACCAAAATTCGAAGCCGAAATAAAACCTGGTGGGCGAGTGGTTTCATTTGCCTTTCATATCCCTGGTTGGGAGCCGACTAAAGTTGAGAAGCCAAACCAAAAAACGACCGCGGTTTATCTCTATCAGCGCTAAACAGAATTCAGCGTAAAAATAAAAATGATTCGAAAAATTAAAAAAAACACCGAAACCGAAGATTTACAAAATGACGAAGTCAGCGCTGTCGACGCGGAGCGCTATTTAGAATTAGTCAAAGATGTTTTGGAAAATACCCAATCCAATATTAAAAAGGCACTGAGCTTACTTCGGGAAAAAAATATCGATACCCAAACCCTCCTGACCAGCCTAAAAGAAACCAAGGCGGCTAGCGAGGGATTTTTAACAGATGAAAAAGGTAATGAAAGAATCATCGAAGGAGTTTTTAACGGTGAAAGAATGGTGGGCGGCGATGGCGTTGAATACAATATTCCCGCTAATTATGCCTCGAAATCTAAGTTGGTTGAAGGTGATATTTTAAAACTAACCATTACCGGAACCGGTTCATTTATCTATAAGCAAATTGGTCCGGTGGAACGTCAGCAGCGCATTGCGCTGCTGGTACAAGATGAAACGACCCGTGACTGGTTTGCGGTGATGGGGACTCAGCGCTGGAAATTATTAACCGCTTCAGTAACTTATTTTCATGGCGGTCATGGCGACGAAGTGGTAATTTTAGTTCCCAATGATGGCAGCACCAAGTGGGCGGCAGTTGAAAATATTATCAAAACCGGCAGCCGGTCATAATTTAATTTCCAAAATTCGATTTAGCTTGGCTAAGTCTTTTTTTATTATGAGCGTGGCGGCCGGGAAATAATCCTGCGCCAGTTTTTTAAAGTCGTTGGTTTGTCGGGGATCAAACTCGCAAAGAATAGCCAGGGGGATGATTTTTAAGTCAACAATTTGTTTAAACAACTTGCGGTAGTGATATAATCCGTTTTGTTTGGTAAACAAGGCAATTTGTGGTTCAAATTTCAGCCCACGGCTTGCGGCCGATGAATTATTTTGCCATTGTTTCCAGCCGTAGGGCAGATTGGCGGCAATGATGTCAAACTGCTTATTTTTAATTGGTGTTAGTAGGTTGCCGACATAGAATTTAACTTTGGTTTTATTCAAGCGGTTATTTTTTTTGGCAATTTCAATTGCTTTGGCTGAAATGTCGGTTGCCGAAATATCACATTTTGGTAAGCGTTTGGAGAGAGCAATCGCCACACAACCGCTCCCGGTGCCGATGTCGGCAATTGTCATTCTTGGTTTGGCTAGTTCTAAAACTGCTTCAACCAATATTTCCGTTTCGGGGCGGGGGATTAAGACGTTTTTATCAACATAAAAACCAAGCTCAAAAAATTCTTTATGCCCGGTCAAATAAGCAACCGGTACGCCTGCCAACCTTTGTTTGATCAGTCTTGATAATTTTTTAATTAGCGCCTGGGGAACAATTTTTTCCGGATAAGTAAAAAGGAATTCTTTTGGTTTTTTCAATACCAACGATAGCAAAACCTCAGCATCAAGCTCCGGCGTGGTAATGTTGGCTTGACTTAAGGATTTGCCAGTTTCCGTTAGTAAATTGGCAATGGTTTTTGACTTTTTGATAAATATATGCTTAGATTAAGCGGGAAATATGCAAGGAGGTGGCCATGTATCCTTTACGTTGTCGGTGTATTGTTTGCGGTCAGTCTGGGTTGTTGACACTTCGGCGCACCCGCCTTGTCAACAAGTTTAACCCCGAAGGCCTGCCAGTTTGGGTCCATCGCGGGGAGTGCGCCGTCTGTAACGATGAAGCGACGATAAGCCATAGTGGCTTGTTGGGAACAATGGCGGTGCTGTATGAACGTCGGCTCTGTTGCGTTTGTGGCACTGGCGCGGGGTTTTTTGGCCGCCGCCGCTTGGGAGATATCTCGCTAGTTAGCGGGTATAATCAGGCTTGTCAGCCGGCCCATGTTCATGACGAAAATTGTTTTGACCTGTATGTCAAATCACATCAGACATTGTGGCATGAGCTCGATATGAGCGAACTTTTGCGGCAATTGGCCGCAATTAGAGACGCGCACATGCTATCCCACGTTGAACCTTGACCCTGAGGGACGTTTGTCTCTCTTTTTTTTATTTAGCCGCTTTTTTTAGGGCATCAATGACTGGCTGAATATCGCCGTCCATTATGGTGATTAGGTTGTGCCAGCTCATTTTAATGCGGTGATCAGTGATCCGATCTTGCGGAAAGTTATAGGTCCTAATTTTTTCCGAACGATCACCCGAACCGATTTGCGAATTTCTGGCGTCGCCTCGTTCCTTGGCCTTCCGCTCTTCTTCCGCGGCCAGTAATCGCGAGCGTAGAATTTGCATCGCCTTATCTTTATTTTTCAATTGTGATTTTTCGTCTTGACAGGTAACAACGGTGTTAGTCGGTAAGTGGGTAATGCGGACAGCCGAGTCGGTCGTGTTAACGCTTTGACCGCCGTGACCCCCGGAGCGGTAGACATCAATTTTTAAGTCTCCAGCCTTGATCTGAATATCAACTTCCTCGGCTTCCGGCAGCACCGCCACGGTCGCCGCTGAGGTGTGAACGCGGCCGCTTTTTTCCGTTTCGGGAACGCGTTGAACGCGATGAACGCCGCTTTCATATTTTAAATTTGAATAGACTTCCGAGCCGCTTATCTCAAAAATAATTTCTTTGAACCCACCAATGCCAATGCGGTTGGAATCTAAAATTTTTGACTTCCAACCCCTTTTTTCCGCATAGTGCGAATACATCCGAAATAAATTAGCGGCAAATAAGGCTGCTTCGTCGCCGCCGGTGCCGGCTCTAATTTCAATAATAATGTTTTTGTCGTCCAAAGGATCCTTGGGCTTTAGCGCCAGTTCAATTTCAGCTTCCAGATTTTCCCGCTGGGTCGATAAAATGGCAATTTCTTCTTCGGCAATTAAAACCAACTCATTGTCGGAATCGGCCGCAAAAGTTTCTTTAGCTTCTGATAGTTGCCTTTCGACCCGCTCTAAATCCTTAATCAGTTTAACCACGCCTTCAAGCTGATTAAACTCCTGTGAAAGTTTTTTTAGCTTATCAGGGATAGTCGCAACATCAGGCGAGCTCAGCTCGTTGTTTATTTGGTCGTATCGATTTAAGACGTCTCCGAGTTTTTTATCCATATTTTTACTATAACAAAAACTCCCTGGGTTGCAAGGAGCTTTCGACGAGGTAGTTATTTTTCTTTTTTAGCAGCTTTCTTTTTTGAAGCCGTGGCCACGCGCTTGGCTTTTTTGCCCTTGCGAACAGCAGCGACAGCCACTTGCTTGGCGGCTCGTTCTTTGAATTTTTCAACTCGGCCGGAAGTGTCGACGAGGTTTTGTTTGCCGGTATAGAAAGGATGACACATGGAGCAGATTTCAACCTGTAGTTCTTCAATGGTTGAGCCAACCGTAAAGTTGTTACCGCAAGCGCAGGTAACTTTGGCATTTGGATAATATTTTGGATGAATTTTATCTTTCATAGGTTTAAATACCTACGTATACTAACACAACATTTATTTTTTGGCAAGAGTTTTTGGCTTATGCTCGTGTAATTCCTTTGACCGTTGGGTGATGGCAAAAACCCCTAAAACGCTGGTATAAACGACGGCAAAATCGGCTGGCACCTTATATTGGCCATGGGATATGGTGGCGGTAACAACAAAAATAATCATTATTGCCGTCCAGGCAATTACAAAGATTTCACCTAAAAATCTGGAAATAAAGCTATTTTTCCAGCGACTGAATTCTTTGTCACTGGCATAAATGCCTAAAATGGCTAAGTAAATTATCCCAATAACGCTGGCTGAGCTGTCGAATCTATTATTGGATAAAAAATCAACAAAAAAGAGGATTATTGTTAATATTCCCCAAATGTCGACAATGGCCTTCAAAACTAGCCGACTAAAATTATTGTCTTGATGATTTTTCTTTGGTGGCATTAATTAAATTATAGCATATTTTTCCAGCGAAGGGGACATTGACAGTGGGATAATTAACTCTTAGGATAAGCAACGAGAGGGGAACTGTTCGTTTTGACAATTAGTTTTGGCTAAAAGCAAATGCGGAAAGGAATGGAAGATGATAAGGGGCGAGTATATTGAGTTTATGGTATTCGACCACCGGGTCTATCTATTAGACCACACGCTTTTCGATGTAGCAGCTTCAGGCACAACACATGCGTCCCTAGTGGACGTTAATAACGATTTGGAACAAATTGCCAGAAGCCTAAGGGAAGCCATCGCTGCCGGTAAAACAACTTTGTTGGTTGCCGTTGATTCATCAACATTCAGACTGTTGGTGCTTAATCGGATCGTGACCGCGGAAGAGGTTGAAAGGGCTACGCCGGGAAAGCGTGGTAACCAGGAAACGCTGACCTGCGACGACCTGAATTTTCCCCATGTTGGCGCCTTAACCGTGATTATCGGTGCCGGCGATACCGTGTGGCACGAGGGCTCAAGTGGTGAGCCGAAGCGGTATCTGTTTCTTAGCTAGGAGGCGGTTTAGCGTTTACTTGCTATTTGCAGTGCGTTTATAGCACTCCCAGTCAACCGGGTTCGGTTGCGGATGGGAGTGTTTTTTTATCCTCGCGGTGTTTTGTCATTGTGAGGATCCGCCTACTGGCGGAGACGCGGCAATCTGGGTGTTTTTTCATTGGTCAGGGTGCGAGATTGCTTCACTCACTTCGTTCGCTTGCGATGACATACTTATTTATTGAGCTTACGGCCAAGCAGTCTTGACAAGTTTTTAGCAAATGTTTAGAATGGAATTAGCACTCGACTATAAAGAGTGCTAATAGGTCAGCTTATGAATAGTCGTCAGGAGACCCTCTTAAAATTCATTACTTCCGAGTACATCAAGACTGCGGTGCCGGTCGGCTCTAAATTAATTGCCGAAGTCGGTAATTTTGATTTGTCGTCGGCCACCATTCGAAACGAAATGGCCGAACTTGAGAATGAAGGCTATATTTTCCAGCCTCACACCTCAGCCGGTCGCGTGCCGTCGGAAAAGGGTTATCTCTTTTACGTCCAAAATTTTTTAAACGATGCTACTTTATCAAAAAGGCAAAAAGAGACACTTGATAGCGCGGTATCCGTGGAAAATATTTTCGACAATTTGTTGATTAAAAATCTAGCCAAGCATATCTCCAGTTTCACTGCCGCCGCGGTTTTCGTCGCTTTTTCGGAAAATGATTTTTATTACACCGGCATTTCCAATTTATTTGAACAACCGGAATTTGCCGAACAGCAGTTGGTGAGACATTTGGGCGATGTTATTGATCACTTAGACCTAACCATTAATAAAATTTTTGATCAGCTTGTTGACACGGTCGAAATTTCCATCGGTTCGAAAAATCCTTTCAGTCGCGATTGCAGTTCGGTCATCGCCAAATATTCGGCCAAAGATCGTACGGGTATCATCGGCGTTTTGGGGCCGTTGCGAATGGACTATCAGACTAATTTTAGTTTAATCAAATATAGCCAGCAGTTAATTAATAATTTGAAATAAATGACTGACGAAAATTTGGAGCAAAATAATATCGCTGATAATAATGAGGAGCCAAATCTCGGTGAAAATAATAGTGAGTTAGCAACGGTAAAAATCAAGGCGGAGGAATATTTAAACGGTTGGAAGCGCGCGAAAGCTGACTATATTAATTTAAAAAAAGATACCGAGAAACGCACGGCTGAAATTATTCAGTATGCCAACGCTGCTTTAATAGCTGAGTTACTACCGATATTCGATAATTTTAAATTGGCGCTTAAGCATATTCCCGAACCAGCCAAGTCAGCTGAATGGGTGACTGGGTTTATTCATATTAAAAAACAGTTTGATGATTTTTTGAAACAGCTAGGTATTGAAGAAATCAAAACAGACGGTGATAAATTTAATCCCGAGTTTCACGAAGCCGTTGCGACCGAAAGTCAAGCTGACGTTGAATCCGGTGTCATCTATGAAGAAGTTAAAAGCGGCTACACTTTGCACGGCAAGGTGGTCGTGCCGGCGAAAGTAAAAGTCGCCAAATAAATATTAATCATAATTAGGTCATCCTGAATTTGATTTAGTATCTCGATGATAGCTAAGAGATTCTGAAATAAATTCAGGCTGGCGGAGAAAACATATGTCAATTATTAAATGGGCGCCATTTCTTGAACCGTTTGAAGAAATGGAAAAATTTATGTCCGACGCGTCGAGTCGCAATTATGCTCCGGCCGTCGACGTTTACGAAACCGCCGACAGCGTTATTATTGAGTCACCGTTAGCCGGTGTTGATCCGAATAATGTTGAAGTTTCAATTGAAAATGACACCTTGTCGATTAAGGGGCAGTTTAAGAAGGAGTCGGAAGTTGATGATAAAAATTATTACCGTAAAGAAATTAGCTCGGGCAGTTTCTATCGTTCCGTCGCGCTGCCGTCAAAAGTTGAAAAAGACAAGGCGGTGGCCGAATCGAAAGATGGATTATTGAAGATTACTATCCCGAAAGCACCGGAATCAAAACCGACTTCAATCAAAATCAGTGTCACGAAATAACGACCAGCCCCGCGTCCGCGCGGGGCGTCGAGACGACCGAATTAAAAACTTTAATTCTGTCATTTCGGCGGTAAATTAAAAGTGTTATCTAAAAAAAAGAGCCATTATGGCTCTGTGCTAAGCAAGGGGCAGAAGGCGCTAACGCGATTGCAATGCCTGTTCGACGATCTCGATTAGACGGGCAACGGTCAAATCCGGGTCATACAAACCATTGCCATCCATATCATTGCTTAATCTGAGGTCGAACTCATCGTCGATCGTCATAGCAATCTCCGACTGGTCAAGACTGTCGGCGCGGAGATCGCGGCCGATTCGATCCTGTAAGTCAGGAAGCGGCAGATCCAAATGAAGTGTTTCCGAGACGATTGCGACTACGCGCTCGGCCACCGATAAGGTCGGCTCGGGTACGGCAGCTGGTGCTGTCTCAGACATTGGTGAACCCTCCAAAAGGTTAAGGATCGGGAGAGCCAAACTTCATAGCTGGTTATTAATTTAACTTAAAATAAATAATTAATCAAGTAGAAACAATATGGGAAAAATTTTAGGAATCGATTTGGGAACAACTAATTCGGCGATGGCGATTGTCGAAGGTGGTGAACCGAAAATTTTGGAAAACAGCGAAGGGGCGCGAACCACGCCATCAATTGTGGCCATTAATAAAACCGGCGAGCGTTTAGTTGGTCAATTGGCCAAACGACAGGCGGTAACGAACCCGGAAAACACTTTGTATTCAATCAAGCGATTAATCGGCCGGCGCTGGGAAGATAATGAGGTTCAACGTGATTTGAAATTAATGCCGTATAAAATTGTCAAAGCTGACGGCGGCGTGAAAGTGCTGATGAACGGCAAGGAATTTTCGCCGCAGGAAATTTCGGCAATGATTTTGCAAAAATTAAAAGCGGACGCGGAAGCGCGCACCGGTGAAACGATAACCGAAGCGGTGATTACCGTGCCGGCTTATTTTGACGATGCGCAGCGTCGCGCTACTAAAGACGCCGGCGCCATTGCCGGTTTAGACGTTAAACAAATTATTAACGAACCAACGGCCGCGGCCTTAGCTTACGGTTTTGAAAAAAAACAAGGTCAGAAAATCGCCGTGTACGACTTAGGCGGTGGAACCTTTGACGTTTCCATTCTGGAAATTTCCGCTGACACGATTGAAGTCAAGTCAACCAACGGCGACACCCATTTGGGCGGCGACGATTTTGACCAGCGCATTATCGAGTGGATTATTGCTGAATTCAAAAAAGATCAGGGGATTGATTTGTCGAAAGACACTTTGGCACTCCAGCGAATTAAAGAAGCCGGCGAAAAAGCCAAAATTGAATTATCAACCGCGCAGGAAACTGAAATTAATCAGCCGTTTATTACCACCGATTCGGCGGGTCCAAAACATTTGGTTTTAAAATTGACGCGCGCTAAACTCGAAGAATTAGTTGGTGAGTTGGTTGATAAAACTCTCGAGCCATGCAAAAAAGCTTTGCAAGATGCAAAGCTTGAAACTAAAGACATCCAGGAAGTGATTATGGTCGGTGGGATGACGCGGATGCCGCTAGTCACCAAGATTGTTACTGAATTTTTTGGCAAAAAGCCTAATATCTCTGTCAACCCTGACGAAGTCGTGGCACTCGGTGCGGCGGTCCAGGCCGGCGTGTTGCAAGGCGACGTTAAAGATATTCTATTGCTTGACGTTACCCCTTTGACTCTGGGTCTCGAAACTTATGGCGGCGTGATGACACCGTTAATTGATCGAAATACCACCATCCCTTCATCAAAGTCGCAAGTCTTTTCAACCGCCGCCGACAGTCAGCCGTCAGTTGAAATTCACGTGTTACAAGGCGAACGACCGATGGCGGGGGACAACAAAACTTTGGGGCGATTCATTCTCGACGGTATTCCGCCAGCCCCGCGTGGCATCCCACAAGTTGAAGTTACTTTTGACATCGACGCCAACGGCATTTTGAATGTTTCTGCCAAAGACAAGGGGACTGGTAAAGAACAAAAAATTACCATCACGGCCTCTTCGGGCTTGAGTAAGGAAGAGATTGAAAAAATGAAACAGGAAGCCGAATCGCACGCCGATGAAGATAAAAAAAAGAAAGAATTAATTGAGGCCAGAAATATCGCCGACTCGTTGGTCTATACCACCGAAAAAGCGTTGCGTGACGCTGGCGATAAATTGCCTGAAGCGGACAAAAAAGAAATTGAAGCGAAAGTTGAAGCGGTTAAGAAAGTTAAAGACGGTGAGGATGTCAGTGCTATTACCAGCGCGACCGCTGAATTAAACACCGCCGCCCAAAAAATTGGTCAGGCGATGTATAATCAGCCGTCCAGCGGCCAGCCTCAGGCCGAAAGCACAACGGAAGCTAAATCCGATGATGCTAAAAAAGAAGACGTGGTCGAAGGTGAAATTGAAGAGAAGAAATAAACAGTTCAAGCGGCGGGGTGAAAATTTCCCGCCGCTTTAGGCAATGGTTAAACAATTTGATATACTTAAAAAGTTTAAGGTTAGCTTGGATTAATTATCAATTGCTATAAATCAATATGGAACAGAGAATACCAGAGCAAAATAAAATTGAAATTCGCGACAGCTTCGCTGGCGCTGAGTATGCCAATGTAATGCAAATCACTCACAGCAAGGAAGAGTTTTTAATGACTTTTCTAAACATCGTCGCACCAAGCGGCCGCGTCGTGGCGAAAATTATGACTAATCCCGGCCACTTAAAGCGGATTGCTAAAGCGATTGAGGAAAATATTAAGCGCTATGAATCATCCTTTGGCAAAATTGAAGAAGCGGAAAGTCCCAAAGATGAAATCGGTTTTAGGGCTAACTAATTTATGGCTAAAGATTATTACGACATTTTAGGTGTTACTAAAACCTCCAGTCCAGATGAACTAAAAAAGGCCTATTACAAGTTGGCGCACAAATATCATCCGCATAAAGGTGGCACGGAATCGAATGAAGCTAAGATGAAGGAAGTTAATGAAGCATATAGCGTTCTAGGTAACCCGCAGAAAAAAGAGCAATACGACAAATACGGCCAGACTTTTGATCGGTCGCAGGGTCAGGGTCAGTCTTCGGGCTTTGGCGGTTTTAATGATTTTTCGGATTTCGCTCAAGCTTATCGCAGTGGACAAGGTAGCCAAAACGGACAAAATTTTTCGTTTGACTTTGGCGACTTGGGTGATATGTTTGGTGATATGTTTGGTGGTCGTTCGCGAGCGGCAACTCAACAAAACGGCGGTGATATTCAAGCCGAGTTAACTTTGAATTTTCGTGAAGCGGTTTTTGGCGTTGAGAAAAAAATCAGCCTTAGAAAAGCTGTCACTTGTAATCATTGTCATGGCGACGGTGCTGAGCCGGGCTCAAAAGTTTCCGCTTGCCCAACTTGCGGCGGTCGTGGTCAAGTCGTACGCAATATTGGTTTTGGGATCGGCTTTCCGTCGGCGTGCCAAGCCTGTGAAGGCACGGGTAAAAAAATTGACAAGCACTGCAAAGAATGTCGCGGCCAAGGCGTGATCAAAGAGACCGAAGAAATTTTGGTTAAAATTCCCGCCGGGATTGATAATGACCAAACCATCAGGTTGTCCGGTCAGGGCGAAGCCGGACTGAAAGGCGCCGCCGCTGGTGATTTATATATTAAAATTCGAGTCTTGCCGGAAATCGGTTTGAATCGTGATGGCGCTGATATTAGAACGGTGCAGCAAATCAGTTTTTCACAAGCGGCCCTTGGTGCTAAAATTGATGTTGAAACCCTGGACGGAATGGTGACGCTAAAAATTCCCGAAGGCACCCAGAGTGACAAAATTTTTCAAATTAAAGGTAAGGGCGTGCCACATTTGCAAGACAAAGGCCGGGGCGATCATTTAGTTAAAGTCGTTGTCAAAACGCCGACTAAATTAAATCGGCGACAACGCGAGCTGCTTGCCGAGCTCGATAAATAAGGAGGTTTATGAATTTTGAAACAGCGTCAACGTCGCTGATGGATTTGGCGAATAAGCTTGGTCAAAACCAGCCAGCAGCTAAACAGGCAGTCTCAACGGCGGCCAGTAGTGGTAATGATTTGTGGTCCAGTTTTTTGCATTTAAATTGGTCAACACCAACTTGGGATTTAATGATCCTGATTTTTTTTATTGTGGCGGTTTTAATTTACACTTTTGTCTTAGGCCGCGATCGCATTGTCGCGGTTTTAGTCAGTACTTATTTAGCGCTGGCGGTGGCGACTAATTTGCCGTTTATGGATAAAATTACCGACCTGATCCATAATAATAATTTATTTAAATTTCAGGCTTCGTCATTTCTGGTGGTGTTTGTCCTGATATTTTTCTTAGCGTCGCGTGGCAGTTTAATGTCGGGCTATTTTTCCGGCAGTTTGTGGCAAGTACTGATACTGTCAATTTTACAAATCGGATTGATGATTAGTATTATCTTTTCGTTTTTACCAGCCCAATCTTTAAGTCATATTTCCGAATACACCAAAATAATTTTTACCAGCGACTTTGGTAAGTTTTGTTGGATTGTTTTGCCCATATTAGCGTTGGCCTTTTTTCGTGGCCGCCGCCACCGATTTTAAGGTTGACTTTTCATTGTTTTTAAGGTTAAACTGACATAGTTTTTAATGACGTTTGCAATAAGCTATTGGCAATTTGCCAGTAACTAAATGTGGCCCGTTCGTCTAGTGGCTAGGACGCCAGGTTCTCATCCTGGTAACGGGAGTTCGATTCTCCCACGGGCTAAAATCAAACCTAGTATGTACCCTGATGAAGAACAATCTATTCCAGATGAGGCCAGAGAAAATGAGCATCCGCTATTAATTTCCCAAATCAATCCTGAGAACCGAGCTGAAGTAGCTCGGTATTATCAGTTTGAGATTGATCAAGGCTTCAGCGGTGTGAATCCAAATACAACTTTTGATAAGATGATTGATCTTCGTCAACGACAAATAGTTGACGGCCAACTTAAAGTCGCGCGAGCCATGGAGGGTGACCAACTCGTTGCCACTAGTGTTGTTGTTTTAGAGAACGGGGCGATGGGTAAGGAAGTCAAACCAACTGAAGCATATGCCGCCGGAACAGTTGTCTTGGATGATAAGCGAGGTCGCGGTATTGGTGAACGGATGGCCTCCGAACAGGATAATATTGCCCGAGCTGCAGGTAAGGAATCCATTCTAACAGTTATTGCAAATTATAATTCTCCGAGTATGCGTTTACGGATGAGTGTCGGCTATGTGTTGGAAGGAATTAATGAATACCCAGGTGGGATTGATTATGCGTTCAGAAAAAATTTAATTAAGGAACAAGATGCCCCTGTCAATTGGGTGGATGAATTGAGGGGTGGCAGAGTCAGTGAAACGGATAAGACAATTAGCGATTCCAGCCCAGAGCAAATTATTATTGACCCTGCGGATGATGTGCTGGTCAAAGAGGCATTGGAAAACGGCTATCGTGGGTTACACTTATTACGACCCCAAGATTTTGGCGATAAGCCATTGATCGACAAAAATATGATTGTTTTCTCCCGAGAAAGGTTATAGCGGCAGGCGATTCTCCCACAGGCTGCCATCTATACTTTTCAACTAACTTAAGGGAGAGGCATAATATAATTTTATTTATACAAATTTTTTTAAGTTATGACTATCGAAAAAAAAGATTTAGAAAAAATAATTCAGGACATTCAAGTAGGAAATTCTGTTGCTGAAAATGATTTTTTGCTCGATGACGCTAGGGTTGATACCCCAATTTTTTTAGATGTTTGGAATGATAAATACGATATTATTCCTGGGAGAAAGGGTGCTGGTAAAACTGCTATGTTTAAAATTTTATCCAGTCTATCAGATTTTATTTTAAGAGATAGAAGAATAGTTATACTAACTGGAGTTGATACAGCGGGTGAACCTGTTTTTAATGAGTTCAAGAATGATTTTGATAAATTTTCGGAAGATGACTTTGAAAATTTTTGGAAACTATATTTTGTTGCTTTAATTTATAATGATTTTATTAAGAATGATAAATTTGAAGCTGGGCTCTCAAATTGTGCTTCTGAGATATTTGATTTTAAAAAAAAATGTGAGCAGGTTGGTATTCCCGAAATACCTGCGATACAGGACAAGAAGCAAATAATTAAATGGATATTAAATAGATTTCCTGCTATAAAAAAAGTCAAAACTAGTACCGTAGCAGATATTCAAAATCCAACACTTATAGTTCAATCACTTGAGCTAGAGTTCAAAGATAAAGAACCTCTAAGGAAATCAGCAAACACGCAGCCACCTCTTTATGTTAAATATATTGGGCAGTCTATTGGTAAGATCTTAAACAAGAGCAATTATGGAATATGGATAATCCTTGATAGACTGGATGAAGTTTTTTCAAGGTATAGTTCAACTGAATTTAATGGACTAAGGGGTCTTTTGAAAGCATATAAAAGTTTTGATTTAGGAAGTGAAAATAAATTTAGGATTAAAATTTTTTTAAGAGATGATATTAAATTTTTTTTAACCGACGCAAAAATTTACAAAAAATTTTTTGGGAAGAGGCATATACCACCGTTGTCGGCTGCCACGCACATATTTTCAAGGGAATCACAAACTTTGAGTTGGTCTATTGATGAGATAGAGCAGTTAATTTTGAATAGACTTCTTTTAAGTATTGATTTATTAGAATATTTAGGCATCACTAGAAGGGAAAATAACTTATCAAAAGATGCAATAAAAGATACTGTTAGCCAAACACTCAGAATTAAGAAAAAAAGATCAGAGTATTGGGATAAAATATTCCCGAAAAAAATTCAATCTACGGACTCCTTAAAATGGATTTTTACACGCTTGTCTGATTCTAATGGGATTGTAACTCCTAGGTCTGTGATTGACTTACTTGAAGCATCATTAATGCATCTAAAAAAGAAAGCATTGATAGATTTTGAAGATCAAAGTCATATTTTTACACAGGATTCTTTAAAGGAGGGTATGGATATAGCCTCAAAATACAAGCTGGAGAGAGATATCTATAATGAGTTTCCACGTGAGCAACAAAATATTAAGAAATTGACTGATGGTAAACCAAAATTAAGCAGAAAAGATCTTAAAGAACTTTACGGCGACGATTGGGAGTCGGTTTTAGAAAGTCTAAAGAGAATAGGGATATTGAAGTATATAAAAAGTTCAAATTTATACTCAGTGGTTTTTTTATATAGGCCAGGTCTTGGTATCATATATAAATATTAGTCTCATCGAATTAATATTGCTTTAAAATTGCGAGTGAAAAATAGTGGTAAACGTCATAAATTTTAACGCTAAGCTGCTCCTCACGGAGCGGCTTTTTTGACTAAACCTTGACATCACTCAAAAAACCCTGTATGATAAACTTTTGTCTATGTTCTTTAGTTTACCAAGGAAGGGGAAACGAGCGGATGTTGAAATCGTTTTTGGCAAGAGCCGGTCTTGGCAGGAAGCAAAAACCGAAACAGTATCCCAGGCTAATGAGTCATGCAGGAGGGGGACCAACTAGGCTTATACTAACGCCGTTACAGCTTAATACCAGCAATGTTATGGGTCTTCATTCAAGAATTCACGGCGATTTTTCCGGTTTAAGCGGCGATGTTAGCGGTTTGGTTGGAAACGTTAGTGCTGAACTGTTTGGCAACGCCAGTGGCATCTGGGGAAGAGTTGATCACCTGTCTGGTGATATTCGAATCTTAGCAAGCCAAGGAGAGAATCCTGTCCAGTACGGATAAGGAAAGCGCTCAGAAAAATATCTAGCGTCGCCCAGTCCACGTTATTAAGTGGCTGGGTTTTTTTAAATTAAATATTTAATATGTTATTATTAAAAATAATGAAAGTGAATATCAGTGGTAAAATTTTTGATAAATTCCCCGGTGCCATTTTAGGTTTGGTTAAAGTTAATAAAATTGATAACACAAAAAAATATCCCGAAATTACAAAATTATTGCGAGTGGCCGAAAGTAGGGTTAGGAATATTTTTGAAACAACAGAAAAAATTGGTTCGCATCCGGCGGTTAGTTCGTGGCGCAAAGCTTATCGGACTTTCGGTTCTGACCCACACGAATATCGCTGTTCAATTGAAGCGCTGTTGCGTCGCGTCGTGAAAGGCGGGGAAGTGCCAGCGATAAATCCGTTAGTTGATTTGTATAATTATATTTCCTTAAAGTATCTAATGCCGGTTGGGGGCGAAGATTTAAATATGGTTAAGGGTGGTATTATTTTGGATTTTGCCACTGGCTCAGAAAATTTTATTAGACTTGGTGGCACGGCTAATGAGCCGCCTGATGCTGGTGAAGTAATCTATCGCGATGAAGTCGGCGTTATGTGTCGCCGCTGGAATTGGCGCGAAGCTGACCGGACCAAATTAACCAACCAGACAACGGAAGCAATCATTGTGGTTGAGGCCTTGCCGCCGGTGGCCAAAAGCGAAGTCGAAGCGGCGACTACTGAATTTTGTGAAATCCTGAAAAATATTTGTGGCGTTAGCAGTACAATTTTTTTGCTTGACGCAAGTCGGCCGACTATTGAGTTATAATTTGTAATAAAGTAATGATAATTTCGTCCTCTTTAGTAGATGTCATTAATTGAAATAAAATTTCAATTTTAGCGTAATATCTAGTGTCGGGTAGTTTAATTATTTATTGCTTAAATAAGCCAAAAATTGGCCGAAGATGACTGCAGAAAATAAAATAATATGAGGAAATTGTTGTTATCTTTTTTTATAACCGGCGCTTTTGGCGCTTATATTGTTTCGCAAAAAATAAATCCGGATAAATTTGTCGTGCCAGTTTCGGTCAATACAAGTCAGAATAATGCTAACTCCAATATTGCTGATTCATTACCATCCAATGCCAAGGCTCCAACAACTTCAACGCCGACACCCGCTAAACCGACCCCGACGGCGGTTAATACCAACACTAACACCAGACCAGGAAACGGGATGATGAATGGTAATGGAATGGGTAGTGGTTCCGGTGCGGGGATGATGAATCAGGGTAAATTCAAAGACGGTAGTTATGTTGGCCCAGCGGCTGACGCTTATTATGGTTACATCCAGGTTAAGGCCATTGTCAGCGGTGGCAAGCTAACCGACGTTCAATTTTTGCAATATCCCAACGACCGTTCAACGTCGCAATCCATTAATCAGCAGGCGACGCCATATCTTCGCAGCGAAGCGATTGCCGCCCAAAGCGCTAATGTTAATATTATTTCGGGTGCGACTGACACCAGTATGGCCTTCCGCGAATCGCTGGCCAGTGCCTTGGCCCAGGCTGCCAATTAAAATATGAAACAACAGCAAGACATTATGGGAATGCCGATAACGGTTGAAGTTGTCGGTCGCGACGACGCCGCGGTATTAATCAAAAAAGTTTTTGATTATTTTAAGGATGTTGACGAAAAGTTTAGTCCGTTTAAGTCGCAAAGCGAAGTCACTAAAATTAATAATGGTGAAATTTTTCCCGGCGAATACAGTGACGAGATGAAACAAGTTTTGGACTTGACCGAAAAAACCTGGCGCGAAACGAATGGTTATTTTGAGGTTGTTTTTAATGGTCAGTTTAACCCCTCCGGCTTAGTCAAAGGCTGGGCGATTCAAAATGCGGCTCAAATACTGCGCCGGGCCGGGGTAAAAAATTTTTATATCAATGCCGGCGGCGACATTGAGGTTGGCGGGAAAAATGAGGCTGACCAGACTTGGTCAGTCGGCATTAGGAATCCGTTTGCCCAAGATAAGGTTGCCAAGATTGTTTATACCGCTGGTGGTGGCATCGCGACCTCGGGCACTTATTTGCGCGGTGAGCATATTTATAATCCAAAAAACGGCGCGGCGGTTAATGAGATTGTCAGTCTGACTGTCATCGGACCAAATATTTTTGACGCCGATCGTTATGCGACCGCCGCGTTTGCGATGGGTAAAAAAGCCATTGAATTTATCGAAAAATTAATTGGCTTTGAAGGCTATATGATTGACACTCAAGGCATCGGAACGATGACTAGCGGTTTTGATAAATATAGTATCAAGCAATGATTCACTGGATCGATGAGTTTTTAAATCAAATCACGATGTACCGGCTGGTTTTATATTATTTGATTTGTCTCTGGTTGCTAGCTTTGGTTTTTAGTTTGTTTGGAATTTTGCCGTTTACGCCAGTAGTGATGATTATATCGCTGGTGGTTATTTTGTCGGTTTCCTGGGCGGTTAATAACATTTTTGCGTGGGCATTTCGAGCGGTACCGAATGTGGAATCAATTTATATTACGGTTATGATCTTGGCCTTGATTATTACGCCTAGTTCAGGTTCGAATAATTATATCTTTATGGGCTGGGCGGCCGTTTGGGCGATGGCATCAAAGTATATGATGGCGGTGAAAAAGAAGCATCTATTCAATCCAGCCGCTTTTGCCGTTGTTTTAACGGCTTTGACTTTAGGCCAAGGCGCTAGTTGGTGGATCGGTACGACAATTATGATGCCTTTTGTGACCATTGGTGGCATGCTAATTGTTCGAAAAATTATTCGCACCGACTTGGCTTTAAGTTTTGCGCTAACGGCCGCTGTCACCATTATTGTTGGTAGCCTTATTAAGGGAACGAGTCTTTTGGTGACAGTCGAAAGAATCGTGCTTTATTCACCGTGGCTGTTTTTTACTTTTATCATGATCACTGAGCCGCTAACCACGCCACCGAGCCGAAAATTAAGGATTATGTATGGTGTCTTAGTCGGTTTTTTATTTTCGCCGCAAATTCATATTTTGGGACTATACTCGACACCGGAATTGGCGCTGTTGGTTGGCAACGTGTTTGTTTATTTTGTCAGTCCAAAGGTCAAAGCGATGTTGACCTTAAAAAAAGTTGATCAGTTAACTAGCGATACCGCGGAATTTATTTTTAGTTCTGATTCACCAGTTAAATTTACGCCCGGTCAATATTTAGAATGGACTGTTGGTCATAGCTGGCCGGATAATCGTGGCAACCGCCGCTATTTTACGCTGGCTTCCTCGCCGACTGAAGCGGAGGTGAAGGTGGGAATTAAATTTAGCCGCGAATCTAGTAGTTATAAAAGAGCCCTGCTGGCTTTAAACCCTGGCGACCAAATTACCGTTGGTCAGCTGGCTGGCGATTTTGTTCTCCCGGCCAATGGAAAAGAAAAATTAGTATTTATTGCCGGCGGGATTGGCATTACACCGTTCAAAAGTATGATTCAATATCTGAATGATACTGGTGCCAGTCGCGACGCGATTCTAATCTATGCCAATAAAACCCAGGATGATATTGCCTACAAAAATTACTTTGATCAAATGGGGCAAAAATTAAATATCAAAATGGTTTACACTTTGACTGACAAAACTGTGTCAACCTCGTGGACGGGTGAGCGTGGCTATATCAATGAACGATTAATCTCTGCGCAGGTGCCGGATTTTAAAGAAAGAATTTTTTATATTTCCGGCCCGCATTCAATGGTGATTGCGGCCCGAGATTCATTGCGACGCCTCGGCGTCCGGAGCACTAAAATTGTCACTGATTTTTTCCCAGGTTTTGCTTAAGGTGGTTTGAAAGAAAAGGGTCTGGCGTGCGTAGTAATGGTTATAGGGCCTATACTTAAGAACTAACAAAGTAAACCATGAACAAAAAAATGAAATTATTCGCTGTCATGTTGTCAGTCCTTGCCACCACGGCTCTGGTGAGTGGCATTACCTTAGCGGCAACCACCAATAGTAAGTCAGGTGATCTGCCGCCGCCGCTTCATCGTAATCTAAAAAACGACATTGCTAACAACGATTATAATGCTTGGTCGCAGGAGATGACGCGGCAGGTAACTGACTTAAGACAACGAGCGACAGACTTAGAATCTAAAATAAATCAGGCTACCTTTGATAAGTTGAAACAGGCGCATGAACTAATGCAGTCAGGCGATAGAACAGGAGCACAGCAGATATTTGATGAGCTTGGGATCGGCGGACCACGTCATGGCTTAATGGGTTTTAAAGGCCATTTCCATGGACCGAAGCCGGATATAACCACCCAAAGCAATTAACCATTGTTTACCAGAGACCGCCTAGAGAGAGGGCGGTTTTTGGTTTTTAATGGTAGACTGATGCCTTATTTTTTGATAATATAACCCTGTATTAAATAATTTAAGAACTATGAAAAAAATATTTATTTTTGCAGTTTTGACTCTAGCTCTGGCCGGTTGTCAGAAACAGACGGCGGTTAGTGTTAATGGGTCGACTAATCTTAATTCTAACGTAATAAATAATAATCAAAATATGGCCCAAGTTCAAAATATTCCCACCGCCCCAAACCCGGCTGATGTTGAAAAAGTCAGTCAGGCAACTTTTAAAACTAATCTGGGCGAGGTGACCGTTGAGTTATATTCTAAGGACTCACCACAAACCGTGGCCAATTTTGTTAAGTTGGCTAAGGACGGTTTTTATAACGGAACAAAGTTCCATCGGGTGATCAAGGATTTTATGATCCAGGGTGGTGATCCACTTAGCAAGGACGACACTATTAAAACGCGCTGGGGAACTGGTGGCCCCGGATATACTTTTCCCGATGAAATAAATAGCCATAAATTAGTTAAGGGTTCTCTGGCCATGGCTAACGCCGGGCCGAATACCAATGGCAGCCAGTTTTTTATCGTTTCGGCCGAAGCGACACCATGGCTTGATGGTCACCACACCAATTTTGGTCAGGTGGTGTCCGGGCTGGATGTAGTTGATAAAATTCAAAATGTAAAAACTGAGGGTGCTGATCGTCCAGTTAGCGACGTAATTATTGAATCAATTGAGCTTAAATAAATTATGATCGCCGGGATTGACTATACTGGGGTTTCAGTTGCATTTTATTGCCACGACGGCCAAGGTAATTTTTTGCTTCAAAAACGAAGTCAGCAGTGTCGCGACCAAAAAGGGCGCTGGGATAGTGGCGGTGGCAAGCTGGAATTTGGCGAAAGTCCCGAGGTCGCGACCTTGCGTGAGATTAAAGAAGAATACGGTTGTGCCGGTCAAATTAATAGAGTGTTGCCGACCCTGTCATTTTTTGAAGAAATTGACGGCCAAGGTAAACATTGGATAATTATTCCTCACATTGTCGAGGTTAATCGCGACCAGGTCAGTGTCAGTGATCAAGAGTCAATCGACGAAATTGGTTGGTTTAGACTAAGTGATTTTCCCAGCCCCTTGCACGACAGTGTCACTAAGGAGCTAGTGCTATTCTATGAGCAGTTAAAGGAATTTTCGATTTAGGGAATGATTTTAAAGTTGGAAATATTTTAAATATATTTTTCAACTGTCGCGTCTTGTTTGTATAATAAACCGCTAAGACCGTCGAGAGATTGCAAAAAATAAAATTATGGATATCAATAATAAAAATGCTCCGACAATACTTATTGTTTTAGGCGCCACTGGTGATTTGATGGCGAGAAAGATTGTGCCATCTTTATTCCATTTGTTTGACCATAACAACCTACCGCAACGATTTAAGGTTGTCGGTTTTGCTCGGCGGTCGTTAACGGACACTGATTTTCAAGAGCATGTTCATCAGAATTTAATTGAACATTCGCTGCCGAAAGATAACCAACCGCCAACGGCTGAGTTTTTAAAAATTTTCAGCTATTTTCAGGGAAATTTTGAAGATGTTAGTGCCTACCAGAATTTAGCTAAAGCATTGGATAAAATTGATGCCGAGTGGGGTGTCTGCGCTAATAAGCTTTTTTATCTGGCCGTACCGCCAGAACAATTTGAGATTATCTTTACCAATCTAAAACTATCAGGTTTGAATGTACCATGCAGTCCCCAAACTGGCTGGACGCGAATGTTAATCGAGAAACCATTTGGTCGTGATCTCAAGACCGCTGAACGAATGCTTGATCAAGTGTCTAAATTTTTTAAGGACGAGCAGGTTTATCTTATTGATCACTATTTAGCCAAAGAAATTTTGCAGGGGATTGTACCGTTTCGTTTTTCTAATAATTTATTGGAAGATTCTTGGGATAACACCGCCATTGAAAAAATTGAAATAAAGTTATTGGAAAAACTTGGCGCCGAAAAACGCGGTAAATTTTATGACAACGTCGGGGCGCTCAGGGATGTTGGCCAAAATCATTTATTGGAGATGTTGGCGGTTTTAACAATGGAGTATCCTGAGGATATGGACCCATATGATTTGCGCCATAAGCGCGCGGCGATTATTGAGAAATTAAAGCCTTGGACTAAAACAGAAATTATTGAAAATACTTTTCGCGCTCAGTATGACAGTTATCAGCAAATTGTCGGGGTTGATTCGAATTCACAGGTTGAAACTTACTTCAAATTAAAAACAGAATTAATTGATAAACGTTGGCGGGGGGTGCCAATATTTTTGGAATCAGGCAAGGGTTTTGAGTCATCAATCAAACAAATTAAGGTAACCTTCCGTCATCCCGATGTTTGTTTTTTGTGTGTTGGTGGCGATGATTATAAAAATACCGTGACGTTTTCGCTGGAACCGGAAAGTCGTATCACTATTGATTTTTGGACTAAAAAACCCGGTTATGAAACAACCTTGGAAAAGCGATCATTTACATTTGTCCTTTATGAAAATAAAACGGAAGTTCAATATGTTGAGGAATATAGCAAGCTAATCTTAGGGTGTATCTTGGGTGATCAGACGTTATTTGTTAGTCCGCAAGAAATTAGAGCGATGTGGAAGTTTGCTGATCCAATTAACGAAGCTTGGCAGCAGAATTTAGTGCCGCTTAATAAATATCAACTGGGAAGTAATAAAGTTCCCGGCAGTGAAAATATTAAGTTTGAAGAAATTACCCAGACCGCTGATCGATTATTAAAACATGAAGTAGCCATCATTGGTCTGGGGAAAATGGGTGGCAATCTGGCGCGGCGGTTAATTAGAAAAAAATGGAAAACGGTTGTCTATAACCGAACCAGTGAGGTGACCAAGAATTTTGAAAGTTTTGGCGGTATCGGCGCTTACTCAACCAAGGAGATCGTGGAAAAATTAATTCCACCACGAGTGGTTTGGCTAATGCTCCCGGCTGGGCAGCCAACTGACGATATGCTTTTTGGCCCGGACGGGTTAGTTAAGTATTTGGCAAAAGGTGACATTATTATTGATGGCGCCAATTCATATTTCAAAGATTCAATTAAGCGCGCGGAAAAACTAAACAAGGTGGGAATTAAATTTCTCGATGTCGGCGTTTCCGGCGGTCCGGCTGGCGCGCTTAACGGTGCTTGCTTAATGATTGGCGGCGAGCGCCATAATTTTGAGTTGTTAGAGCCGCTGTTCTATGACATTGCCCTGCCGAATGGCTATCAGTTTTTTGACGGTGTTGGGGCCGGACATTTCGTTAAAATGGTTCATAATGGTATTGAGTATGGCATGATGCAGGCCATCGGCGAAGGTTTTGGCATTATGAAAAAGACCAAATACGACCTTGATTTATCACGCGTTACCGATATCTATAATCACGGTAGTGTAATTGAGTCGCGCTTAATCGGTTGGTTAAAAAGCGCTTTTGAATTGCATACGGAGAATCTTAATGACGTTTCGGGCTCAGTTGGTTATACCGGCGAAGGCGAGTGGACAGCTAAAACCGCTAAAGAATTAAAAATTAAAGCTAAAATTATTGACGAGTCAGTTAAGTTCCGCCAGGCGTCAAAACGCCAGCCAAGTTATATCGGCCAAGTGGTTTCGGCGCTGCGTGAACAATTTGGAGGACATAAAGTATGAGTAATTCTAAACCGATTATTTATTTAGGTACCGATCACGGCGGTTATCATCTTAAGGAAAAAATTAAACTATGGTTGCGAGCCTGGGGTTATCACTATGAAGATTTGGGTAACGAAGTTAATGACCCGACTGATGATTATCCGCTGTATGCTTTGTCAGTTGCCAAACGCGTTTCGCTTGACCGTCAAAGTGGCCGCTCATCATTAGGAATCATTGGTTGTCGCACGGCCGCGGGAATGGTTATCGTGGCCAATAAAATTAACGGCGTCAGGGCGGTGGCCGGCTTTGATCTTAATTCGGTCGTTCATTCGCGTCGCGAAAATGACGCTAATATTTTAGCCTTAGCTGGCGACATTGTTAGTGACGCTAATGCCAAGAAACTAGTTAAGGCTTGGCTGGAAACAAAATTTGGCGGTCGTACCAGGCACGCCAGGCGCGTTAAGCAAATCGAGCGCTTGGAGCGCGGTGAGTTTGAAATTATTCCAGGAATTCTTGAGTCTGATTTAAAAAGCATTTCAGACAAGGTGAAGCGAGTAGAAAAATATTTTGAGTGGATTCAAGTTGATGTGACTGATGGCAAACTCGTGAACAACTCAAATTTTTCCGACCCGGTCGAATTTAAAAAAATTAACAGTCAAGCTAAGTTCGAATTACATTTAATGGTTAGCGAACCGGACCAATACGTTAAGCCTTGGGCCACCGCTGGCGTCAAGCGAATTATCAGCCAAATTGAAGCTGGTCGTGTTGATCAGTTTATTTACGCGTGTCGGCAAGCTAAAATTGAAACGGGATTAGCAATTGATTTAGGCACTTCGGTTAGTAAGTTGAAACCGTATTTAAAAAAAATCGATTGCGTCTTAGTGATGGGGGTTCGCGCCGGTTATTCCGGACAAAAGTTCGCCATTATCGCATTAGAAAAAATTGCCCAGCTTAGGGCGTTGATGCCGAAGTTGCCCATTGAGGTTGACGGCGGCGTCAGCGATCAGACGGCGGCGGCCTTGATTGCCGCCGGGGCCACTCGCTTGGTGACCACCAGCTTTTTATTCAAACATAAAAATATTTCGGATGGAATTAGCAGCTTAAAAAAACTTAATTAAGTATCTATGGATGAAAAAAAATTAACTGCGCTCAGTCGCTTAATTCGCTATTATATTTTGGCCTCAACCACTAAAGCCGGTTCGGGTCACCCAACTTCAGCCCTGTCAGGCGTTGAATTAATGGCTGGTTTGTTTTTTGGTGGTATTTTTAGGACTGACTTAAATAATCCAAAAAATCCTAATAATGATCGATTAATTTTTTCCAAAGGTCATGCCTCGCCGCTTTTTTATTCGTTGTATGCGGCCGCGGGAAAAATCAGCGAGCCGGAAATGATGACTTATCGTCAATTTTCCAGCCCCTTAGAAGGTCATCCCACGCCGCGATTTCGCTACACTGAAGCCTCGACTGGCTCGTTAGGGCAAGGCTTGTCAATTGGCGTCGGTATGGCTCTAAACGCCAAATATTTGGATCAATTGGGTTATCGAACATATGTGTTGCTTGGTGACAGTGAAATGGCTGAAGGTTCGCAATGGGAGGCAATTCAGTTGGCGGCTTACTATCAGCTGGATAATTTAGTTGCCATTTTAGATGTTAATCGGTTAGGGCAGCGTGGTGAAACGATGGATGGTTATCAGGTCAAAAAATATCAAAAACGATTTGACGCCTTTGGCTGGAAAACGATTGTCATTGACGGCCATTCATATCCTCAGGTTATCGGCGCTTATCAGCAAGCGATTAAGTCAAAGGGCCGACCGATTGTGATAATTGCCAAAACAGTTAAAGGTAAAGGAGTCTCCTTTTTGGAAAATAAAGATGGTTTCCACGGTAAAACTTTAAGCCCTGAACAATTTAATCAAGCCTTGGCGGAGTTGGGCAGTGTTAATAAAAAAATTATTGGTCAGGTTTTGAAGGTGTCTAAAGCAAAGCCAAAAGCGGTGAAAAAAGTTACCGCCCAATCAATTGGTTATGATCAATTAAAACCAGTTGCTACCAGAAAAGCGTTTGGTTTGTCATTGGCTCGCTTAGGCGGGCAGTACCCCGAGGTTGTATCACTCGACGCCGAAACTAGCAATTCAACTTATGCCGAGCTATTTAAGGCTAAATTCCCCAAGCGATTTTTTGAAATGTTTATTGCCGAACAGAATATGGTTGGTAATGCGCTGGGGTTGTCGCTCCGGGGAAAAATTCCGTTTGTTTCAACGTTCGCCGCCTTTTTTTCGCGGGCGTTTGATCAAATCAGGATGAGTCAATATTCAACTTCCAATATAAAATTTGTCGGCTCACATGCCGGTGTTTCAATTGGTGAAGATGGGCCGTCGCAAATGGCGCTGGAAGATATTGCGATGTTTCGTTCCTTAATTGATTCGGTTGTTTTGTATCCGTCTGACGCTATTGCCACGGAAAAGTTAGTCGAACAGGCTATTAAGCACCAAGGTAATGTTTACATTCGAACAACGCGTAAAGAGACACCGCTGATTTATAAAACCAATGAAGCGTTTCTAATCGGCGGCTCAAAGGTGTTGCGTCAGTCAAGTAATGATAAGGTTACCATCGTTGCCGCCGGGGTGACCCTGTATGAAGCTTTGGCCGCCGCGGACGCATTAAAGAGTAAAAAAATTAATGTTCGAGTTGTTGATCTATATTCCATTAAACCAATTGATCTTCAGACGCTAAAATTAGCCGCCCAGCAGACTGGTGCCATTATTACGGTTGAAGATCATGGTCTGGCCGGTGGCCTAGGTGAAGCAGTTAAATCGGCTTTAGCGGCCAGTGGCGTGAAAATTTATGCTTTGGCCGTTAACAAAATTCCTCGGAGCGGCAAGCCCGACGAACTAATGGCCTACGAAAATATTTCTGCTCAGGCGATTATTAGCCTGGTTAAAAAAATAATTATAAAAAAATGAAACCAGTTGGATTAAAAACTAAAATTTTTTTAGATAGTGGCGATTCGGTCGAAACCGCTGAAATTTTAGGTAAGTTAGGCTTCCTGGATGGTCAAACTACTAACCCCAGTTTAATTGCGAAAAGTCCCGAATCGTTGCAGCGACTTAAGTCAGGTGATAAATTTACCGCCCCGGAGGTGACGGATTTTTATCAAACCGTTATCCAAAAAGTCGCCACGATTATTCCTCAAGGGTCTATTTCAATTGAAGTTTATGCTGACGAGCATACTAGCGCCGAAGCGATGATTGAGCAAGCAAAAAGTTTTTCGACCTGGACGCCGCGAGCGCAAATTAAGTTTCCGATTACCACGGCTGGCTTGCAGGCCGCGGCGGCGGCGGTAGCAATGGGTCTGAGCGTAAATATGACGTTGTGCTTTACACAGCAACAAGCAGCGGCAGTCTATGCGGCAACAGCTGGTGCGGTTAAAGGTCAGGTTTATCTTTCGCCATTTGTTGGCCGACTTGATGATTCAGGTCAAAATGGTATTGACTTGATCAAAAATATTATTCAAATGTATTCAGCGGGCGACGGCCACGTTGAGGTTTTGGCAGCTAGTGTTAGAACGATGGATCACTTTTTTAGTTCAATAAAGTTAGGTGCTGATATTATTACGGCCCCGTCCAAAATTTTAAATGAGTGGTCAGTCGGTGGGCTCAATTTACCGCCCCAAGATTTTGTTTATCATACTGGTAATTTACAACCCTTGGCCTATGAACAGCTTTCACTGACTAACCCTTGGCAAGAATATGATTTAAATCATCCGCTAACGGCCAAAGGTTTAGCTAAATTTGCTGAGGACTGGAATTCTATTATTAAAAAATAAGCCACTAAAAAAACAGGCCGGTAACTGGTGCTGTTTTTTTATTTAGCGTTTGACAGGTGGATATAAATGTGGATGGTATGTAAACCTTTCATAATTTTTGTGGTCAAGGTTTCTTTTTCTAATTTTAATATAACATTTAATTGCGTACTCTGATTATTTAATGGAATAGTTTTTGAAGTATAACCAGCCGCGGTAACAGTTAGCGTCTTGTTGTATTTTGGAATGTAGGGTAATTGGTAATAACCATTTTGGCCAGTGGTGGTTTCGCGGTATTCAGTTTTAACCGACGCATTATTTATTGGTTTACCAAGTTCATCAACAACCGCCCCGTATAAGCCGCCTGGGGTGTAAAATTGAGTTAGAATTGCCACCGCCGGTAAAGCCGTGCCATCGGATGATGACCAAAGCTCCGTTGAGCCACCAAGGTTAACCCAATAATTCAAGCCGCTCAACTTGGGAATTTTAGCAATTTGTAGCAAAGTGTCATTTAGCCAATTAGCTTGTTGTAATGGGGTTAGCTCGCCGTGAATGTCAGGGATGGGCGCTCCGAATTCACCCAGCACGACGTTACCATTTCCATTTTCGGCAAAATTAATTAAATCATTGGTAAGTTGCCCGCCGGTTTTAATATAATGATCGACTGAAACCACGCCGCCTAAATCACGAGTCGTGTTTTTGTCCATAATTAAATTAGCGACATCGCCATTCATCGAAAAATAGCCAACTTTAGTTTTCTTTTTTAGCTGAGTAAAAGATTGGTTAGCGGCATTATAGAGGGCTCGCAAAAAATCGCGATGAGCGGCAGCATCATTATTGTTTCGGGGGTCACCCGGACCGCCATTTTCGCATTCGGGGCAGGGTGTAAAGATATCATTATCTTCAAATAAGTCAGGGTGAACGAGAATGAATTTTTTAGTTTCAATAATATGTTCCGCCCGTGTAATTTTTGGATAATCAAACCAGCCTTCCCAGCCTGACCAATTGCCTCTAAACCAAACGGCTAGGTGATATTTTCTGGCCGCGGCCACCCAGCGCTTTAAGATTGGTAAAAACTCTTCATCATAAGGCGTATCAATCGCCACATAGTTGGCGCCAGTTGAGGCAATATCTTTAATTTGTTGATCAATCTCGGGATTAAATCCGGGGTCGTTTAATTTTTCTCGCGCTAAATCGCGCGATGATTTCATCGTGTCAATGCTTTGGATGGGCCATAATTTTAAATCGGTCGGCTTTTGAAAAACCGGAATTTGTAGTAAAGGTGTGCTGTAGCCGGCTAGGATTACCATGGCAACCAATAGCAGCATGACATAAAAGTATTTCATATCCAGATTATCATAGCATTATTTTTGCTTTCCTAAAATCGGTTCGGTATTTAGGTCTTTTAAGTACTCGCCCTTAATTTGATAGATATCAGCAAACGGAAAACTTTGCACTAAGTCATAGTGTTTAAAACCCTCGGTGTTTTTAATCAAGCGGTAGGTTTGATCGTCATCGGAATAAGTTCTAAGAACTATCCAGCGCGCCCAGCGATCTGGATTCGTCGTTGCACTTTCCCAGTAGGCGCCGGTACCTTCGTGAATGAATCGCTTCATTGGTAGCCCGGAAGAGAAAATGATAGCATCGTGCGAAGCGGCCGAAATCAAGATAAAGCCAGCTTGTCCCGGAACATTTTTTTGTAGCCAGCCAGATACTTCACTCACATTTTTTTGACTTGATCCGACTCGGGCATCGTCAATCGTTACGGCGTCACCGTTGGCAAATTGAAACAAGGTTACAAATATTAGTAGTCCAACTAATACCGTTCTTATGGCAAGCCACTGGTCAATCAGATAACCGATAAAAATTGCAATTGACGGCATCATCATGATGCCATAGCGGACGTTGAATAAAGAGTTACCCGATAAGCCTTGAATATACAATACGGAGTGACCTAAATATAAAGCGATCACGTTGAAAATAAACGGAGCGATCAGCGCCGAAGTGGCGATTCTGACCGACGGTTTAAGCTTTTTATCTAACCACAAGACAGCGGCCCCAAGTACACCGACTAGCAAAGTAAAAAAGCCAATGTTATAGGCCAAGGCCCACCAATATGTTTTTAACGAAAAACCGAAATTGCCTTTGGTGGCCAGAACCCCGGCGGACTCAAGCTGATTTTGCTGAGCGTAAGCCGAGTAAGGCCCGAAAGCAAAATATAAGGCGTCTTTGAAAATAAGTTGATTCCATAATAACCACAAAAAAATTCCAAAGCCACCGAGAGTGCAAAATAAAACAAACATTCCTTCGGCGGTCCGGTAATTTTTTTGTTTCCAAGTTTGAAAAAATATAATCATGGCGGCGAAAAAAAACAAAAACCAACCGTCATATCTGATTAGCGTTGAAAGCATTATCCAGAAGGCTGAGGAAATCAAATGAATAATTTTATTATCTTGGTACCACAGCAATAAATAGTAAGTTCCGGCCGTCATCGTCGCTAACAACAACAGCTCAGTCATGGCTGTTGATTGAAGATATAAAACATTAATATTAGCCACAAAAATTCCCACGCCGACGAAGCGACCGAACAAGCCAACGTTTAAACGCCGTAAAAATAGGTATATTAGCAGGCCGGTATAAATAAACGCCCCCATTGATAGAATGGCGCCAGACAGGCCCGAATGCCACATAAAATCATTCCAGATCGTCAGCGTCATTAAAATGTGTGTTAAGGGTAGCCAAACGCTTCCTAATTGAGCAATACCTGGTTTTAAGCCTTCAACTACTCGGCGGCCGATGTCTAAATGGGATCGGGCATCGTTATAAGCTAAGCCCAAGCCGTTTTTGTAGTAGACAATATAGCTGGCAATTGATATTGCAACCAAAATAAGCGTGACGACAATCGTGCCATATTTATTTAGAAAAGTCGTTGCCCAATTAATCAAATTGCGGTTTAGACTTAGCTTTATTTCTTGGTTATTAGAAAAGTCTTTCATTTTTCTTGTTTTTGGTAAGATAGAGTAAGGCCGTTAAGGTGATTATTAAACCCGACACCGACACACTGATCACGTTGTGAAATTTAATGGGCGAAATTTTATCCTTTAAATATGTATTATAAACAAATGATTTAGATCCAGTCGTGGTTAAGTATTGCCAATTTCGATCATAAGTATATTTTTCTTCATGACCGGTAATTTTTTCCAAACCTAAGACTTCAATTTTGGGCGGGTTTTTACTGGTGGTGATAGCACCCAACGAATTTATCCAAACTGATTGTGAGGCAAAGTAGAGGAAGACAATTAAAAGTAAATATTGATAGCGCCACTCCGTCAGCATAATTGCCAGGCCAATCGCTAGGAGGGCGTAGCTTGGTATCAAGTAGCGCGCGCCAAAGGCCCAACCGCCATAGGGGTCGCCCCACATTGCATAAAGTAAAACATTCATGCCAACAACGGCGACAAGCGTGGTGGCTAACAGTGAGCGTTTTTTAACCAGTAGATATAATCCGGCTAAGCCAAAAAGAATAACCGGCGTAAAATTTGTAATCCCACGATCTTCACTGATAATGAGTTCATAAAAGCCATTAAGTAAATTTCTGGTTCGAAAAAAACCAATGGCATTTTTTTCCGGTAAATCTTTTTTGGTCACCGCTTCCAAATCATAGGGCAGGGGAACATTAACCGGCTTGCCACTAGCGTCGATGGCTTTGACGGCTGGTAAAGTTCCCGATAGCTGAAAGGGATTACCATATGACGACCAATTGAACCACAAGAAGAAAGCAATCGGTAAAACCATCGCGAGCAATGTTGCTATTTTTATATATTTAACTGACAGGATATATTTTTGCTCAGTCTTTTTTAGACTAATAATTTTACCTAAAGAAAATATCCCAATGGGAAATAGTAAAAATAAATTAGGATAATCAATGGGAATAGCGGCCGCGGTTAAAAACCATACTAAAGCCAGTGACCAAAATTTGTTCGGCCAACGACTGAGCAAATATAGTGAAAGTAATATTAAAAAAACAGATACATGATGTTGATACAGGCTAACCGCATAAGCATAGGCCGGCGTAGCAAATAAAAATATCGCAGCCGCAATGGTGGCCGCAATTTTTTTTGCCCCTAAACTAATGGCGATAGCTCTAACAAGTATGGCGTTAAACAAAGCAAAAAGCGTGATAATAAAAAAGGCACCAACTTGTGATAAATTGAACATTTTTCCGATTTCGTAGCCAGGAATAATCAGATACGAAATACCAGGCGCAAATAATGACACAAACTTGTCACCAGCAAGCCCTAAATCAGGGGTGGCAAACTTGGCAATGGGCAAGGAAAAAGACATTGATTTGTCTTCCATCACCGAGTACATCAGCGCATAGCGGCCTCGTTCGGGCGATAATTCAAGCGGGCCGTCGTCTTTCCACACCGGACTATTAAGCGCTAAACTGTCAGGGTTACCAGCCATACCGCGTAAACTAATTGCTAGGATGATTAAACAAAAAACAAAAAATAACGCGGTAAAAAATTTTGAATTAAATTTAATTTTTTTTATCATTTTAGTATTTTGGTAGTGTGAGCCATTTTCCAAACAGCGGTCATTTTTTTTTCGGATTTTTTGGCCTTAATTTTACAATAAATATTTACCAAGTAGATATAGCCGCAAAGAATTGGATGGCGTAGAAATTGGGCAAGATAGTTTGGTAAACGTACGGCAAAAGGAATATGGTACTCTTGGGCCACCAGTTTTTTTGGAAAATATCTGGCCATCCTTAACGGCGCGGCATCAAATCTAGTGTTTTGTTTGAGATGATCCTTTAAATTTTGGGGTGATCTAAAACTGACCGTGGCCGTAGTTACATAGCGGTATTGAAGTCCCAGCTGGCGACAGTAAAAATAAGTGTAAGCATCATTGGCGATCATATCGGACGGTATTTTGAGTTGCTTATAAAAACTTTTTTGGTATGCCAAGAGTCGGCCGTCAGCGGAAAAAACATTATTACCACCGCGGACGGTCTGACGGAATAATAAAAAAGCCTCAACCGTGCAATTAACGGCCTGCTCCAAAAAAGTAGTGGCGGTTAACGGATGAGGATGACCGCCGCACATCACAACGTTAGGCTCGCTGATAATGGGTGATATCAAGTTTGCAACCACAAATGGGTTGTCGAAGATGACATCACAATCTGATTGAACAACAATGTCGCTATCAACCAGCGCATAAAGTTGGTTCAAGCGTGAGGATTTTCCGATTCGATTTTTAGCTTCAATAAGTTGAATTTTGTCAGACTTAAGCAATTTAATAATGTCACACGTTTTATCGGTTGAGCCATCAGATATAATAACAATTTTTTCTAAATCAAAATTTGTCTGTTCTTGCTTTAAAACAGAATTTATAAAATTTAAAATATTATTTTCCTCATTGTAAGCACTGACGGCAATGGTTACTGTTGGGATGAATTCGGTCATATTTTTTTTGATGACTTAGCTGGCTCGTAGCTGGTATGATTTTGTTGCTGGTTCAAAAAATAAATTAATCGGCTATAGAGTGCAATAAATAAATAAGCTATGGTTTGAATTGGAAATTTTATTAAGTAATAGATTATCGAACCCAGCAAATTTTTTAACGGAATTTTGGATTGTAACTCAACGGTCGTCGGGTCAAATATTAATTTCATCTTTTTTGAGCCATTGATATATCGCAAGCTTTGTTTGAGATGATCAGCCAAATTAGCCGGGGAACGAAATAATATTTTGGCGTCATTGGAATAGACAAATTTAAAGCCATTAGTCAGGCAATAGAAAAAAGAATAAGCGTCTTCTGGAAAATCATTGGGCCAACTTAGGTTTTTGTACATTGATTTACTAAAGGCTCGGGCGCGTCCATGACACAAATAGACGTTGTTAATATTTGGTAAATTGGTGTACAGATTTTGTTTGAGGTTATGGCTCGTGGCGATCACCGTTTCAAAAAATTTTGTCCCGGGTTGACTTTCGGTTGCCGCTCCAACGATTCCAACGTTGCTATCTTTTTTGATTGGTTTAATAATGTTTTCCAAAAAGTCGGTATTTGCTGGCAAAGTGTCGGCATCAAGTAATACTAAAATATCAGTGTCAGCAATCAAACATATTTTATTTTGAGCCGCCATTAAGCCTTGGCGTTCAATATTCTGAATAATTTCAATTTTTGGGTCATTAAACGAATTAACAATTTCTAGTGTTCGGTCGGTACAGCCATCAACGACAACAATAATTTTTTTTAAATCTAAGGCTACCGTCCGTTGACCAAGCAAGTTGCTGATCAATTTGTCGATATTATCTTCTTCGTTGTAGGCGGGAATGCCGACAGTAACTGATACTTTTTTGGTAAAATTTTCAAGCATATTATCGTTTAGTTGATATGTCAGTTTCCCAAAATCTTTTAGTGATTTGTTTTTTTCTAACGTTACCTATTTTGACGTAGACTGAAACTAGGAAATATAATGTTGCTTTGACGGGTGAGGAAAAAAATATTTTTGTCGCTGCGACGAGGATAAGCCATTTCGGAATTTGGTATTCTTTTTTAATTTCGCTACCAAAATAATTTAGCAGCTCGTCATAAGAATTGATAAAGCGTCGACTCTGTTTGACGTGTTCTTTTAACCTTAAGGGACTCTTGTTATAAACAATTGCTGACTGAAGGCTAATAAATTTACCGCCGATTTTTTTATTGACAAAATAAAGGTAAGCATCTGAATTAATTATTACTTCAGGAATTTTATACTGCTTGGCAAAAGGAATCCTAAAAACCAGGCAGCGACCATTAGACATTAAATAATTATCGCCGTCATTCCATTTTAATCCAACCTGATCGCGGATTTTTACGCCGATTTCAAGAATTTTTTCAAAATAGGTTTGGGCCGGCATTGGCTTGACGTTTGTGCCAATCATCGTTAGGTTTTTGTTATTTTCCAAGCTCAACATAATTTCACTGATTGTATTCGGCTGAAAAATTATGTCATCTTGTGTTAAAATCAAAATTTCGGTCTCACACAGATTAATGAGTTGTTTAATCCTAGCCGTCTGCCCGCCGCGCTGGTCGTTAAATATTACTTCAACACCAAGACTGGTAAGCCGTTCTTCAATTTCTGGCTTAAGTGGATTGCCGTCGATTGTTACAATTAATCGGAATTGGCCGACATTTTTTGAAGCTAAAATGCTTTCGACGGTTTTGATTATCGCCGGGGCGCCATAGTAGGTGGGTAGGCCAACAGTAAAATTGTTTAGCAAGTGATTCATATTATATTTTATTTAAACTTTTTATTCTTAGATAAAATTGAGCTTGAGGGTAAAACATTAATTTAAATTTCCACATTGAATGGGTGCGGTCAATTGAAATCCTAGGTATTTTTAATAAATCACAATTATCCGGGATTAGCTTATGGTCGACAGTAAAAGCCGCTTGAAAGCGTGCCTTTTTACATTCATCAATCACATCCTGGTTATATAAGCCCTTCGGATAAGCAAAAAAATTAACTTCATTTTTTAAAACATTTGATATCATTTTTTTTGCAACGGCAATCTCATTCTTTAAATCTTTTTTAGAAATTTTTATCAAATTTTGGTGAGTCAATGTGTGACAGCCAATTTCCCAACCCAGGTCGGTAAATTTTTTTAAATATTTTGGAGTCAACAATTTTTTATTATTTTCTAATTCACTTCGGTTGGCTTGTTTTGGTTCAGCAATAAAAAAGATGGTCGCCGGCGCATTATATTTTTTTAAAATTGGCAAAGCATTAGTCAACAAGTCAGAATAGCCATCGTCAAATGTTATGGCAATGCTGGGATTTTCTGGTGATCTGTTTCCCGAGATATAATCGACGGCTTCGCTTAAACCGATAAAATCGTATTTTTTGCTTAAGTATTCTATTTGTTTTTTAAATTCGTCAATTTTAACATCAATAATTGTGTCATCATTAGAAATTGAATGGTAACAAAGTATATAAACTTTTTTTGGCTTAGACAGTAATCCACTGACTGCGTTGCTAAATGCAAATTGTAAGCTATTTAATAATTTCATTTTTTTATTAAACTATTTTTTTTGTCGATTTGATCATAGTCCATAAACCATTTTTTGGTATTGCTTCTTGATTTGGCAAAAATCTCAGAATAATTTGCAGCATAATAGCTCCGCTGGTTATTATTGGGCTAGTTAGCAAGCGTTTTATAATGGCGATGTATTTAATCTTTCTTGGAATATAATAATGGTGATCGATATTTTCTGAAAACATCAGCTCAATTTGTTTTTTTTCGTTAAGTGATCTTGATGCTTGCCTAAAAAAATCTTTCAGGTTACTAGGGGATCGGTATTTTACGATGGCATTTTTTGCGACCCAAAATTGTCCACCAGAGGTAACACATGAGAGGTAGAGATATTGCTGATCAGCCACGGTACCGGCTGGAATTTTGTAGCTATTGAGGAAACTTTTTCTAATGGCAGTTATACAGCCTGAAGAGTTGTAAATATTTCTTCCATCAAGATAGTTGAGCCTGACTTCCTGCCACAGTAGGTCGGAACCATTTGTCAGTTTTTCGATAAACGTTTTACCTGGTAAAGGAATATTATTTCCTGATATGACAGTAATGTTATTATTGGTAGTAAATGGGTAAACCATATTGTCAACCACATTATCATCAAATAAAACGATGTCCGCATCAAACTGTAACGAAATATTACTATCACATAGTGAATAAAGTTTGTTTAATTGATAGGCTTTTCCTTTGCGCTCATTAGTCACTTCAAGACTTATTTTGGAATTCTGGTGGGACATTCTAACTACAATTTCATTAGTTTTGTCAGAACTACCATCGCTCAGGACAATAATTTTTTTTATTTCACAAAAAGTTTCCTTTTGAGTGAGGATTGATTTCAATACTTGTTCAATATTAGCTTCTTCGTTATAAGCCGGAATACCAATTGTGACACTTAATTTTTTATTCATATCCAAGTTCCTTTAAAGTTTGTTGCCACATCTCAAGTGCTAGGCTTGGCGGCAATTTTACATCAGCGAACGTGACCATTTTATTATGGTCTACTTTTTTGATAAATTCCGCATTGGCCAGCAAACCAATTGGTACCGCGTTTGGATAGTCGGCAATTTTTACCGCCTCACCTCTAATATCGAAACCGCCCAAGCCACGATTGATTTTTTCGCCAGCCTCAATAATTCTTTTAGTGATTGAAGCGACTTGAACGGTCGGATTTTGTCCATTATTAAAATTATAGTTGTTGGTGCCATTTAAGATTCTTAAAATAGTCTTGGGAATTTCCAGATGGCACAGGTGAAAGGGTTTAGTAATGACATAGTATGGCCCTGGCCCGAGCTTAAGATATTCCAAGTAAGGTTTTTGTTCACAATCATGAGTGGCAACAATAAAGATACCAGCTGGACCGGTTGGGCATAGAACGTAGTCGCTAATTATTTTTTTCATCCCCGCCGCGATTTCCGCTAACCGATTGGCTCCGTCTTCAATATTGGCGCAGTTAATACCCGATAAATTTCGGCAGGCGATGGTGGCCTTTAAGGCATTGGCGACCAGGGCCTGCTCAATCTGCAATTTTGTGCCGTCGGTAAAAGCCGTTACTTGAGTTAATGAGATACCTTGTCTTTTAGACCAGTATGCCATTTCTTCAGGCGTTGGGTTGATGTTCAAAAATCTTTTAATATTGCCAAAGACTAACGGTTTAAAACCCATCGCTTTGACTTCTTCATTCAAAACCGCGAGTGATCCGGGTTGATCGCCTTCAGCTTCAACAAATTTTCCGAGACGACTTAACACTGTCCCCGAAACAATTTGTAGTTCCGAGTTCATTGTCACTACCGGCAGTCCGGCTCGCAGGACTTTTTCGACTGTGGCAGTGCCATGAATGACGTCCCCGCTGCACTCAACCACTAAGTCGCTATTATCAATTACCGTTTGGATATCAGCAGTAAATTTAACGCCCCTTAATGATTCATCGCTAATCTCGTCAAACTGGCGGCGGGTTAAGACGTAGCTTACTTCCAACTCGTGATAGTGGTTGAGGGCTAAAATTAAACCGCGCCCGATAAAGCCAGTTCCAATGACGCCAACTTGAAATTTTCGTCCCTGAGAATTCATATTATTTATTTATAATCGCCAGAAAATTATTGCTAGTTTTTATCCAATCAAATTTGTTGGCCCAGTCCAAGCATTGAACCATCATTGAATGGCGTAGTTTTTCGTTGATTATCAGCTCGACCATTTTATCGGCAAATTCTTGGCGGTTGCCATATTCAACTAAGTAACCGGTATGAGGATTACTAACCGAGTCACGTAAGCCCGGAACGTCAGACGCAATCACCGGCGTGGCGCAGGCGTTGGCTTCAATCGTCGTGATACCCCAGCCTTCCATAAAAGACGGATTAACTAAAACCCAAGCTTTTTGCAGGAGGCTGATTTTTTGTTGCTCATTAACTTTTCCGGTAAAAGAAACTTTGTCTGACAAATTTAAATTGGTCATCAATTTTTTAAGCTTGTAATCTTCCTCACCGCTACCGGCAATGACTAATTTAGCATTCGGAATTTTTTCACTAACAATCTTAAACGCTTCCAGCAAAACATTAATTGATTTATATGCTTTTAACCGACCGAGATATAAAATTTCCGGGTAAACGCTTTTTTGGCCCGGTTTTAAATCATTAAGATGAACACCTGGATGGACAATCTCAATGCCTGCTTGGCCAAGACCCAATTCCATTATTTCTTCTTTGCTTGAATTAGAAACGGTGATAAACGGAATTTTTCGGTAAACCAAAGGCATTAAATCTTTTTCCAAAAAACTGGCAATTATGGCTAACGGCTTAGCAAGCGATTGACGAAAAACTTCTTGATGAACGTGATGCATTAGGCAATATATTTTTTTTCTTGAATAGAGCGGTGTAAAAAACGGAATGCCATTTTGACAATCAATAATAACATCATAGTGGCCGCGGAAGCGCAAGCTGTAATAAATAAACGCCCAGAAATAAACAAAATAAAATCCACCGCGGCGAATAATTTGTACTCCGTCAACCATTTCATTTCTTAGACACGTTGTATCGTTGCCGCAAAAAATGGTGACATAATGTCCTTGCTTGAGCCATTGCTTGGCCATCTCTTGAATATAGGCCTCAGCCCCGCCAGCGAATTTATGTTTAGTATCACGCCAATTAAAAATAAGAATTTTTTTGGTATTGGCATTGTCAGCAATTGTCGGCAGATTGGCAAATACGCCGAGGAAGTCAATCAGGTTATTTTTAATTGAACCATAGAGGTATTCATAACGATTAAGCCAGGAAATTGATATTAAGCTCAGCGCGCTAGTTATAAAAATAACGCCGGTTATTTGATAAATATTTTGATGATAGATGATAATACCCAGCGACATCATTACGGAAAAAATTAAAGACGCGCCGGCGAAGAAATAATTTTTTTTCGCCAAGTGGTATGAGACATAAACATTGCTAAGGGTAAACATGGCAATCGCCGGCAAATAGATATTTAAGTATGGCAGCACCACCAATGACTTCGCACCAAAAATAAACGGTATCACCAATCGGCCGAGGGTTAACAAACCAATTGAGCCAAAGCCGACTAAAACGGCGGTTGCAGCTAAAATAATTCTTAGTTTGTTTTCGGAGTTTTTATTTAAGCCGACGTCGCGACTAACCAGAGTTGTGATGAAAATACTCGGTAGGGCCCCAAAAAAGAAAACCATTTTTCCAATCAGTGCGAGTAGGGAATACTCGCCAGCAATTTGCGGTGATAAATAATGCTTAACCAAGATGATGTCAAAACTCAAAAAGACGATGGCGGAAATACCGGCGAACAGTGAAGCGGTATAGAATTTTACCGGGAATTCGATGATGGCGGCTGGTTCCGCTTTAAGGTTTAGTCTATTTTTGACTAAATAGACTGAGGCTGTCGCCGAAACAATGATTGAAAATGGAATTGAGATAAAGGCAAATTGCCCCAACCCAGCATAGACCAAAACAAACGCCGCTATCAATTTGCTTACGGACTCGGTCAAAATAATAAGCGCAACGGTTTTAAAATAGAGCGTTCCATTAAGGTAACCTTGGTTAGCAGCAGCAATGACACCGCCAATTAAAATTGGGGTAAATAACAACAGCGAAAGATAATTTGGCAGCTTAAAAAATATGGTTAAAGTTGGAATAGCTAAGAGCCAAGCCGCCGAGATGACAACGGTGGCAATCGCGCCGCGCTTAATAATTTTTTTTAAAAAATTAACACTAGCTTGTTCGCCGACCGCCGTCGACAAGTAAGCGGTTCGGTAATTGACTGTTGATGATAAAGCGCCAATAAATATTCCGGCAATAAACCACAGCGTGTTAATGAAAGTAATAAGTCCCAGATTTTCAAAAGTCAAAGCGCGCCCAAGAAAAGCGTTATATAACAAGTTTAAAACATTTGAAATCATCATCGCCGCCAAAAGTATTCCGCCGCTGGTTAAATTATCCAACTTAATTTTGTAAGGTATCTTTTCAGCGATGATATTTTGTACTAGCTTAGACGTTGAAGCAAAAAATGACAGCGGTGAACGCTTGCGTAAGTTGGGGCCATTATTATCCCAGCTCCAATAATAATCCACCGTTGAGTATGGTAGTCGATCAGTAATCGACTGAAGATCTTGAGGGGTAGTTGATTCTGCCGGCGCTGACGGGATAATGATTTTAAAAATTAATAAGCCAAATGATTTTGCCTTAGCTTTGGCAGCTTGGATAAATTCATAGGCCGAATGTTTTTTAATATGCAAACCGTTGTCATCCCAAGACCATTGGTAGGAACTTAGTCGGTACGAAATTGAACGATACAAATTAGTAACATTATTTTCAATTTTTTGAGTTGTCGCATTACCTTGAGGAATAAACTCGCCAAAAAACTGCCAGGTTTTTTGAGCTGTTTGGATTAAGGGTGCCAAAAAAAATTCGCTTGGTTTTATTTTTAGGTGTAAACCGTGATGAGTTTTTTCCCAATAGTGAGGCTTAACAATTAATTGGTATAAGGCAAAGTATGAAGCAATACTAGTCATCAGCCAATAAAATGGCACCAAATAAATATATTTCATCAGTGACCAATGATTTTTTCTAGCGCAACCAATCATGTAGTAATATAAAAACAAAAAGTTACCGAAGACTAAAGAAGTAGCCGCCATAAAGAAAATTAGCGGTGGAAATAATTGTTCAATCGTCGGACCAACAATCGAGTATAAAGTAAAATAGGCAATGGTGGCGAGCCATAAAAAAGGATTAATCATGGCAAAGGCAATTTTGCCGCCGACCACCAGTTGAAAAATAATTGCATGAACCCCGTTGTAACGAAACAGTTTTAGCGGATGGCGCATATGAACCAAGTAGGTCTGCATATAACCTTTCATCCAACGCGATCGCTGACGGAGCCAATTTTTGGCGTGACTATTGGCCTCTTCAAGTGTCGTGGAATCAATAATGGCGGTTTTATAATTTTTTCTAAACAGTCTAATGCCTAAATCGCAATCTTCGGTGACATTAAACGGATCCCAACCTTCGAGTTCAACTAAGCTGGCCGTTTTAAAATGATTACTGGTCCCACCGAGGGGAATGTAAGTATTTAATGATTGCAAGCCCGTTAAGGTAACATCAAACCATAATGAATATTCGGCGGTAAAAAAGCGCGTCAGTAAATTCTGATGTGGGTTGTGATAATTTAATTTTGCCTGTAGACAAGCCACGTCGGGCGCGACTCGCTGGAAGCCAAGATACGCTTTTTTAAGTTGAAGTGGGTCGGGAATATCTTCGGCATCATAAATAACTAAATATTCCCCGCGGGCAAAACCTAGGCCATAGTTGCAGGCTTTTGGTTTGGTCTTGGGAAAAGAGTCGGGTACCACTATGGCCCTGACGTAGTCGGGCAAATCAAGTTTGGTCGCCATTTCGACGGTGACCTGATCGTCTTCTTCCAATAGCAGCAAAACATCTAAACGATTTTTTGGCCAATCAATTTTTTTGATAGCTGACAAAAAACTAGGCAACACCTCAGCTTCTTTATACAGCGGACATAAAATTGAATAAACCGGCAAGCTGTTATCATCAAGTAATTTAACGTCAGAATTTTTAATTTTAATTTCGGGTGAGTTTTTTAAACTTTTTGTAACAAGATAAAAATTAAATAACACGTCAATAAAATAAACGGCACTCATCAGGGCGGTAATGATAATGGCGGTGGTCATCGGATTATTGTATAAACCAGCGCTAATCAACAAGATAACGAAAAAAATAAATATTTTTTGCCAGCGGGCAAAAGTTTGAATGGCGGAAGTTTCTTGCTTCAAAGTGGTGTGAGTAATAAATCTTTTTTTTCTGAAGGCAACCCCGGCGCCAATCATTTTTAATTCAGGAATAATTTCAAGAATCTGATTCGGCGTCAACTTGAGTTTAAGCGCGTTAAGGCCGATCTCGTAAGCAACTTTTAAAATTTTAACTTTCGATTGTCCACTTCGGCGATTCTCAAACATAATGTCCACTTCGGCGATGCGATAGCCGTAGTGCCTTGATTTTAAAAGAAATTCTAGGTCAAAAGTCCAGGGTGTCGGAGAAACTTTAACTTCGTTGAGAATTTTAGTTTTAAATATTTTAAATCCGGATTGAACATCGCAACCCAAGCCGTGTAACCATTTGGCGAATAGTAAATTAAAAACACGGCTCGCGAGCCGTCGTTTAAAGGATAATTTACTTTCGTTTCGTTTGGCGACCACAATGTCAAAACCCTTTTCAATTTTTTTTAACATTTGTGGCAAGGCTTCGGGCGGATATTGCAAGTCGCCGTCGATAAAGCCAATCAGATTATATTTAGCCTTGGCAAAACCTTCAAGTAGCGATTGCGCCTTACCCCGTTTACCTTTTTTTTCATACAGTGAAATCGGAAAAAAATTAGCAAGCTCTCTAACTTTGTCTCTGGTACCATCAGTTGAATGGTCATCAATAAAAATAAGCTCATAGTCTGCCGTGCCAGTCAGAGCTTGGTCGATGCGATTGATTAACTCAGCAATATTTCCCGCTTCATTTAGAACAGGGATAATGACTGATAGTCTGTTACGATTCATTATTATTTAGCAAAAAAACGTATGAATAAATCTACTGATTTTAAGTAAGTAAGCCTATAATTTTTACATTAATATTGCAGTTTTGTCAAGTATTTCAATATAACAATTTGTATGACGAAGTATGATTTATTATTAGAATAAATTTTGCTAATTTTAGCAAATTTGCAAAAAAGTGGTTTTTGTGACATTGCTGTTGAAAATTTTCTCTCGCTATGCTAAGGTTTCAGGACGGCTAAAATTAGCCAGATCAATGCAAGGACCGCCTCTTGCGGCTCCTTTAACAATAAACTCAACCGGAAAATATATAGGAGGGAAGTGGAAGTAAAACGCCTTTTGTCGAGTACGAAACGATGAACCGGGCGAATGCCCAAAACTAGGAGTGTCCAAAGATGAGAATCGTTCGTAGTGCCACCTTGCTTGCCTTGGTTATCGGCCTGGCAGGTTGCCCGCCGGTCCACCCGATATTCATTTGGGGTGCCGGCCTCTTCGCGACCGACGGCGGTTGCGAAAACAACTTTTCCGTTTTCGTTACGAACAACAATGCGGCCGAGGCGAGTTTCCAGCTTTGGCAGCAAAACAGCCAAGGTCAGTGGCTCCCGACTCAGGACCAGCATAAGGTCCAGTTCGGTCCGGTCGAAAACGTGACACTGTATCGTGTCGACGCGACGTACCAGGGCCAGGACGTGTTCTACTGGAATGGTGCGTACATTTATTCGCCGTATGGCTATCCTTACCATTACAAGTCAAACGACAAGGACGCCAATGGCGAGAAAGTGTTGCCGGGCTATTACCCCTGGAATTACGTGCCTTGGGGCTGGGTGCAGTCGCACGGCGTGTACGGCCATACGACCGAGACAGTTGAAGTCTCGCACATGGATATCATCCATAGTGAAGGTTTCGACCTCTACTCGGTTTTTCCCAATCTATCGTCCAGCCCGTACCGAGTCAAAATCACTGGCGTCGATACGGACGGCAAGGCTTTTGTGGCCGCGACCACCGATGTTTATTCGGTGGTCGACGATTGCACCGCCAATGGTGGCCCCTGTGGAACACCGAGTCTGCGCATCGACCGTACGCCGCTGTTTGGCGATAACAACGGTGTCGTCAGCGGCACTGTCTGTCTCGAAAACCCAGTCGGTTGGACCGTGGGCGTTTATGCTCACGTTACCAACGTGTGGCCGGATCCGTACAATCTCATCGGCGTCGTGCCAATCAACGCGAGTGGTAATTGGACGCAGCAAGGCGTCCAGACTGCGGACGACAAGTTCGCGATCGAATTCTTCGCGTCACTGGCGCCAACTGGTACCGTTTACCCCTCGACTTCGCAGGGCATTCCCCAAATTGCGGGGCAGGTTGATTCCGATGTGAAACAACGGACACCGTTTGTGGTGTTTGTCGGCAACCCCTCTGTCTCGGGTGGCGCTGAGTGCCAGACGAATTATTTCCCAGCGCTATTCGGCGCGATTGCGTACGTCCAACAGGCGAACGGTAACGTTCACCAGCAGCCGATGTACAGTCCGCCGTCCGCGAGCACGTTGGTATCATTGATACCGGATGCGGGTGGGGCTTTCTGCACCTTCCACATCGCCCTTAACCAGGTCGCCGCCGGGTCAAGCTACGACCCCGGACAAGCGGCCACGGTCAAGGTGCAGGTCATCCCTCAGGGATACAATTACGTCAAAACGGAGACGGGCATAACGGTTGACAACCTCAACCTCAACCTGACTCCAGAGGGAGTGGCCGGACGAGGAGCCGATGTCGCCGCCACCTTAGCCCCGTAGCTTTTCGGGAAGAGTAACACCGCTCGTCGGGAGCTTTGACTGTGGTACGCTGCAGTTAGGGTTCTCGGCGAGTCTTTTTTTACTTGATTTTAATCTAAAAAAAGCATATAATATTATAGTAATATTTGGTTATGAAAAAACTTTTTAAATCTAAAATTCTGTGGTCGGTGGTCCTAATTCTAATTATCGGCGGCGTTTTTGCTTATCGATACTTTAATAAGCCTAAAACGGTTGAATATGTCACCGAGGATGTTAGGCGCGGTAATCTTACCCAAACCATTGATGCAACCGGTAAAGTTAAATCAGCGACCGAAATTGACTTAAACTTTAAAAATGCCGGTCGACTGGCAACGGTAAATGTTAAAGTTGGCGATCAAATTAAGGAAGGCCAAATTTTAGCTCAGATTAAAGCCACTGATTTGAAAATTAATGTTAATAAAGCGCAGGCTAACTTAAATGAAGCCCTGGCCAATTTAGCCAAGGTCGAAACCGGCGCCACTAAACAAGACATTGCTGTTTATCAGGCTGCCGTTGAAAAGGCAAGCAGTGATTTAGACAGTGCCCAATCCGATTTATCGAATATAACCGAAACCTATACTCAGGCTGTGGTTAACCAAAGGCAAAATATTTTGGTTGATATTAATTCGACTTTGACTAAGGCAAATATTTCTTTACAAACTCTTTATGACACGATTTATTATAAAGGTGATGCCAATAATTTAGTTACTTCAAATCAATCGTTATATCAACAAACGGTTAACGGATATTCATTGTCAATTAACAAACTTGATGATGCCGAACTTAGTTATAATATTGCCAAACTTAACCCAACTGATGATAAAATTAGTGATGCGATTGCAAAAAGTTTAACGGCGCTCGGTCAGGTGTCACAAACCTTAAATGATGGGGGAGCCTTGTTGGATTATGTAATTATTACTTCATCACTAACTCAGGCCAACTTAGATAGTTTAAAGTTGAATATAAATTCCGAGCGGGTAACAACTAACACGAGTCTTAATACGATCGAGACCGGTAAGCAAGCGTTAAACGATGCGAGTATCACTTTGCAAACAAAAGTGGACTCGGCTAAAAATGCGGTTACCGCGGCTGAAAAAAATTTAGCTAAGGCTAATGCCGATTTGTCGCTCAAATCAGCACCGGCCAGACCGGAGGATTTGACACTTTATCAGGCCCAGGTTGCGCGCGCGCACGGCGACTTGCAATTAGCTTTGGACCAATATAGCGACACAATTATTAAAGCCCCGATTGACGGAGTGATTACCGAAGTTAATTTCAGTGTTGGTGAACAAACCAATTTGAGTCAGCCTGCCATTGTGATGTTGGCCAATGAGGCTTTTGAAATTGAAGTAAATGTTCCGGAGTCTGATATTGTTAAAATAACCAGGGGTGATAATGCTGAAATCACTTTAGACGCATTTACCGATGCCGATATTTTTGACGGCGTCATCACCACCATTGATCCGGCTCAAACCGAAATTCAAGATGTTATTTATTATAAAGTTACGGTTGGTTTTCGTCCGGAGCAACCAGCTAAGGTTAAGAATTTAGTGGAAAGAATTAAGCCGGGGATGACTGCTAATTTAACGGTGAAAACCGGTGAGATCAATGACATTTTGATTATTCCAGCGCGAGCCGTCAAGGAGGAAAATGGCCAAAAATATGTTGAAATACTTGCTAACGGCACACCACAGCGAATAAATATTACCATCGGACTTCGTGGCGACGATGGTTTAGTTGAAGTTACGTCTGGTTTAAGTGAAGGTCAAAAAGTCATTACCTTTGTTCGCAATCAGGGTTAGTTTATGTTTCCAAAAAAATATTTAGTTTATCTTAAGAATTTTGATTGGATCTTATTTGGATCCTTTTTTTTGCTAATTTGTTTCGGGCTGGCGGCAATTTATAGTATTACCATTAGTTCGGACCAACCAGATTTTTCTAATTTTAAAAAACAAATTACTTTTACCATTATTGGTTTAGTCATTGTTTCAATTTTAACAATGATTGATTATCATTATTGGCATGATTTCAGCTTAGTTGTTTACGGTTTGGTTTTTGTGCCATTAATATTAGTTTTGTTTTTAGGCCGAACCATTAGCGGCACGACTGGCTGGTTTTCTTTTTTTGGCATTAATTTTCAACCGGTTGAAATTGCCAAAATTTCGTTGATCATTTGTTTGGCGTGGTTTTTTAGCCATGTTGGCGAAAACATCAAACAATTGAAAAATTTTATTATTAGTGCCATCATTGTTGGCTCATATTTTGGGCTAGTTATTTTACAGCCAGATTTTGGATCAGGAATGATTCTAATTGGCATTTGGTTTTTGATGATTATCTTTGCCGGCGTTAATAAGCGTCACTTATTGGTGTCCGGAATATTATTGGCAATCGTCGCGGTCATAGCTTGGTTTTTTCTTTTCCATGATTATCAACAAGCGAGAATTATGACGTTTTTTAATCCGCAAGCTGATCCTTATGGTCGCGGTTATCACGTTAGACAAGCCGTTACCGCGGTCGGTGCCGGGGGATTATTTGGTCGCGGTTTAGGCTTTGGTTCACAAAGCCAGCTCAAGTTTATACCTGCTAGCGAAACCGACTTTATTTTTGCGGTCATCGCTGAAGAACTTGGTTTTTTTGGGGTAAGCTTAGTTTTATTTTTCTGGGCGATTATATTTTATCGGCTAATTAAAATAGCAAAACAGATGAAAGACTCCTTTGCCCTCTACTTTGTGTTAGGCGTCTCGGCGCTGTTTTTTTGTCAGCTAATGGTTAATATTGGAATGAATATCGGCTTAGTGCCAGTAACGGGAATTTCGTTGCCCTTTTTGAGCTACGGCGGAAGTTTTTTGGTGGTCAGTATGGCGGCAATTGGTATGGTTGAAGGAATGATCGTAAAAAATCGCCTAGCCAGTAGTTAAGATATTACTTGACTTATTCTAGAGTTTTAGCTATATTATTTAGGTATTTATGGAGGATAAACTTTTTAATTTCTTAAGCGACAGCACAACGCTGATAACTCACTGTCCGGTGTGTAATTTGCGCTATGATCCGCTTGCGGCCAGGATTCTTGAAGAATCAAGTGCTAATCACTTGGTTCACATTACTTGCCGATATTGCCAAGCGTCGGTCTTAGCTTTAATTATTACGAGCCAAATGGGCGTTAGCTCAATTGGGTTAATTACTGACCTAAACAGCGATGAGGTAGCAGACTTTAGAAAGAGCGGCAATATTACAACTGATGATGTCATTGAGATCCATCAGTTTTTAAACCGACAGCGCGCTCTGATAGATTATCTGAACTAGCGTTAGTTGTAGCATTAAACAATAAAAATATGACAAGCCAAGCATTGCAATTAACAGCCTCACTTCGGGAATTAACTAAAAAGAAGTCTGGTCAATTACGTGAAGCCGGGAAAATTCCGGCGGTTTTATACGGTCATAAACTCGAATCCAAAAATTTGACTTTAGATTATATTGCTTTTGAAAAAGTATTAAAGGGTGCTGGTGAAAGCACTTTGGTTGACTTGGCTGTTGATACGACCGCCCCGGTCAAGGTTCTGATTCAAGATTATCAACAGGATCCGCGAAGCGGTAAAATTCTTCACGTTGATTTTTATCAAGTCAGAATGGACGAAAAATTAACCACCGAAATTACCTTAAAGTTTATCAATGAAGCACCGGCCGTCAAGGAGTTAAGTGGCAACCTATTTACCAATATGCACCATCTTGAGGTTGAATGTTTGCCTCAATATTTAGTTCACGAAATCGAAGTTGATTTATCAGTTTTGAAAACCTTCGACGATGTTATTCACGTTAAAGATATTAAATTACCTGAAGGCCTGGAAGTTTTAAGTGTGCCAACAGATGTTGTCGTGATGGTACAGGAGCAAAGAAGTGAGCAAGAGTTAGCTGATTTAGAAGCTAAGCCGGAAGAGCAGCTACCCGCTGACGTTACCGAAAGTGTTGGGGGAGAGGCTGGACAAGCGGAAACAAAAGAAAAAAAATAATGTTAATTCTAAAATCCCCCCGTTAATCGGGGGGATTTATGATTGTCATGAATTACGATCAAATAAAAAAAATAAGCTATTATTATCGTTATTTAATCTTGTTATCTTTATATTCGCTGGTTGTTTTTACGATCTTATTTTATGTGGCCTTTTTTCAGCCCGCAAATTTAAATTGGGATAGTTCAGTTAATCATCGGGTTGGTCCAACCGGTTTTAGGTTACTTGACGGCGTTGCCGTCTCGCGCGCTAAAATAGCGCTTCGACCGTTTGCCACCATTATCGAAAATCAGGTCGACTCTCGACCGACTGCCGGACTCGAATATGCCAGCGTTGTCTATGAAACAATTGTTGAAGGGGATATTACTAGATATTTGGCGATTTTTGATGGTAGTTCCCAGGTAAAAAAAATTGGTCCTATCAGATCGGTGAGGCCCTTTTTTATCTCTTTAGCTAAACAATGGGATTCGGTGTTATTCCATGCCGGTGGCAGCGAGGAAGCCTTAAATTCCTTAAAAAATGGCGCGCTTGATCATATTAACGAAATTTCTGGTGATGGCCTATTTTTTTGGAGAGATTATTCGCGAGTTGCGCCGCACAATTTGTTTACGTCTTCAGATTTAATTGGCCGGGCGTTTGCTGCTAAGGGTTATAATGAACAAGCTAATTTTAAGCCCTGGCTATTTAAAAATGACTCCCGACCGCCAACCACCACTAATCAGCTAATTGAGGTTAACCTTTCACCAAACCCTGATTATAATGTTTCATTTTCATACGATTTTAGGACTAATGGTTATCTGAGGTATTTAGGAGGCAGTCTTCACAAAACCGACCGAGGAATTATTCTGGAGGCTAAAAATGTGATTATTGAACATGTCAGGCATGTTGTTATTGATGACTATGGTCGGCTTAATATTAATGTGACCGGCGGCGGTCAAGCCGAAATTTATCAGGATGGCTCGCGAATTAATGGCAGCTGGCGGTCAGTCAATGGCCGAACAAAATATTATGATGAAAATAATAACGAAATCAGTTTAAATCGCGGTAGCACTTGGATTGAGCTGGTTTTTTAGCTTGATTTTAAAGTCTAAATAGTCTAAAATGCTAGTGCTATGACATTGGCATTATACCGAAAATATCGACCGCAATCTTTTTCCGAAGTGGTTGGACAAAACCACATTAAGACGACTATCCAAAGTGAGCTAGAAACTGATAAAGTAGCTCACGCTTATTTATTTTCCGGTCCAAGGGGTTTAGGTAAAACGACAACGGCCAGGTTGCTAGCTAAATCACTGAACTGCCTTAATCGCCAGCCGGGCGAAAGTGAGCCCTGTAACAAATGTGATTCGTGTCTGGAAATGATCGAAGGCCGGGCGTTAGATGTGATTGAAATTGACGCTGCTTCCCACACTGGCGTTGATAATGTCAGAGAAAATATTATAAATAATTCGCGCTTTACGCCGACGAGCCGAAAATTCAAAGCATTTATTATTGATGAAGTTCATATGCTTTCGACCTCGGCCTTCAACGCTTTGCTAAAAACGCTTGAAGAACCGCCGGCTCACGCCGTGTTTATTTTAGCCACAACGGAAATTCACAAGGTGCCACAAACAATAATTTCTCGCTGTCAGCATTTTGATTTTAGGCGAGTCAGCGACAATGAAATATTTGAGCGACTTAAAATACTTTCAAAAAAAGAGCACAAAAAAATCGACGATAATATCCTGGAAAATATCGCTCATCATGGCCAAGGTTCCTTTCGTGATTCGGAAAGTTTGTTGGGCCAAATCCTATCGTTAGATGATAAAGAGATTACAGCCGAGCAGGCGGAATTGGTGATGCCAACATCCAAATATGATCTTGGTTTACAATTTATTGACCTGATTAATAAATCAGATGCCAAATCGGCCATTGAGCTGGTAAACAAATTAGTGTCCGACGGGGTTGATTTAGAGCGATTTAATCTGGACACTATTTTATTGTTGAGAAAAATATTATTATTTAAAATCAACCCAAAATTAGGACAATATGCCGTTAGTCTAAATAAGAATTTAGAATCATCAATTACAATGCTCTCGACGTCGATTACTGAAGAAAAGCTCATTATGATGATCGAAATATTTTCGCTCAAACGTTTGGAGTTCAAAATAAGCGATATTCCTCAGCTACCGCTCGAGATGGCCGTCTTACAAATTATTGGCACCAATGATTCAAACAATGTTTCAGTTTCTAAAGATGACGACTCAGATAATCAGGCGGCAAGGGTTGAGCCAACTGTAAAAGTAACACCGGAGATTGAGTCTAAAAAAGAGGAAAAATCAAAAATGGCAAAGGTTGAATTAAATATCAATCAATTCAAGGAGAAATGGTCTGAATTTTTGGATGTTACCAAGGGCCACAACCAAAGCCTCGCTTCAGCGATTAGAATTGGTGAACCAAGAATCAATAATGGAAACTTTGAGATTGCCTTCCCCCACCGTTTTCACCAGCAGCGGGCCAATGAAACAAAAAATCGCCAGATTTTGGAAAAAGTCATTGAACAGGTTTATGGCTTGATAATTCCAGTCCATTCCGTAGTTGACGAAAATCTGATAAACGTTAATAATAATGAAGTTGACCCAGCAGCTAGTAATCAAATAGGTAGCATTTTGGATAATTTCGGGGGTCAGCTGATTGATTAGTATTCGGGGGTCGTCTAAAGGTAGGACGCCAGATTCTGGCTCTGGTAATCGGGGTTCGAGTCCCTGCCCCCGAGCCAAGGTTATATAAAATTGTAGTCTAATGAATATACTAAGTAAAACACTAAGATCAGGCTTCCGTATGCCTGTTTTTGGTTTAGGTGCTGACAGGGGAAGAAGGGTGCTAAATTATTAAATATCCGGATCAGTAGGTTGTTCCAGCCGCTGTTCCGTTAAACTTATAAATATGTTTGATAAATTAAAACAATTACGTGAATTAAAAGCGTTACAGGACCAGATGCGCCATAAGAAATATGAAGTATCCGAAGGTGGTATAACGGTCGTTGTAAATGGCAATCTAATTTTGGAATCGCTTGATATATCAAGCGATAGTAGTCAAAATATTTCCGGTGAAGCAATTAAGCAGAGTGTTAATAAAGCCATAAAAAAAGCCCAACAGGGGATGGCTCAGAAGCTTCAGGGCATGAATCTTGGTCTATAAAATGGAATCAAAAAAAAATAAATTAAAGTCGGCCGACATTTTAGGTGAATTATATTATTACGCTGACCAAAAAAAAGCTGCAATTTTGCAGCGTTTTTTTAAAACCGGAAGAGGCGAATACGGATTTGGTGATATTTTTTTAGGGGTCAATGTCCCAACCCAAAGAAAAATTGCCAAAAAATATACTACCATTGAGTTAAAAGAGGTAGTAAAACTTTTGAAAAGTAAAATTCATGAATCACGATTGGTCGGTTTAATTATTTTAACGGATAAATTTAGTAAGGCCACCGCGGCGACTGACCGCCAGGAAATTAAGGATTTTTATAGCCATAACATCGCGCGGGTAAATAGCTGGGACTTAGTCGATCTGTCGGCACCAAAAATTCTTGGCAAATATCTGCTGGGTAAGCAAAAATTAGAACTTGCAGGGATGGCCAAGTCACCATCAGTTTGGGTCAGAAGAATAGCGATTGTTTCAACCTTTGAGTTTATAAAACATAAAAAATATTCTGAAACTATAAAATTGTGCAATATTATGATTAATGATCAGCATGACTTAATTCATAAGGCCTGCGGCTGGGTGTTGCGAGAAGTTGGAAAAAGAGACCTAAATGTTTTACTAAAATTCTTGGCTAAAAATAAACTGAAGATGCCTAGAACAATGCTTCGGTATGCAATCGAAAAATTGCCTGAGCACCGCCGGCAAGCTTATTTGAATTAAAATTTTGCCGTTAGATATAATGGTATATAATTAATCCTATGGCCATGGCCTTGTTAGTAAAAAGTATGTTGGGTTTAGCCCTTATCTTACTGCCGCTTTTTGGTAATTTGGATTTTTTTAGTTCTACAATAGTGCTGCATAAACCCGATAAAATCGAAAATAGGGGAATATATGTGACAGCTTATACTGCAGGGTCAAAAGATAAACGAGCAGCATTGGTTAACTTAATTGAAAGAAGCGAGCTTAATTCAATTGTGATTGATCTTAAAGACTATAGTGGTCTTATTTTTTTTCAATCAAATGTTCCACTGGTGAATAAAATTGGTGCGGCTGACATTAGAATTTCTGATTTGAAGGACTGGTTGGCTGACTTAAAAAAAAGAAATATTTATACTATTGGTCGAATAGTGGTATTTCAGGATCCCAAGTTAGCTGAAAAAATGCCTGAAATTGCCTTAAAGTCAAAATCAGGTGGTATCTGGCGCGACTTTAAGGGTCTATCGTGGGTTGACCCTACAAACATCATTGTCTGGAAGTACAATCTGGATATTGCCAAGTCGGCCGCCAGACTTGGATTTGATGAAATAAATTTTGACTATGTCAGATTTCCGTCAGATGGTGATATTAAGAATATTGTCTACTCTAACCTAGACAATAACGATCATAAGTCACAAATTATGGCGGCGTTTTACAAATATGTTGACGATAGTATGAAGTTTGAACCAGTTTTAACCTCGGCTGATTTATTTGGCATGGTTTTGTGGCGATCAGACGGATTAAATATCGGCCAAAGGTATGAAGATGCCGCTAATCACTTTGATTATATTTGTCCAATGGTTTACCCATCACATTATCCGGCTGGTTTTCAAAATTTTAGTAATCCGGCGGTCCACCCATATGATGTCATCTATAAGAGCCTAATTCGAGCCAAGGATTTGGTCCCTAAACCAAGGGCAGACCTTAGACCGTGGATTCAGGTCTTTAATCTTGGGGCGGTATATACTCCGGAAATGGTTAAGGCAGAAAAACAAGCTGTTTATGATTCCAATTCAAATGGCTGGCTGATGTGGAATGCCACAAATAGGTATAAAGAAGAAGATCTTACCATCGAGTAGGTTGACATTAGTTAAATAAAATATTGTAATCAAACTGTGACTAAATGGCAAAATTTATCTTGACAGTAGTTGTTAAGTTGTGATAATTTTAAATAACTAATTGCCGCACTTCTAAATTAAAAAGAATAGCGGCACCCATTTGAAACAAAAACCAATAAGTTTGACCTTAAAGTTTCCGCGTGGAACATTTCAGCAGTTTGAGTAGGAGGTTAAATATTGGTTTATTTTTTTTGAAAAATAATAAATAACAACATTATGGTTAATAAAAAGTTGGTTAAACCGGCTTGGAATTTCTTTAGCTGGTTTATGATTGTGATGACGGTGGTTCCGTTTTCAGCAATCAGTATATCCCCAAGGGCGGCGCAAGCTAGCACTGGGGTTGTTTTATTCCAAGATGATTTTGAGTCTGGCTTAGCGAGTTGGACTTCAGACTCAGGCACCGTTGGTACCGACGACTCATCAAGTTATCGACGAAGTTGTCCTGGTGATTTTAGTAGTTGCGGCGTTGATGCCCAAAATGACTATTTATACTTTCAAAACGATGCTGAAATAATCAAAACGATTAATACAACCGGGTATACTGACGCAACTTTTAGCTACTGGCGCCGGGGTGTTGGTTTATCCTCAAATGACCGATTTGAAACGGCCTGGAGGATTGGAACTTCAGGTAGCTGGACACCATTAGAATCAGACAAAGATTCTACTTGGACTAAAAAAACGTTTGTGCTTTCGGGCTCAGCTGACCAGACGGCAATTCAGATAAGACTGCGTTTAACAAATGCCGAATCTTCAGATAAGGCTCTTTTTGATGATATTCAGACAGTGGCTGACGACTTAACCCAGCCGGGAATTCAAATTACAACAATAAATAACGGCCAACCGGATGATTTCTCTTGTCCAAATAACCCGCCGTCAAATCCGATAACACTCAGTGGTTCTGGCGCCGGTAGTACGCCGCCAGGTCTTATTGAACAGTATAAGGTTCAGGTTGACTGGGGCGATGGTAATGTTGAAAATGATTTAGGAGTTTTTACTCCAAGCAGTGGTCACGGTAATTTTACTTTTACTTTTACCGCCTCAGCTCATAGTTATACCAGTAGTGGCACCTATACCGTTAAAGCTCGTCTTTATCATCAAGCCGCACCAGGAAATGATGGTGATGCCGACGCTGTTACCACATTTGAAACGTGTGCCACGGTTATTTCCTGCGGCGACGGTATAAAAAATGGCAGTGAAGAATGTGATGGTACTGATGGCATTGGGACTCACCAAAGCTGTTCTCAAGACTGTACTTTAGTTAGCGAGCCATATTGCGGCGATAGTATTGTTAATGGCACTGAACAGTGCGATGCTGGTCCAAATGGATCTGATACCTGCTCAACCGATTGTACTACTATTGATCAACAGCCAGTTGCCGTTTGCGGCAATGGCGCTATTGAAGACGGAGAACAGTGTGATGACAGCAATACTACTAATGGCGACGGCTGTAGCAATGTCTGCCAGCTGGAAGTTTTACAGTGTGAAGAAATTACCAGCCAAGAAAATGGTTGGTTTGGTCAATATTACAATTATTTTGCGACTGACTTTGGCATGAATGTTCAGAGCATTTACTGGCCTGATAGTAACCACGGTGATCCATTGAGCGTTAACCAAGCTTTTGATGCCGATTGGTATCAATCTAATCATTTCCGTTTCTCAAGGGTTGATAGTTCTATTGATTTTGGTGATAACTTTTTCCCGTTTGACATTGCCCCGGAATCGGCCACTCCCGATGATATCGAAAATGGTCACGATTTCCACTTTGGGGTTCACTGGAGCGGTATTGTTCATGTTGATAACCCAGGAGAATATATCTACACTGTTCGATCAGATGATGATTCATGGATCTATGTTGACGGTGTCCTGATTAATAACGATTTACAGGGTATTCACGCCCCAACTGCCACCAGCGGATCAATGCTTTTGACTGGCGACAATGTTGTTGATATTTATTTTGCGGAACGACATCGATCAGAATCGGCATTTTCCTTCAATTTTGACAGCGAAGGTGTCAGTATCAAACCATATTCTAAAGATTGTCCGGAGTGCGGTAATTATGTAACCGACGGGCAGGAGGAATGTGACGCTGGTCCAAACGGTTCAGCTACTTGCTCCGTTGAATGTACAATTTCGATTTGTGGTAACGGTCGTGTTGAATATGGTGAACAGTGTGATGATAATAATACTGTTAATGGCGACGGCTGTAGCAATGTCTGCCAGCTGGAAGTTTTACAGTGTGAGGACATACCAGGCGATAATAATGGTTGGTTCGGTCAATACTATAATTACTTTGCAACTTTATTTGGTATGAATGTTCAGGACATTTACTGGCCTGATAGTAATCACGGTGATCCATTGAGCGTTAACCAAGCTTTTGATGCCGATTGGTACACCGCACCATATTTCAGATTTTCGAGAATTGACAGCTCAATTAATTTTGGTGATAACTTTTTCCCATTTGACATTGCTCCGGAATCGGCCGATTCTGACGACATCGAAAATGGCCACGATTTCCACTTTGGGGTTCACTGGCAGGCTACTGCTCATGTCAATACGCCTGGAGAATATAGCTATACCATGCGTTCAGACGATGATTCATGGGTATACCTAAATGGTGCTTTAGTTAATGACGACTTAAATGGTATCCACGCCCCGTCCGCTACCAGTGGAACAATGTATCTCGATGGTTCTGATAACATTGATATTTTCTTTGCGGAACGACATCGTTCACAATCAGCATTTTCATTTAACTTCGATGGCGAGGATGTGACCTTAACCCCGGTTAACAATCAGTGTGTCGAGAATCCGGTTTGTGGTAATGGTGCTGTTGAACAAGGTGAACAATGTGATGACGGAAATACCACTTCCGGCGACGGTTGCAGTGATTTATGTCAACTTGAAAGTATAACGACAAATATTTGTGGCTTTAAATGGAATGATTCAGATGGCAATCAGTCGTTTGATGAAGGTGAGTCAAAATTAGCCAATTGGACCATTGATTTACTTAAGTTTGGTATTTGTCAGGCAGACGATGAATGGGCTGATGATATTATCAGCTATACGCCTGGAACCAGAAAGAACGGAACACCAGTGACAGTTGAGCGATCAGATGCTAGCAATGCCTTGGGCGTAGCAGAAAATAATTACACTCTTAATTTTGTGTCGTTAGGATTTGGCGGTGAACTGGTCCTTCATTTTAACAATTTAATTGTTAATGGTGCCGGCGACGACCTGCAATTAGTTGAATCATCATATAAGCTAGTTGGCTCAGTCTATAGTAGCCCTGACTGTAGTAGCTACCCGGAGCAGGCTCAGGTTTTTGCTTCACAGGACGGCTCAAATTGGGTTGAATTGGGTACTAAATGTTTAGATAGTACCTTTGATCTCGCTTCATTACCGTGGGCTAGTTATGTTAAAATTGTTGATGCCTCTAATAAAAATTCAACATATTTCCCAGCCGATGCTGATGGTTTTGATGTTGACGGCATCAAGGCGCTAAATTGTTCATCAGGTTATGAGACTATTTCAACCCAGGTAACTGATGAAGATGGTAACTATTGTTTCAGCGATATTAACCCTGGCGATTATCGCGTCCAGGAAGAAATGCAAAACGGCTGGGTTAATTCGACTCCATTTTATCAAGATGTAACCGCCGGCCGAGGCGATAGTCTGGAAGTTAACTTTGGCAATAAGACAAGTCAGCCAGTCCAACCAGGTAGTATTTGTGGGTATAAATTCGAAGATAATAATCAGAATGGCTTATTTGATGGCAGCGAATTCGGCATTCCAGGCTGGCGAATATTTGCCACCTCAACTGACTTATTTACTGACACAATAACTAACGATGATGGTTATTACTGCTTTAATGGTTTAAGTAATGGCATCTTTGATGTTTTTGAGGAAATTGTGTCAGGTTGGGCAACAACAACCGCTGCCACTAGCACCATCAACCTTATTGATGTTGGTGTTAATAATATCAATTTTGGAAATTTCCGGTGTGTGGATAATGATGATGATGGATATTATATCGGTGGTGGTAATTGCGGACCGATTGACTGCAATGATGATAATTCAAACATTAACCCAGGTGCCGCTGAGGTATGTGACGAACTTGATAATAATTGCAACGCCCAGATTGATGAAGGTGGCGTCTGCGAAGAGCCGACAACCGAATGTACTTCGGGCGCTGTCCAATCATGTGGTTCAAGTGAAGTTGGCGAATGTCAATTAGGAACAAAAACTTGTGACGAAACCGGACACTGGGGATCATGCGTTGGTTCTGTTGAGCCAACCTCGGAAATCTGCGACGAAAAAGATAATAATTGTAACGGCCAAACTGATGAAGACAATATCTGCCAAGGTCCAAGCGTAACTACCACCGGAACCGGTGGTGGCGGCGGTGGTGGAATTTCCACCCTGTATATCCATAATGAAGCGCTTCAGGATGGAACCACAAATTCAATAACCATTACCTGGTTTACCAACATACCGGCCGATAGTCGAATTGTTTATGACACTGTTTCTCACCCCATACTTGGTTTTGCACCAAACTATGATTATCAGTGGTCGACAAATACGTATGATGATTCATCACTTGTTACCTTCCATACGGTTATTATCACCGGTCTCAATTCAGGCACAACCTATTACTTCCGGCCTTTGTCAGCTGATTCTTCAAATCACGCCAACGGTATTGAATTAAGTTATTTCACCTCTAACGGCAATGACGAAAATCAGCCAGAAGGCAATCCTCCAACAAACACTAACAGTAATACTAATGCCAACACCAATACTAACCAGGGGATAGTTCTTGGAGTATCAACCGAAAATAACAGCGCCGGAAATGGCACGGTTGCTGGTGAAGAATATGTGGAGCCAACTTCATCATCAACGCCAACTACGACGCCTGAAGTTATTGAAACAGGCAAAACTGAAGAAACTCCCCAGAATTGCTCACTATACATATTAATTCTGCTACTACTTAACATTATCACGGCGGCCTTTGCTGGCTATCGTTCAAGGGATAACAAGAATAATGTTATTAAAAATCTCTGGTGGTTAGTTGGAATACTAGCTGTTTTGCCAGTCATTATTTGGTACCCAGCCTGTTGGCTAACTTGGTGGCTTGTTATTACTCTTATTGCCTCAATTGTGGCTGTTGCAATTGGAAACGATGGTCAACAAAATCAAAACAGTTAATAAATCGTTGATACTAAACTAAACCAAAAGCCCCCGCGTTAACGGGGGCTTTTGACAAAGTAGAAATCTTATGTTATAATAAAGTAAGATAATAATTGCTGAACATTATGTTTAATAAAAAAAATCAGCAGAATAAAGATACAATCAGTTTTTGGGCTAAATTTAGCCTAATTATGATTGTCCTACAAGCAATTGGTGGGGTATTAATATTTTTAATCAATCCGAAGCGCTGGCTGCGTTTTTTTAAAAAACAAAAAAAGGAGATAAATGATCTTACGGATGGTAAAGAAGGGACAAAGGATTTTCTTCTAAATTCTAGTGTATTGCTAAAGGATTTGTTCATTCCGCATTTAGGCAATGGTCATAAACCTAAAATTTTGAGGCCAAAGAGCCTACTGACATTTGCTGTTTCGGCAATAATTATTAAAGCGGCGGTAACTGGTTTTCTGTTTTTTACTTATCCGACGCCAGCCGAATTATCAGCCATAATGACCAGCAATATGATCGCGCTGATTAATGACGCGAGAAATGATGCCGGTGCTGAGCCGTTACGAGAAAATTTGATGTTAGATGAATACGCAAAACAAAAGGGGACAGACATGATCAGTCGAGGTTATTTTGCTCATGATACGCCGGATGGAAAAAGACCATGGGAGTGGATTGATCGAACGGATTATGATTATGTTTATGCTGGTGAAAATCTGGCGATGGACTTTATCTCGGCCGAGGTTGTTCAGGACGCTTTTATGAAAAGCCCTGGCCATCGACGTAATATCTTAAATCCTAAGTATAAAGATGTTGGAATTGCGGTTTTGAATGGTAAATTAGGTGGTCATGAAACCACTTTATTAGTCGAGTTTTTTGGTACGGAACGAAAAGATTTGTCTTCGCTGGTGGCAGTTAATAAAGCTCCATCAGCTAAGACAACCGTTACTCAACCCAATCCTAGTACCCCCGTCCAACCAATGGTAATTTCCAATACCAACGCCAGTAATCCAAATGTCAATAATAATTTAGTACCCGAAAATGTTCAGTCGGCAAACACGGAGGCTCTTATTGTCGTTGCACCCAACCAATCTTCAAATTCGGACTTAATTAATTTTGTTATTGAATACTCAAATATTTTTTTCATCGCCTTTCTTATCTTTATGTTGATATCGCTGATACTAAATATTGTTATTAAATTTAGAATTCAGCATCCGGCGTTGATTTTACAAAGCGTGGTGGTTATCGCCCTAATGGCGGCCATGGTTTTGGTCAAGTTCCATTTTGCCGAAACAATCTCACCCCATTTGCTCATTTTATAGAATTTAGCAGGCCAAACCGGCGGTCAGCCGGTTTTTTTGTTTGGTTTTTTGTGATATAATGTAACCATGAAAACAACGAAAACAACACCATCAGAACTGACTAATTTGGAGGAAATTAAGCGTAATTTTATCACCATTGCCTCTCATCAACTCCGAACGCCGATTTCAGCTATTCGTTGGTCACTTGATACTTTGCTTGACGGCAAAAATGGCAAATTGACAGTCAGTCAGCGCGAAGTTATTAAAGATGCCTATCAGAATAATAATTATATGGCGCGAGTTGTGACGGAACTTCTAAAAGTGTCGCGCATTGAGCAGGATGGCGTTGAGTTGCGGCCACAGGTTGTAAACTTTGTAGCAATTGTTAAAAAAGTAATTAAACAAAATAAGGATTTAGCAAAAGCGCTTAATTGCGGCATTGAATTTTCGGTGCCACAGAGTAACTTCAAAATTAATATTGATCCGCTTCAAATTGAATCAGTGGTAAACGCTTTACTATTCAACTCATTGTCTTATAGCCGTGGTCACGGCAAAATTAAAATATCACTCAAAAAAGATAACGAGTTTATCATTTTTAAAATTGAGGATAATGGCATCGGAATTAGCTTATCGGAACAAGCGCGAGTTTTTACTAAATTTTTTCGAGGTAAAAATGCCCTCAAAGTACAAACCGAAGGGCTGGGGCTTGATCTTTACCTGGCCAATAAAGTTATTAAGGCCTCCGGTGGTAAAATTAATTTTACCACTCGGGAAAATCGGGGTACCACCTTTACGGTTTATCTGCCGCTGAAACCTAATAACTCTGAATCTAAAGTACCCGAGGAACCTCAGGATATTTTAAAAAAAGAACGAGAATTTGTTTCTTTAACAGTTCATGAATTAAAAGCGCCACTTGGGGTCAGTCGTTGGAGCCTCGAATTGTTAAAAAGTGAAAAACCAGGTAAGCTGACCCCCGAACAGCGCGAATTAATTGATCATATCTACCGCGGCAATGAGCGACTGCTTATCTTGGTCAATGATTTGTTGAATTTAGCTAAACTTCAGCAGGGGACATTTGAAATTGATCTGAAAAAGATCAATTTGGTTGATTTAATTAGTGAGGCGATTTCAACTTTCAAACTTCAAGCTGAAAGTAAAAACATCACGATTTCTTTAGCTGGGTCGACCACAAAATTTATCGCTAAAGCTGACCCGAACCGTATGCTTCAAGTTTTTAGTAATTTGTTATCAAACGCCATAAAATATACCCAAGTCAACGGAAAAATAGATGTTTTGTTGACCAAAAAAACCGGTAGCGAATTGCTTAAAATTAGCAGTCGCTCAAAGACCGCCGGCATTTCAAATGTTAATAACTCTCAAGGTTATGTCGTCGTATCGGTTAAAGATAATGGAATGGGAATTTCTGAAGCAGATCAAAAAAAGATGTTTAGCCGTTTTTTCCGAAGTCGCAATGTTTTGAAGTCAAAAATAGAGGGAACGGGTCTAGGTTTATTCATTACTAAATCAATTTTAAATTTACATCAAGGGGATATTTGGTTTGATAGTCAATTAAAAAAAGGGTCAACTTTTAATTTTAGTTTGCCGTTAGCTAAATAAATATGGTGAAAAAAAATAAAAAATATTTTGACGTCATTTCAATTGGTGGGGCATCTCGTGACTACACCTTTTATACTGATAAAGGAAAAATAATTTCGACGCCCCAAAACTTAACATCACAAAAAATGTTAGCCTTTGAGTACGGCGGTAAAATTCATTCACCGGAAGCCTATGTTAATTTTGGTGGTGGTGGTGCCAATACGGCCGTCTCTTTTGCCAAGTTAGGATTAAGGACGAGCACGCTTTTAGCGGTCGGTGATGATGATTCTGGGAAGGCCATTATTGAAAATTTGAAAAAATATAAAATTGATAGCTGGCGAGTACAAATTGATAAAAAACGCTCAACTGGTTTTTCATTTCTAATATGTGTCGATCGCAAGGATCATGATCATATCGCCTTTGTCTATAGTGGCGCCAGCAAGGGATTTTTGCTGAATCCAAAAAGCACCAACGATTTGAGTTCGAGGTGGATTTATATCGCGCCGTTATCACACGAAAATGCCTCAAAAAATTTAAAAATTATTTTTGATTCGGCAAAAAAAAATAGTATGATGGTTGCTTGGAATCCCGGAACGACCCAAATTCAAACCGGCAAAAGATTAATTGGGCCATATTTAAAATATACTGATGTCTTAATATTGAATAAGGATGAAGCTATCGAGCTGGTCTTGTCCGGTGTCCGACTTGGCAGAAAAAATCCCAATCACTTAAATCGGCCCGTTTATTTACTCAATATTTTAGGTGAATGGGGGGCTAAAATAGTTGTCATTACTGACGGTAAAAAAGGCTCTTGGGCTTATGATGGAAAAAAAATCTACCATCAGAAATCAGTCAGGTCAAAAGCCATTGATACCACGGGGGCCGGTGACGCTTTTGGTTCAGGTTTTATCGCTGGCTTGATTTTAAAAAATGGGGCGCTTCAGTCTGCACTCAAGTTAGCGGCGGTAAATAGTGCCTCAGTTGTTGGTGAAATTGGTGCTCAAAATGGTCTATTGACTATTAATAAAATTAATAATAAGTTGTAATTTATTATGAATGATTATCAAATGTGGTTTGTCCTTGGAGCCGTATTCATCGGCGTCGTCGCGGCTTTGATTATAAAATCAAAACTTGAATAGATCAGCAATAAATAAAAATGTTAGGTAAATTTTTTAACCGGCAGTCTCAGACAATTACGTCGGCCGCTATTGTGTTGGGAGCGGCTTCTTTGTTGTCACGGTTATTAGGCGTGCTTCGAGACAGAATATTGGCCGGTCAGTTTGGCGCTGGTCGAGAATTAGATATGTATTATGCGGCTTTTAGAATTCCTGATTTAATATTTAATCTCTTGGTCGTCGGTGCTTTGTCAGCCGGATTGATTCCGGTTTTAACCAAATCACTGGGCAACTCCAAAAAAACCTGGGAAATTGTCAATATTTCGTTGAATGTCTTGTGTTTTGTGCTAGTTCTATTTGGCTTACTAATATTTATTTTAGCCGATTGGGTGATGAAAATTATTACCCCTGGTTTTTCTGCGCCCGACATTCACATCGCCGCTAATTTAACCAGAATTATGATGTTAAGTCCGATGTTTTTAGGAATGTCTGGAATATTTGGCAGTGTCCTGCAGTCTTATAAACGATTTTTTTTGTATTCGATTGCGCCAATTATGTACAATATCGGAATTATGATTGGCGCTTTATTCTTGGCGGAATATTTTGGTATTTACGGTTTAGCGCTGGGAGTTGTGCTCGGAACGGTTTTGCATATGTCAATTCAACTGCCCGCTGTTGTAGCTCTAGGTTTCAAGTATCAGCCTATTTTTGACCTGACAAACACGGAGTTTAGAAAAATTGTTAAGCTAATGGTTCCTCGAACAATGGGTCTAATAATTTCCCAAGTTAATTTTTTAGTCGTTACTATCCTAGGTTCAACTCTCGCGGCGGGTAGTATCGCGATTTTCAGTTTCGCCAACAATATTCAAAGTTTTCCGCTTGGCATATTTGCTATTTCCTTTGCCGTGGCCGTGTTTCCAACGTTATCACAGCTAGCTGAACAAAAAAAGGAATTTATTAATACGCTATCTTTGGCTGTTAGACAAATTTTATTTTTAATAATTCCATCATCAGCTTTACTTATTGTCTTAAGGGCACAAGTTGTTCGGGTGGCGCTGGGAACCGGCCGCTTTGATTGGCAGGACACTGTTTTAACTTTAGAAACCGTAGCACTATTTGCCTTTAGTTTATTTGCTCAGGCCCTAGTGGCTGTTTTTGTTCGGGCCTTTTATGCTCAAAACGACAGCCGAACTCCCTTTTTTATTGGTCTTATTTCCGAAATATTTAACTTAGGGTTGGCGGTAATGTTAATTAAAACTTCGGGCGTGGCCGGGTTGGCACTGGCTTTTTCGCTGGCCAACATTTTGAATTTGGTTTTGCTTATTTTGGCTCTGCATTATCGTATGGGTAAATTAGATGGCCATCAGGTAACTGTTTCGGTAACCAAGATTGTCATTGCAACCAGTTTATTGGTCTTAGTGGCTCAGGCGGTTAAATATCCGATGGAACAATATTTTGGCACAGTGACACTGTTTGGCGTTTTTCTTCAGGCGACCGTCGCGACCGTCGCCGGGGGCGGTACCTATCTGTTAATTTGTTTATTACTCAAAAGTGAAGAAGCGTTATTATTTATTAACTCATTTAAACGTAAATTTTTAAAGAATTCGATATTGCCCGAAGAAATAATTGAAAATGATAAATTGGTATGATAAAAAAACACATTAGAAATTTTTGCATCATTGCGCACATTGATCATGGCAAGTCAACTTTAGCCGATCGACTATTGGAATTTACTAATACCGTGAGTAAGCGCGAAATGAAGGAGCAACTTCTTGATCAAATGGATATTGAACGAGAAAGGGGAATCACCATCAAATTGCAACCGGCTCGAATGAGTTGGGAAAATTATGAATTAAATTTAATTGATACTCCCGGTCATGTCGACTTTAGTTATGAGGTATCGCGATCGTTAGCGGCAGTGGAAGGAGCAATTTTATTAGTTGATGCGAGTCAGGGAGTCCAAGCCCAGACGGTTGCTAATTTATATTTAGCGATTGAACAAGGGCTGACGATCATTCCGGTGTTAAACAAAATTGATTTGCCTAATGCCGATATTGAAAAATCCAGTCACGAAATATGCAAATTAACTGATTGCCAGCCTGAAGATGTTATTTTAGCTTCCGGCAAAACCGGTCAAGGAGTTGAGGACATTCTTAGGGCTATTATTGCCAAAGTTCCGCCACCTAAAGATTCCGGATCAGAGCCACTTCGGTCTCTCATTTTTGATTCTAACTATGATGAATTTCGAGGCATTGTCGCACAAATCAGAGTTGTCGATGGCACAATTAAAGCCGGTGATAAAGTTAAGTTTTTTTCAACTAATAAAGCCGCCGAAGTTCTGGAGGTAGGTTATTTTACTCCTAAATTAAAAAAGACTGATATCCTAGAGTCGGGTGAAATTGGCTATGTCGTCACAGGCTTAAAAGATATCCAATATTGTCGCGTTGGCGATACTATCTCGGCCACTGGGACGCAAATAAAGCCATTGGTAGGCTATCAAGAAGTTAAGCCAATGGTTTTCGCCGGCTTATTTTGCCGTGAAGGCAATGAATTTCCTCAGTTACGAGAGGCGCTTGATAAATTAAAACTTAATGACGCGTCCTTAAGTTTTGAACCGGAAAATTCTCAGGCGCTGGGCTTTGGTTTCCGTTGTGGATTTCTTGGTTTATTGCACTTAGAAGTTGTCCAAGAACGATTAAACCGCGAATATGATTTGGACTTAGTAGTCACCGTGCCCAGTGTGGCCTACCGCGTGACTCAAACTGACGGCCAGACTTTAACAATTCACAGCCCGACCGAGTTACCGGCCAGTGAAAAAATTAGTTTGGTCGAAGAGCCGATTATGAATGTCGATATTTTTTCGCCCAGACCGTACCTTGGGTCGTTGATGCAATTAGTGACACAAAAAAGAGGTGAGTATTTAAATACTGAATATTTGGACGAAACCATTGCTGTTTTACATTATCGAGTGCCGTTGACATCGTTACTCGTCGATTTTTATGATAAATTAAAAAGTGTTTCAGCTGGTTACGCCTCATTAACTTATGATTTTCACAAATATAGTTCGACTAATGTCGTCAGATTGGATATCTATGTCGCTGATGAAAAAGTTGAAGCTTTAAGTTCAATTGTCTATCGTGATGAAGCGTTTAGTGTTGGTAAAAAAATAGTTAATTCACTTAAGGATGTTTTGCCGCGCCAACAATTTGTGGTTAAAATTCAGGCGTCCATCGGCTCAAAAGTTATTGCGGCTGAACGAATATCAGCGCTCCGTAAAGATGTCACCGCTAAGTTGTACGGCGGTGATTATTCTCGTAAGCGTAAACTGCTTGAAAAACAGAAAAAAGGTAAAAAGAAAATGATGCACCATGGCAAGGTCGATATCCCTTCGGAAGCTTTTTTGGCAGTTTTAAAAAAATAACTGGCCGCTGGCTAAAGCTAGTTATTTTTTTTAATATGCTTAATAGAAGCTCGGACCAATGGTCCAAATAATCATCATGGTTGCAACCATTAATGATACAATAATCCAAATTATTTTGCGTATTCTTTTATGGGCTTTCATACCATTAAATAGTAACACTTTATTATTTTTCCGTAAAATTGTATAATTAACCCCTATGTCAAACAGTAAAAATCGGACCTGGATTGTAAAAAATCAGCGTAGAATATTGTCACCGGATAATTCATTAAGCCCAATTATTAGTCAACTTTTAATAAATCGAGGGTTAGATACCAAGGAAAAAGTAGAAATATTTTTACAGCCAGACTATAGCCGCGATTTGCACGATCCGTTTTTGTTTAAAAATATGGCTCAGGCGGTGGCTCGAATTTTGCAAGCTGTTGAGGCTAAGGAAAAAATATTCATTTACGGCGACTATGATGCCGATGGCGTTTGTTCAACAGCAATAATGTCCGAATATTTGCGTGAAATTGGTGCTAATTTCGATATTTACATTCCGTTTCGGGAAAAAGAAGGGTATGGCTTAAATTTAAGTGCTGCCGAAGAAATTGTCACCAAGGGGGCTAAATTAGTTATAACTGTTGATTGTGGCATTTCTAATTCGGCGGAAGTCGATTTTTTTAACACCAAAAATGTTGATGTCATTATTAGCGATCACCACCAGCAACCATTAATAATGCCAAAAGCCTTGGCCATTATTAACCCTAATGTTGATGATGAAAATTATCCTTTTCACGGCCTCACCGGCAGTGGTGTTGCCTATAAATTAGTAACGGCCATGGTCGCTAAACAGTATAATTACAAAATCGCTCATACTATTCAGGGTTGGGAAAAGTGGTTATTAGATCTTGTAGCAATTGGCACAGTTGCTGATTTGCAACCATTGACTGACGAGAATAGGACCATTGTAAAATATGGCTTAATGGTTTTAAATAAGGGCAAAAGGTTAGGACTGGCAAAAATGTTTTCTTTAATGTCATCAGAAATTAAATCGGCCGACGAAAAAACTGTTGGTTGGCAAATTGCGCCCCGACTAAACGCCGCTGGTCGATTGAATCATGCCAGCGTGGCCTATAAGCTATTAATCACAACCGATGAGGAAGAAGCCACGCGCTTAGCAATAGAATTAAATAAGACCAATAGCGAACGCCAACAGCTTACCGATAAAATTAAAATTGAAGCGCGGGCCCAAATTGGCGAAAATCCCACCGACGAGATTTTGATTGTTGTCGGCGATAACTGGCCAACCGGAGTTGTCGGTTTAGTATCGGGCCGGATTACGGATGAATTCCACCGTCCCAGTCTGGTCATTAGCCGTTTTAACGGTGAAATTATTGGTTCCGGTCGCAGTATCCCTGAATATAATATTGTCGCCGAATTAAAAAAGTGCGACCAGTACTTAAAACGCTATGGTGGCCATCCCCAGGCCTGCGGTTTTACAATTAAAGACGAAGCGTCCTTGCAGGAAATTATCAAATTAATGAAGTCCAGCGCCCAACAACAGCTGGCCAATCAGAATTTAAAACCGGAGCTCGAAATTGATTGTGAGGTAGATCTAGAAAATGTTGATTGGCCAATGTATAATTTACTGACACAATTTGCTCCGTTCGGCGAAGCTAACCCGAAACCAAAATTCGTTGCGTATAATTTGACAGTTGTCGAAGTACGGCAAGTTGGCAAAGATAATCAGCATCTGCGACTCTTGGTTAAACATAACAGCGAACTAATTAAAAAAACGATTGCCTTTTCCTTTGGTGATTGGCATGATAAGCTTAGTGAAGGGGATAATATTGATATTGTCTTTGAAGTGGACAAAAATGATTGGAATGGCTCAAGCGAGCTTCAATTGAGAATAATTGATATTAAAAAAAATCATGAGTAAATTTGCTGTTGTCCATACCGATGGCGGTGCCAGAGGCAATCCCGGCCCAGCCGGAATTGGCGTGGTTATTGATTTTAATGGCAAGATTATTGAATTAAAAAAATATCTTGGTGAAGCAACTAATAATCAAGCGGAATATCAAGCGGTAATTTTAGCGCTTGAAAAATTAGTTGAACTTGATGTTAAGGAAGCTGATTTTTATTTGGATAGTGAACTGGTTCAGCGTCAGCTGTCGGGAATATACAAAGTAAAAAATAAAGATTTGGCGCCACTCTTTGTTAAAGTTTGGAATTTAAAACAGAAGTTTGGCAAGCTTAAGTTTACTCATATTTATCGCGAAGATAATAAGCAGGCCGACCAGCTCGTTAATCAAGCGATTGACAAAGCATTAAAATAAGCCAATTAAAAAATTCACCAGCATAATATGGTGAGTTTTTTAATACCTAAGTAAACCGATAAGCCGAATTCTGTATCCCGTTGCCGGGATGATGATCATCTATCTAGGTCCAATATTGCTAATGGACTCAAGCTGCCTACCTAATTTGGCATTGCACCTGGCAGGAGTTTACCACACCGACTGTTACCAGTCAGTCATGCGTGGGCTCTTACCCCACGATTTCAACCTTACCGCTCGCAGAAGCGAGGTTGGCGGTGTATTTTCTGTTGCACTTGCCCTGAGCTTGGCAAAAAAACAGAAGTCTTAAGCACTTCTATCATTTTGTTACTCTCGGCTCCCGTTAGGAGTTGCCGTTTTGTGGTGTTCGGACTTTCCTCCCGAAATTAATCGGGCGATCATCTAGTTTACTTAGGATAGATAAAACAATAGCACTAAATTTAAAAAATGTCAAGCTGGGGTTGATTTTAAGGCCGATTTTTGTTATTATTCTGATATAAAGTATGAAAAAATCTGAACTCGCATTTGTCGCCGTTAAACCGCCCCTCGATTATTTGGCAATCGTCGCTGCCGCGCTGGTCTCTTACCTGATTCGATATTTATCAGCCATCCAAAGTATCAGGCCGGTCGTTTTTGATTTGCCTTTTAAGACTTTTTTTAGTTTGACTTTGATTATGGCCATAATTTGGGTAGTTATTTTTGCTATTTCAGGATTGTACAATATCTCTGGCCCGCAAAAATTTTTTAAGGAACTAGCCAAAATTTTTGTCGCCTGCTCAGCAGGCCTCGCGGCGGTTTTGGCTGTAATGGTTTTTTCAAGATATTTATTCGATTCACGTTTTATTATTTTATCAGCTTGGTTTTTGTCAATTATATTTATCAGCCTCATCCGCTTAATTATCAATGTCATTCAAAAAATATCATACCGAGCCGGCATTGGCGTTCATCGGGTAGCTATTATTGGTGATGGCGATACCGTCTCAGCGCTGACGGATGAATTTTCCGCGCGTCCGACTCTTGGCTACAAAATAATATCAACCTTTCCTTTTTTTGATCCAACGGTTGAAACCCAACTTCGACAAATGGTTAAAGACGATAAGCTCGATGAGATTATTCAAATTAATCCAAACTTTGATCGAGACAAAACTATTAGTCTGATAAATTTTGTCAACGAGTTTCATCTAGACTATCGCTACACTGCCGATCTACTCGGTACTCAATTAACGAATATCACAGTCAACACGATTGTCGGTACACCGATTGTTGAAGTTAAAAAAACTCGACTTGATGGCTGGGGTCGTATTGCTAAACGAATATTTGATATATTTGGTTCGATGATTTTAATTATTTTAACCTCGCCAGTAATGTTATTAGCGGTCGTTTTAATTAAACTTGATTCAAAGGGGCCGGTCCTGTTTAAATATAAAAGAATTGGTCAGTATGGAAAACCGTTTACCTATTTTAAGTTAAGATCAATGTTTTCTAACGCCCATCAGCTAAGATATGACTCCGATTTTCAAATGCAAAATAAGAATTTGCGTGAGGGTACCCCAATGATTAAATTTAAACGTGATCCTAGAATAACCAGGGTTGGCCGAGTTATCCGGCGCTTTAGCATTGATGAACTGCCAGAATTATTTATTTCTTTAATTGGCCAAATGAGTTTAGTTGGGCCAAGACCACACGAAATTGAGGAGGTTGAAAAATATCAGCGGCATCATAAAAAAGTTCTGACCATCAAACCCGGCATTACTGGTCTGTCACAAGTTTCCGGACGATCAGATTTAGATTTTGAAGATGAAGTTAAATTAGATACTTTTTATATTGAAAATTGGTCTTTAGCTAAAGATATTCAAATTATTTTAAAAACGCCATTGGCGATTATTAAAAGGAGAAAAACCGAATGAAAGTTGGATTAGTACATGACCATTTAATTCAAGAAGGTGGCGCCGAACGAGTCTTAGAAATTTTTCAGGAGATGTGGCCACAAGCGCCGACCTATACCTTGCTTTACGATAAAAAAAAGCTTGGGGCAATTTTTGATAAGCGCGATATCAAAACTTCATGGCTTCAGAGTCTGCCGGGCGCGCTTAATCATTATCAATGGTTCTTACCGCTGATGCCAAGTGCTACTGAAAGCTATGATTTAACGCCATATGATGTTGTGTTGTCAAGTTCATCGGCGATGGCTAAGGGTATTATTACCAGATCAAATACCCTTCATTTTTGCTATTGCCATACGCCTACCCGCTATTTGTGGTCAGACACTCATCGTTATGTTGACGAATTAAAATATAATCGAATAATTAAGCGCTTGATTCCGCCGGTTTTAACGAGATTGAGGACGTGGGATCAGATCGCTGCTCAACGCGTTGATTATTATATTGCAAATTCTAAGGATGTGGCTGATCGAATTAAAAAATATTATCGCCGCGACAGTATTGTCATTCATCCACCGGTGACCACCAGTCAGTTTAAAATTAGCCCCGCGCCGGAAAATTATTTTCTCACTGGCGGTCGATTAGTTACTTATAAAAAATTTGATTTAACAATTAAAGCCTTCAATCGCTTGGGTATTAAATTAAAAATTTTTGGGCAGGGCCCCGAGGAAACCAAGCTGCGGGCATTGGCAAAATCTAATATTGAATTCCTAGGTAAAGTTAGCCAGGAACAATTAGCTGATTTGTATAGCAAGGCGATCGCTTTCATCCACCCGCAAATTGAAGATTTTGGTATCACGGCCGTTGAGTCAATGGCATCCGGCCGACCCGTTATTGCCTTTTGGGGTGGCGGGGCGAGAGAAACGGTTGTCCAAAATAAGACGGGTGTCTTTTTTGATGAGCAAAGCTGGGAATCGCTGGCTGACACGGTGGTCAGATTTAAACCGGAAAACTTTAAGTCAAGCGACATCAAGTTATATGCCGAGCAATTTGGCGTTGACCGATTTAAACGAGAAATAAAAAACACCATTGATGCGGAGTGGCAAAAGTTACTAAGCTCACAAATTAAATGTCTGTAGTATGAAAATCGGCGTTGATATTCGTAGCCTACTGGAATCACAGTATTCGGGCATTAGCGAATATACTTATAATTTATTGGCGTACTTATTGGCAATTGACAAAAAAAATCATTATTTTTTGTTTTATAACTCCCGAAAATCATCGCCGCCGCCGGTTTTCAATCAGTCAAATGTTACCTTAAAGGGTTTTAATTTTCCTAATCGATTTTTTAATCTTGCCATTGAATTACTCAAAGTAGCCAGTATTGATAAAATGATCGGCGGGGTTGATGTTTTTTTAAGTCCTCATTTTTTATTCTCCAATTTGTCAAAAGACTGTCGCAAAATAAACATTGTTCATGATCTAACATTTGAGCTATACCCAGAATTTTTTACTTTCAAGAAAAGAGTTTGGCATCATTTAATCAATCCCTCAAAAAAGTGCCACGACGCGGACAAAATTATTGCGATTTCTCAAAGCACCAAAAATGATATTGTCAAAATATATAATATACCACCTGAAAAAATTACCGTTATTTACAATGGTATTAATGATAAGTACTTTCAGCCTATCACTGATGAGCAGAAAAACTTGGTAATTAGTAAATACAACCTGACTTTGCCATATATTTTGTATTTAGGTAATTTAGAGCCTCGAAAAAATGTTGAGTCACTTGTTAAAGCTTTCGGTAGGCTTGACGATCCAAATGTTCATTTGGTTATTGCCGGCAGTCAAGCGTGGAAATATAAGCCCATTTATCAGCAGTGGTCAAAATCTCAAGCTAAGGACCGAATTAAATTCCTTGGTTATGTTGATAATAATGATAAGGCTGGCCTCTATGCGGCCGCTAAAATTTTTGCTTACCCTTCCATTTATGAGGGGTTTGGCTTACCGCCGCTTGAAGCGATGGCTTGTGGTGCGCCGGTTATTGCTGGTGCAAATTCAGCGCTTATTGAATCAGTGGCTGATGCCGGAATTTTAGTTAATCCTTACAATATTAGTGAAATTACTGAGGCGATCAAGCTTATCTTAACTGATGACGTACTGTATAATCGCTTAAAGGAAAAAGGCATAAAGCAAAGTCAAAAATTCAGATGGGAAAATACCGCTAATAAAATTTTGAATATCCTGGATTCCAATTAATTATGAAAATTGCCATCGACGCAAGAATGTTTGGCCCCGAAGTAGCAACTGGCATTGGCCTCTATATCAAAAAGATTATTGAGGGTTTAGTTATGAGTGATAGCAAAAATAGCTATGATCTACTGGTAACTCAGGAAATGTATGATAAAATTGGCAACCTCGGACCAAAATTTAGAAAAATTGTTGTAAAGTCTAAGTGGTATTCAATTTTTGAACAGTTGGAACTGCCATTTATTTTATACAAAAATCGGTATGATTTGGTCCACTTTCCTCAATTTAACGTCCCTGTCTTATACCGAAAAAAATTCGTTGTAACAATTCATGATCTAACGCAATATTTTTACCCAGGTCCAAGTTCTAAAAAAAATTTCTTAAGACGACTGGCCTACCGTGCCATTCTAAAAAATGCTATTTTGTCCAGTGCGAAAATTATTACCGTCTCACAGCACACTAAATCAAATATCATTAAATATTTTTTGGCTGACCCGGAAAAAATAATTGTTACTTATTTGGGAGTTGATAAAATATTTGGAATGCCAATTGATGAGCTGGAAACAAAAAAAGTATTAAGTAACTATCATATTATTGGTGACTATGTTTTATATGTTGGAGTTTTTAGGGACCACAAAAATATTGTTGGCCTAATCAAAGCGTTTAACATATTTAAAAAAGATAATACTAAGGCAAAATTGGTGCTTGTTGGCGAACTTGATCCCAGATATCCGGAAGTCGAAACCGAAATAAGTTTGAGCCAATACAGCAACGATATTATTGTTACCGGATTTATCAATGAAAACCACTTAGCCCATATATTTGGCGGCGCAAAAATATTTATCCTACCTTCATTTTGTGAAGGTTTTGGCCTCGTCGCTATTGAGGCAGCCATCAGCGGGGTACCGGTGTTATCATCTAAAACAAATAGTATTCCCGAAATTTTAGGTGCCACCGCCGCTTATTTTGATCCAAATAATATCAAGCAAATTGCCGAACTAATGGCTAAATATTGGAACGATGATAATTTAAGGAATAGTTTGAGTTCTCAGGCGTTGTTAATGGTTAAGAAATATGATTGGCACACAACAGTGAGTGAAACAATCGCTGTATACGAACATAGTTGATTTGTGTTATAATAAAATCAATTTGAATTATAAAAATGACAGCCAAAATAAAAACAAATAAGGGAAAAAAGCAAACCACTAGAACTAATTCTTCCACGACAAAACCGACCCAAATCAAGATAAGAGATCAGGCGGTTAAATCACCTCATCTGATTAACCTGAAGAATCCTTTTAGCGGCTCATTTGAACAACCCAAAAATTTATCAACCAAATTTGGGTCTCAGCAGCCAAAGTTTTTTGGTTCAGCAAATCAATCTGTCCCCAGACCGCCCCGGCCGCCAAAAAATGGTAAAAAAAGCGGTGTTGATTTTATGTCAGGTGCAAGTTTCGGTCGTAATCTTAGGCCAGTCAATTCGAGGCTCCCTAATTTTTTTAAAAAAAATCAGCCCGCAGTGGTGCAAAATTTTTCAACTGGTTTAGATTTAGATGAACATAATAATGATGAAATTGAAGATATTTTTGCCCCGGCGACAACCTATAATTTTTCAAAATTTAAAATTCAAAAAAATTGGTACCGGCAATTTTCTTTTTTTATTATTTTAGCATTGCTAGCGGTTTTGCCACTCGAGGTCTTTAGCTATTTTAATAATTTGGCTGGGACCAAAAATCAGATTATGCAAAAAACTTCAATGGCGATTGATAATCTAAAGGCTGGTGAGGACGCCATAACAAAATTTGACTTAGCTGAGGCCGGGGATAAATTTGGTTTAGCCAAAAAGGATTTTACTTCGGCCAATGATCAAATTAGTCAACTAAACCAACTAACAACTGACCTAATTAATATGGTCCCTGGTCAGAGTGGTAAATTCCAATCAGGAATAATATTACTTAATGCCGGTCAAGTTATTTCAAATTTGGGAGAAACCCTAGCTAGCGACGGTAAAAATCTTTTAGCAAGCAATAACATTAAAGAATACTATCGAGCGCTTGAAAAGTTTAATGATGACCTGAAGATTTCTATCTCCCAGTTTGAGCAGGTTCAGTTCAAGATGGAACAAATTAACTTAGCCGATTTGCCTGAGTCAAACCGATCGTCATTCGGTAATATTTTGTCGTATTTGCCAAAAATTGACAATGGTCTCAAGAGTGTTTACAAGTTTAATTCGGCCTTGCTAAAAATACTCGGCCAACAGCAGTGGCAAAGATATCTTGTTATTTTCTTAAACAACAACGAAATGCGGGCGACCGGCGGTTTTATGGGAAGTTTTGCGATTGTTGATGTTGATCGTGGCCAAATTAAAAATATTAATATCCCTGGCGGTGGAACTTACGACATCCAGGGGCAACTCGCGCCAAAAGTAATTTCGCCCCAACCGCTACATCTCATAAATTCGCGATGGGAATTTCAAGATGCTAATTGGTGGCCTGACTTTCCAACCAGTGCTAAAAAAATTGAATGGTTTTATCAGAATGCCGGTGGACCAAGCGTCGATGGTGTCGTAACAATAACCTCAACAGTTATGGAAAAATTACTCAAAATTTTTGGCCCGATTGCTATGCCTGATTATCAGCGAGTCATAACCGCTGAAAACTTTGTTACTGAAACTCAGAAAATAGTTGAGCTGGAGTATGATAAAACAATCAACAAACCAAAACAATTTTTAGCGGATCTTCAACCAAAGTTGCTTGAAAAAATATTTAATGCCGATTCGTCGCAATTAGTTGAACTCACGGAAATCCTAAAACAATCACTCAATGAAAGGCAAATACAGCTATATTTTAATGATTCCGATCTTGAGGCCCTGATTGGTGATGTCGGCTGGGCTGGGCGGCAAGCGAAAACCAAGGGTGATTTTTTATCGGTCATTAATACGAATTTAGCGGGCGGAAAGACTGACGGGATTATTGATCAAACTATTACGCATCGAGTCAGTATCGGTTTGGATGGTAGTCTTATTGATACTGTTAAATTAACTAAGCATCACAATGGAATTAAGGGTAAAAATATTTTTACGGGCGTTCAAAATAATAGTTACATCAGATTCTATGTACCGCAGGGGAGTAATCTGATGAGCGCGACTGGTTTTGAGGCCCCGCCGGCCAAGTTGTTTGAAAAGTCGACTTTAGCTTTGGGCCCAGATTTAGATTTATTAAGTTATGAAGGTAACCATACCGTCGATACTCTAAGCGGTACGGACATCTATAATGAAAATGGCTTTACGGTTTTCGGCAATTGGCTAATGATCAAGCCGGGCGAAACAAAAACCGTTGAAATAACGTATAAATTACCCGACATCATCCAGTCTTCAGGTTTAGGCAGTTATTTTTATACCCTCTTAATTCAAAAACAGTCAGGCAGTAATAACGTTAAATTTGTCGCGCATTTGGATGCCGGGATAAATTATGATATCTTATCAAAGTATCCGCCCCAAGCTATAACTAATACTAGTAGCCTTGATTATTCTGGTATATTGCAAACCGATTTGATCTACGGTGCAATATTAAATAAAAAATAGTATGAAAAAAGACCGATTTAACGAAGTAAAAAATAAAATTAACCAAAATAATCAGTCCGTCCAAAAAGGTTTACTTAAAATATATAGTAATTCCGACGGCTCCCTGCCAGATATTTCTCATTTAGAAATTAACCGCCAACCCAAATGGAAGCTCTTACTCTTCTTGTCTACCGCGTTGATTTTAATTGCTTCAGCCACGGCGTGGGCCGGGTTTATTTTTTTTAATTCTAATGGAGCTTTAGGAAATAATCATAGTGTCCGTCTCGACATCACTAGCCAGCAAAGTATCGCATCTGGTGATGAAGTTGATTATGTCATTAGTTATAAAAATATTGATAAAGTAAATTTAAATAATGTTGAAATTATTGTCCGCTATCCAGATGGCTTTACTTTTACGTCGGCCGATCCGGCACCGAGCAATGAATTCAATACATCATGGAAAATTGGCATTTTATCGAAGGATCAAGCGGGCCGAATTGAGATTAAAGGAAAAATTATCGGCGAAGTTGGATCAATCAAAACAATTTCCGTAACCGCTTCATTCACACCTGAGAATTTCAGCTCAACTTTCAAGGAAGACCAGTCATATAGTAGCCAAATTACTTCATCCATTTTAGCTATTAATATTGATGGTCCAACTCAGGCCTTGCCAGAGAAAAAAGTTACCTACAAAATTCAATACCAAAATAACTCTGATCAAGATTTAAATAATATAAAAATTGAGGTTGATTATCCGGCTAATTTTATCTACCAAGATTCTGTTCCTAAGCCCTATAGCCGACCCGATGATGCCAGAAATCTAAATAATCAATGGGTTATTGATTCACTCGGTAAAGGTGAACAGGGTGAAATTGACATTACTGGGGGCTATGTAGCGGACGATAATATTACCGCCGCCAATTTTACGGCGCGCATTGGCTTTTTTGATCCCAAGTCAGACCAGTTGTCCATTCAGCAGGATAAAACCGTGGTAACGCAACTAATAAGTCCTAATTTAAGCCTTAATTTAATTGTTAATGGATCTAATACGGACCAGCCCATTAGTTTTGGTAGTACCCTTCATTATTCATTGGTCTACAAAAATATGGGCCAAAAAGATTTAAATGGAGTTTCTTTTACCGTCACGCTTGACTCAGATATTCTCGATTGGTCGTCACTGGATGATAAACACAACGGGGTTGTTAAAGGAAATCAAATCACTTGGGGTAAAGATCAAATATCTGAGTTGGACGTTGTCCGGGCACTTTCTGAGGGTACCATTGACTTTGCAATTAACGTTAAAGATCCGGACAAAATAAACACCAATCGGGATCGACTGCAGGTCACTAGTTCAGCCCAGGCCGACATTACCAATATTGCTGATTTGCCAGATCAACCCTTGACCGTTAAAAGCCCGGAAATAAAAAATAATATTACTACCGACCTTCAGTTAAAAGTTCAAGGACGATATTTTGACGATGACAATATCGCCGTTGGTACCGGACCATTACCACCAGTAGTCGGCCAGACCACCAGTTTTAGAATATACTGGTCAGTGGCTAATAGTTTGCATGACGTGACCAATGCTAAAGTGACGGCAAACTTACCGTCAGGTGTTATGTGGAGTAATAAAAAAATGACGTCATTAGGTTCAGTTGCTTATGACGCCAGCGCGCGAACAGTGACCTGGGATATCGGAAATATTAAAGCTAATAAAAATTTTAGCGATGTCAATGCTTGGTTTGATGTTTCGGTTACTCCAACCAAAGCCCAAGTTAAAAAAATATTAATTCTAACTGATCAAACCACCCTGACCGCAATTGATAGTTCAACTAATTCAAACGTCAGCAAGGACGGTGGATCAATCACTTCAAATCTGGAAGGGGACACGGTTGGTGGTGGCAAAGGTCTCGTTATTGATATAACTGAATAATGTTAAAAATTGTCAAAAAGTCCAAGGTATCAAACGCCAGAGTGACGGAATTAAAAACGGCCCATGGAAAAATTATGGGCCCGTTTTTTATGCCTATCGCCACCAAGGCGGCGGTAAAAAACTTATCAACCGATGAAATAAAAAAAGTTGGAGCGCAAATAATATTGTCAAATACTTATCATTTGATGATTACCCCAACCAATAAACTAATTAAAAAAGCTGGTGGCCTTCATAAATTTATGAATTGGCCCGGGCCAATTTTGACCGATTCTGGCGGCTTTCAAGTATATTCGTTGAGTAACTTAAGAAAAATTACCGAGCTGGGTGTTATTTTTAGCGATCCAATGAGTGGTAAAAAATATTCACTAACGCCGGAATTATCAATGGATATCCAGAGTGATTTGGGGGTTGATATTGCCATGGCTTTTGATGAAGTTATTGGCTATCCCGCCAGCAAGGAACTGGTAAAACAAGCCATGGAAAGAACCACCCGCTGGGCTCAACGATGCCTTAAGCACCGAGAAAAGCAGAAGCAGAAAAATATTTTATTTGGTATTGTTCAGGGAGGGATATATCAGGATCTTCGATTAAAATCGGTCAAAGCTTTGACCGATTTGCCTTTTGATGGTTACGCCATTGGCGGAATTGCGGTTGGCGAACCAAGAAATATGATGGCTAAAATTTTGGATTGGGTGATTCCAGAATTACCAGAGCATCAGCCGCGATATTTAATGGGTTTAGGTCGACCCGATGAGATTGTCGCCGCTGTTAGGCTTGGTATCGACATGTTTGACTGTGTTATTCCGACCCGCGAAGCGCGGCATGGACGCTTGTATCTATGGCACAGCAAAAATTTAAAATCGAAAACTTTTTACAAAACAATAAATATTACCAATGCTAAGTACGCCAAAGATTTTTCACCAATCAACAGCACAAATCTTAAACAATATTCCAAAGCCTATTTACATCATTTATTTAACACTAAGGAGCCACTGGGAATGCGACTAGCAACCTTAAATAATCTTGATTTTTATTTAACCTTAATGTCTGAAATTCGTCAGACAATCAGGATAGGGAAGCTATAGCTTAACATAGGGCTCAAATAGCAAAAAGTATCATAGAAATATGGTATTTTTTGTTTTATTTAAGCCAAATTTTATTGATTTTTATTGACAAATTTATAATTTTATGCTATTATACAAATGTTGACAATGGATTAGTCTGATGGCGAGGAAGGTTAGATCTTCCAGTCCTGGTTTGTCTAGGATCGTAAGCTGTCAGGCCCAACCGTGCCTACGGGCATCGGAGAAGAAGAATGCGCAAGATCTTAGCAGCAATGGCAGTTTTGTTGAGTATGTCCCTGTACAACCAGGTCGGCACCGTCAGTGCGGCGGACGGAATGACGAACTCGGCATGGGACAAGCCTCTCACGATCAACAACACGGATGTCTACTGGGTGGAACGGGACGTGAATGACGTTGTTCATTCAACCGTCACCAACGAGCCCAGGTGGTTCTCAAAGGAGTGCGGCCTCTTGGTTATTCCAACTCGGGTCGTCGAAGACCGCGTCTACTTTGCCAAGTTTGGCAAGGAGTGGTATATCCACAGGAGTGACCTGGCCGATAACCCCAGGGCGACTGTTCAGTGGCTGGAATCCTACTCGATTGGTGGTACAGCCATTCTCGGAGTTACGTCACTGTGGGACGCGATCGAAATCGCGGCCAGCAGCAGCAGCTACCCCGAAGTGACGGCGAAGATCATGAACCAGTTGGCCGCGGAACGGTTCTATGACCCCTGCAAGTACGCTGACCTCAATCGGCGGGATATCTTCAATACCCTAAAGGAAGCCCAGCTTCCCGTTCGGTGAAGTCCCCGCGAAGTCTTATGGCCCCAGGAGTTTTGCGAAAGCGTCTCTCTGGGGCCGCTTTCTTTTTAGATTTACTAAGTTTGGTTTAAACTTGACATATTTATAGTTCTCCTTTACTGTTTTTAATAAAACAATAACCATCCAGTTTGTTTTTGCCTACGATCTAATTACAAAACAATAAATATTACCAACTCTATTATGATTAATTTTTCAGCCGTTGCGGTTGTAACAATTGACGGTAAGATTGCGAAAAATAAAAATCATCACACGAATTGGTCTAGCCGGGCGGACAAAATTTTTTTAAAAACTCAGATTGAAAAATCCGACGTCATTGTTGTTGGGCATAACACCTACAACGTGGCAAAAAAAAATTTACCCAACCATATTTTCTTAAAAAGAAAATATATTGTGTTAACTTCTAGGCCTAAAAAGAATGTTTTCGGCCATAATGTTTTATGGTGTGACCCTGAAAAAGTTGACCTGCTAGCGCTAGTAAAAAAATATAATTATAAAAAAATTTGTGTTTTAGGCGGAACTAAAACATACACGACTTTGATGAAACAAAATCTAATTAATGAACTATTTTTGACCATTGAGCCAATTATTTTCGGATCAGGATTAAATCTATTTGATGGTGAAAACTTCTCAGCTAAATTTAGGCTAAGGTCAATAAAAAAACTAAATAGTTTAGGCACGATTCTTTTACATTATCTTAAGCTTAACTGACCAAAACCGTTAGGTACACTACGATAAACCGTGTTTTCTTAGAAAACTAAAGGAGCCACCTAATAATCATGATTACCTTAAGGTGCCCCGTTGAATGCTAACAATTATGCCAGACCGTAAGCCGGACACGAGTCCGGCTTTTTTTTATTAACAATTTAATGTTATAATATAATCAAATAATGAAGAAAGGATTGATTTACACTCCAGTAAAATATATTGCCATCGGTTTAGTTGGTGATGTTTTATATTGGCCAATTTGGTGGTATACCGTCGGGTTAGTTAAAACGCTAAAAATGTGTTTTCGTGAGATCGCGGCGCAGGAGTCGAGACTGGGTCTTTCAATTTGGGCCAAGAATATATTTACCCCGATGTTTGGACAGTATGACGTCGAGGGACGAATTATTAGTTTTTTTGCCAGACTAATCCAAATTATTTATCGCTCAGTTTTATTGCTGGTTTGGTCAATTTTTGTAATGATCATACTTATTGTTTGGATTTTTACGCCCTTTTTTGTTGTCTATCAAATATATTATCTATTTTTAAATTAAATGAGTAATACCGGATCTAAAAAAGAAGTACAAATAATAAAGTGTGATGCTTGTAATTCTACCGGCAAGCAGGGGATTAAAAGGTGTGAAAATTGTGGGGGTATTGGTATTGCTGGCTGGACCGGGTCAGAATTATTATACTGGGGCAAAATCATAAGTTATGCGAAAATTGCCGAGGACAGACTTTTTTATTTAGTTAATAAGACAATTAATGGAGTGCTGTATTTATTTGGTGTAATCGGCATTTCATTATTGGGTTATTCATTATTAAAAAATTGGCAATTAACCGGTGTGAATATTGCTTATCTTAATAAACCTAGTTTAATTCTGTTGGTGTTCTATGTTTCAATTCTAACGGATACCTATTTAATTTATCGATTCAATCGAGAGCTAGAAAAAATTAGGTTTATTCCCAAAAAAAAATATGATGATGATTCGCGAGATGTTATTAATACTATCAACTGGGAAGTGATAAAAAAAATTAGTCGAAAAAAGAAAATTGATATCGCGGAATATTTTAATACTGACGCGGAAAAATCAGTAGCCGAGTCATGGAAAATAGCTAATAAATATCACGATGCCGTGGTGACGCCAATTCACTTGTTTGTTGCCCTACTAGGTAACTCACAAACGCAAATTATTTTTAGTCGTCTAGGTATTTCATTTACGACGTTAAAAAATAAGATTAGAAACACTCTCGCGCAGCAACTTGAACTGACTGATTCTCAGGCCATTATCGGCGAAAATTTATGGGCTATTATTTTTAGCTCCTATTTGTTAGCTTATGAAAAAAGACAAAAAAAAGTCGATGTTATTGAATTATTAGAACAAATGGCCTCGCAGGAAAACGAAGTTACGACCCTACTTTATGATTTAGATGTGACAAAAAATAAAATAGTAAACGTTATTTCCTGGCTTCGGATTAGAAAACAACTCAGGGAAAACTGGCTCAAATTTAGACAACGCGCGTCCTTGAGACCAAAAAGTTCAATGAACAGGGCGATGACAGCTGTTGCGTCGCCAGTCTTGGATGTTTTCGGTCACGATATAACTTATTTAGCTCAATCAGGTTATTTATTCCCGTGTATCGGGCGCGACGACGAAATTGAAACTATTTTTCAAAATATTAAGGGCGGAAGCCGCAAAAGTACCCTCCTGATTGGAAATCCCGGAGTCGGCCGGAATACAATTATTGAAGGGGTTGCCCAAAAAATGGTGGCCGAAGCAGTGCCAAAATTTTTAGCAGACAAAAGATTAGTTAGTTTGAGCGTTGCCAAGTTAGTCAGCGGTGCTTCTCCGTCCGAAGCGCAGCAGCGCCTAATGTTAATAACTAACGAAATCCGCCGCGCCGGTAATATTATTCTGTATATTTCGGATATTCATAATATGATTGGTATAACATCCGGCCGGCAAGGTAGTATTGATCTGGCCGATGTTCTTTCTCAGTCGTTAAAAAATATTGTTTGTTTCGCCACCACGACGCCGTCGGACTATAGTCGATATATCGAAAATAAAAGCTCAATTGATAGCGTTTTTTCCAAACTCAATATTGATGAAGTGACCGGCGATGAGGCAATCCAAATTCTTGAAGCCAAGGCCGGAACCGTCGAATATCAACAAAAAGTATTTTTTTCCTATGATGCTATTTCAAAGATTGTCGATTTGTCTGATCGCTACTTGCATGATCGCTACTTACCCGAAAAGGCTATTGAAATTTTGCAGGAAGTGTCCACTAAAATTAGAGACAGTAAAGGAAAAAACAGCACCATTACCGGTAATGATGTTGCCATTATAATTTCGGATAAAACAAAAATTCCATTAGCTGACATAACTCAGGAGGAATCAGAAAAACTTCTAAACTTAGAAACAAAGATTCATGAGCGGATGGTTGATCAACAAGAAGCTGTTTCAATGGTTGCTTCTAGCCTTAGGCGTGCCAGAGCTGAGATGAGAGACATCTCGCGGCCAATTGTAAATCTTCTATTTTTGGGTCCCACCGGCGTTGGTAAAACCGAACTTGCTAAAACTGTTGCCGAGGTTTATTTTGGTGCCGCGGAAAATATGATTAGACTGGATATGTCAGAGTATCAGGAAAAAAATAGCGTTAACAGATTAATTGGCTCGCCCACTGGCTACTCTGATTCGTCTGGCGGTGGATTTTTAAGTGACGCCGTTAGAAAAAATCCTTTCTCCTTGATTTTACTTGATGAAATTGAAAAGGCGCATCCTGACATTTTAAATATTTTTTTACAAGTTATGGATGACGGCCGCCTGACCGATAATAGCGGAAAAACAATTGATTTTACCAACACGATTATTATTGCAACTTCTAACGCCGGTACGCAGTATATTCAAGACAGAATTGCGGCTGGCGATTCAGTTGAAAATATTAAAAATAGTCTTGTTGATTCTCAATTAGGGCAGTATTTTAGGCCGGAATTACTTAACCGTTTTGATGGAATTATTGTCTTTAAGCCGCTTAGTATGGCTGATGTTGTGGCGATTGCCAAATTAATGATTAATAAAGTCGCCAAAAATTTAGAAACCAAGGGGATAGCCCTTGACGTTAGCCAGGTGGCGCTTGAGAAACTAGCCAGTGAAGGCTTTGATATAAATTTTGGCGCCAGGCCACTACGTCGAGTCATCCAGCAAAAATTGCAAGACCCAATTGCTAATTTGATTTTGGCCAGCCAGGCCACGAGACGCGACACTATCGTTTATGATGAAAATCAGAATTTGAGCCTTAAAAAAGCCCGGCCAATTTAAAAAATTACTCCTAATATAAAACATCAGTCGGAAGCACTATTATATTAATAACGACAAAACTGTTAATCATCATGAATTACATTTATTTGCTAACCTTGCTAATTGCCGTCTTATCGTCAATAATTTTAACTCCCATTGTTAAACAATTAGCAATAAAAAAAAATATTGTCGACTTACCAAATCCAAGAAAAATTCATTCAAGACCAACGCCGTTATTGGGCGGTCTCGCCATTTTTGGCTCTTTTTTTATTTCAATTTATCTAATATTAACCCTAGCCGGAATTTATGATTCGAGAGTCAGTAGCTGGCAATTATTTGCCATATTTATCGGGGGGATTATTATTATGCTCGGTGGCTATTTTGATGATAAATTTAATCTCAAGCCATCAACTCAAATAATATTTCCCGTTATTTCATCAATCATCATCGTGATGTCTGGAATCAGAATTAACTATGTTACTAACCCCGGCGGTGGTATCTACCATTTTTCGGTAATGTTTGGATCAATGATGGCTTTTATTTGGTTGTTAGGAATGAGCTACACGACCAAATTTTTAGACGGACTTGATGGGCTACTTTCGGGGGTAACATTTATCGGTTCAATTATTATTTTTTTTGTCAGCTTACGCTGGGATTTGCCGTTGTCGCTAACGTCGATTATGTGTATGGCGCTTGCCGGTTCCACCCTTGGGTTTTTGTTTTTTAATTGGCATCCGGCCAAAATTTTTCTCGGCGAGGGCGGGAGTATCTTTTGTGGTTTTATGTTGGGTGTATTAGCGATAATATCAGGCTCGAAGATTGCCACCGCCCTCCTAATAATGGGCGTTCCAATTCTCGATGTGCTATGGGTCATCGCTCGAAGATTATTTGAAAAAAAATCACCAACCGCTAGCGATCGAAAGCATCTCCATTTTAGATTAATTGACGTTGGCCTTAGTCACCGACAAACGGTTATTTTTTTGTATTTTATTACGGCGATTTTTGGCATCACCTCATTATTCTTGCATTCAAAAGGAAAAATATATGCCTTAGCAATGCTAACTATTTTTATGGTTTTGCTGGCCCTAGTATTGGTTTGGTCTTATCGAAAAAAAAATGCGAAAATTTAATTTTGTTCTGCTCGTCGTTTTATTGTTCGTCTTAATTGTAATTGCTAAGGTCATTAATTTTAGTAGCTCAAAAGTTACCATTAATAACAGCCCATTTTACGTCACCGTCGCCCAAGATAATATTGCCCTGGCTCAAGGATTATCAGGAGCCACTAAACTCGCAGCTAACGAGGGCATGCTGTTTATTTTTTCCAACAGACAAAAACAATCTTTTTGGATGAAGGGTATGCTTTTTCCGCTCGATTTAATTTGGATCACAGATAATAAAATCGTCGGTCTGGCACCAAATTTGCCGATACCAACATCAACTGAATACACAATCTACAATTCGCCCGAACCAATAGACTACGTGTTGGAAATTAACGCTGGTACTATCAAAAAAATCAACGCTAAAATCGGTGATGAGGTAACAATAAAAAAATGATCGATTTAAGAAAAAAAATCGGCCCTTTAGAAATAATGATATTTATTTCCGGTGCTGTAATCATGATCTTAGAACTAATTGGCTCACGTATTCTAGCGCCGTACCTGGGGACTTCCATCTTTGTTTGGTCGTCTTTAATTGGTGTCATCTTGGGCGCTTTAAGTCTTGGCTATTATCTTGGTGGTCGTTTATCGGTCGCCAAAGCAGATCTGAAGACTTTAGCATTAATACTGTTTATTGCTGGAGTATCAATTGCTTTCATCGGGATATTCAAAGACACCATTCTCTATCAGTCAGCTAAACTGGGAGTTAAGCTTGGATCAGTTGTTGCGACAATTTTATTATTTTCAACTACCAGTGTCATCTTAGGAATGGTCTCCCCATATGCAATTAAACTAAAAGTTAAGGATTTGCAAAATTCGGGCAATGTCGCCGGCCGGCTTTATGCCCTATCGACACTTGGCAGTATCTTTGGCACGTTCACGGCTGGTTTTTTACTGATACCTAATTTTGGCAGTACCAATATAGTTTACGGCCTAAGTATAATTTTGATTTTGACTTCGCTGCTTGGTGGGATTAATACTTTTAAAATTTTATTATTATTTTTAATTTCATCCATTTGGCTAAACACTTTTATCCTTCCGAGTAAATTTAAATATGAAACTGATTCGGCTTACAGCCATATTAAAGTTGAGGATGTTATGACAAAAGACGGCCAGCCAGCCAGACTGCTTATTCTGGCGACTGAAGTAAATTCAATAATATATTTGGACAGTGATAAACTTTTAACCGATTATGTTAAATATTACCGTTTGGACACGTTATTTAATCCAGGTATAAAAAATAGTTTAACTTTAGGCGGGGGAGCTTACACCTCGCCTCAAGATTATCAAAGGCGATTTCCCGACAATAATATGGATGTGGTTGAAATCGACCCTAAAGTAACCCAAACGGCCAGAACCTATTTTGGCCTTAAGGATAATCCAAAATTAAATATTATTCACGAAGACGGCAGAATTTTTTTGAACAATAACACTAAAAAATATGATTCAATCTACGGCGACGCATTTTCGTCTTATTATTCCATCCCATTTCAATTAACAACGAGCGAGGCCATAAAAAAAATCTACGATTCCTTAAATGAAGACGGTTTATACGCGTTGAATTTTATTGGGGCAATTTCTGGGTCAAAGTCAATTTTTTTTCAAGCCGAAATAAAAACCCTAGCTAAATTTTTCCCGCAGCTTTATATCTTTCCAAACATTGATCAAAATTTAAATTCAACCTTGGTTCAAAATATTGTCATTTTCGCCTCAAAAAAAACAACCCGAATAGCTAAAGGCGAATTAGTCGCAACGGCGACTCCGGAACTCAAAAGTTTAGCCAATAATTTAACTGCCATAAATATCAATACCAACTCTATAACCTTGTCTGATAACTATGCACCAGTTGATAATTATGTCGCTAGCTATTTAAGTAATTAATTTTGGCAACAACTAGCAGCAAAAGGTTAGTATTTGTCGTCTTTTTATATCCTTGACTTTTTCCCTAAATAAATATAAACTATAAGGGTTAATAATTAAGATTTTTCTTATGTCTTTGGCAGTAATCAAAACTGGCGGTAAGCAATATCTCGTGAAAGAAGGGGATAAAATTAGTGTGGAAAAACTTAAGGGCGAGGCTGGCGATGCTATTTCTTTTGATACACTTTTAATTACCGATGATATTGGTGCTAAAATCGAAGTCGGCCAACCATTATTAAAAACCAAAGTTGAAGGCAAAATTGTGAAGCAGGCCGTTGGTGATAAAATTACCGTTGTAAAATATAAGGCAAAAACTAGATATAATAAATTTGTTGGTCATCGACAACTCAGCACAACCGTTGAAATAGTCAAAATTTAAAATACTCAATTTAAGAAAACGCCTCGGATCAATAATCCGAGGCGTTTTTAGTTAGATTTTGACATCAATAACTTGTATTTTACTAAGCTAAAGTTCCCGACGACCCCTTAAGGCATTACTTAAGGTTACCTGATCAACATATTCCAAGTCGCTGCCAATCGGCAGACCTTGAGCCAAGCGGGTGATTTTAACGTCTTTAAACTGTTTAAGAAGTTTTGTTAAATATAATATGGTCGTCTCGCCGGACATATCGGAGTTTAAAGCTAAAATAATTTCGGTGACACGATCAAGCTTTATCCGGTTTACCAGTTCTCTTATTTTTAAATCTTCAGGAGTAATGCCTTCAATCGGATCAATAACACCACCTAAGACATGATAAACCCCAACGTATTCGCTGGTTTTTTCTAAGGCAAACAAATCTTGGGGTTTAGCTACAATACAAATAAGCTGGCGATCGCGTCGTTTATCTGAACAAATTAAACACGGATCATTCTCAGTAAAGTTTAAACAACTACGGCAGACCGTAATTTTGTCTCGTAAATGTTCAAGCGCCATTCCAAACCTCGCTAAGTCTTCCTTCGGCTGCTTTAATAAAAAAAAGACTAACCGCTCAGCGGTCTTTGGCCCGATGCCAGGCAGTCTCGAAAATTGATCAAGTAAATTTTTTATTGAATCCGGATAATAAGCCATTTAGCGATGAAGATTAGTCGTATACACCAAAGTAATGGCCCCGACCCAGATCGGGGCTAAAACCGGCAAAATTACGTCAATTTTGACCCCGACAAAATGGAGTACTACGCCAATTACCAGCGCTACTAAAGTGGCAATTAACAACGCAGCCAATATTACTTTTATTTTGTGATTATTACCGGAAGGCAATTGATGATCGGGGCCGATTGGCTTTGGATGTTCTAAATGTGGTGGTAGGGGTGGATGAGGCATATTAAAATGATATTTCTTCCGACGCAAATTTTTGATCAATGTTTTTAAAGGTTACATTTTTTTCGTCAAAATATAGTTTAACTTTACCAGTTGGTCCATTGCGATGCTTGGCAATGATAATTTCGGCAATATTTTGTTTTTCATTAGGTAAATCCTGCTGGTACAACTTTTCTCGGTAGATAAATAATACTACATCAGCGTCTTGTTCAATTGATCCGGATTCGCGCAGATCGGCTAAACGGGGGACATGACTATCTCGAGATTCAACGGAACGAGAGAGTTGAGACAAGGCTAAAACCGGCACATTTAACTCTCGGGCAATGGCCTTTAAATTTCGCGAAATCTCAGAAACCTCCTGAACACGATTTTCTTTAGAGCCACGGCCTTCCATTAATTGTAAATAATCAATCACAATCAAACCAAGTCCGTGTTCGGACTGTAAACGACGAGCTTTGGTTCTAATTTCCATCACATTAGCATTAGCCGAGTCATCAATAAAAATCTTAGCTTCAGATAGTACCCCCATGGCCCGATTTATTTTAGAAAAGTCGTCATTTTCACCTTGATCCGTTAGCTTGCCAGTTCGCATTTTCCACAAGTCAACACCGGCCTCGGAACACAGTAGGCGATCAACTAACTGCTCCTTGGACATTTCTAAGCTAAACACACCGACCGATTCTTTACCTTTGACCGCAATATTTCTGGCGATATCAAGCGCTAACGTCGTCTTACCAACGGACGGCCGCGCCGCCAAAATTATTAAATCAGATTTTTGTAATCCAGCTAAAATATTGTCTAAATCTTTGTAATGAGTACGTACTCCCCGTAATTTGCCGGATTCCCGATGTAACTCGTCGATTCTATCAAAGGCTTCGGTTAAAACGTCATTAATAGAAATAAAAGTCTTTTTCAAAAACTTTTGGGAAACGCTAAATAATTTTTGTTCCGCTTCATCTAAAAGGGTATCCACACTTTCTGTCTCGCGATAGCCCAGTTCGGTAATATCAGACGCCGCTGACAGCAAACGTCTTAAAGTCGCCTTATTCTGAACAACATTAGCATAGTGTACAACGTGGCTTGAGGTCGGCACCGAATTAGCCAAACCAGCTAGATAGGTGCGACCGCCAACCGTTTCAAGCTGACCTCGTTCTTCAAGTCGACTGCCTAAACTCAATAGGTCGATCGGCTCACGTTTTTCGTATAGCTCCCTAATAGCTTGGTAAATCAACCGGTGTCCATCCTTATAAAAATCATCAGGTGAGATGATATCGGCAATTTTAATAATGGCGTCGCGATCAATCATAATTGAACCGAGCAAGGATTGTTCCATCTCAAGATTCTGTGGTGGTATTTTATCGTAATTATCGCTATTTTTAGCCATTTCTCTAAAATCTTTGTTATTAGTAGCTACTTTATACTACTACAGGCGAGTACATTTATTCAAGCCAATCTCATTAACATATTATCCACTAACTTTCACCCTGGACTTGATTTTTTGTAAAATATTTGATATTATCCTATAGTAAAATTAAAAGCCAAACATTTTATGGGACGTTAGCTCAGCGCGCTAGATCCGCCAGCTGGCGGACTTTTAAGCAAATGGTTATGATGACTTATGTCGTATATGTCTTAAAGTCTGAATCAACTGGAAAAATATACATTGGACAAACAAATAATATTGATGATAGATTAAAAAGACATAATAGTTTACTATCTAATAAAAAATCTTCATACACATCTAAAAATAGAGGAACATGGACTTTAATTTATTCCGAAACATGTCAAAGTAGACAACTGGCGATCCAAAGGGAAAAACAGCTAAAAAGTTACCAAGGACGACAATTTATCAAAAATTTACAAAACATGGGACGTTAGCTCAGCTGGTAGAGCAATTGCCTTTTAAGCAAATGGTCGGGGGTTCGAATCCCTCACGTCCCACCAAAAATCCGTCTGTAATTTCCGGCGGTTTTTTGATATAATCAAGAAGTATGATTAATAGTCTATTTATTTTTGTTTTGTCATTATTTTTGATTATCAAGGGTGCGACCCTGGCAACAAAATATTCGGCCAAACTAGCAAAAAATTTCCATCTGTCAAAACATCTTATTGGCTTTATTGTGGTCGCTTTCATTTCAATTTTGCCCGAGGCGCTCATATCAATAAATTCAGCGATTGAAGGAGTCCCCGAGCTTGGGCTTGGAACTCTATTTGGATCAAATGTTGCCGACCTAACTCTAATTTTTTCTATTTTAATAATATATGCTGGCCGCGGTATAAAAATCGAAAGCAAAATATTAAAAAGTGTCCGTCTCTACCCATTTTTTCTTTTTTTGCCACTAATTTTTGGACTAAATGGCCATTATTCCCGCGTTGAAGGCATGGCTCTTATCATCTCTGGAGCGCTTTTTTACTACTTAGTTTTTAAAAATGGCTTGGGATCACCGGCCGACTTACGTAGCGAAGATGACAAATACAAAAATTCATTTTTTCTGCTTTTTGCTATGATTATCCTGCTAATCGGCTCACATTTTTTGGTGACTTCGGCAACCACCTTGGCCCACCTTCTAAAAGTTACTCCGATCCTTATTGGCATGCTTATTGTCGGCCTAGGAACAACAATGCCTGAATTATTCTATTCTCTCAAATCAATAAAGAACAAGGATGACGGACTGGCGACTGGTGATATTTTAGGGACGGTTTTGGCTGACGCCACAATCCTGGTCGGTATCTTGGCTTTTATTAGTCCTTTTTCTTTCCCAATAAAAATAATTTACATTACGGCCGTATTTATGCTAATGGCTTCACTTATATTGTTGAAATTCATGCATTCAGGAAAAGTAATCTCAAAAAAAGAAGGCTATATACTTTTGGCCTTTTGGGTAACTTACATTTTAGTGGAATTTATAGCAAATATTTAAAAAATCTAATTCCAACAATTGGCTAATATCATAAATTTGATTTCACCTATCAGTTGGTTCAAAAGAGTCCGAACTTCCTCCCTCATGTCCCACCAAAAAAATGCCTCAATTAGAAGGTGTTTTTTGTTATATATAAAAAGGGCTATTGTATTTTGTCGCAATAATATTGTCGGTGTATACATAATGGTATATAATGAAACCGCTTATTTCTATTAAAATTATGGATCAAAAAAAGTTTCTGTTTGTGTCTTACGATGCGCTGATCAGCGATATCGCTTGGCATGTTATTAAGGAAGGTCATCAAGCAAAATACTTTATCGAAAATAAAGATGAAAAAGAAATTGCCGACGGCTTTGTCGAAAAAACTGATAATTGGGAAAATGAGGTTAACTGGGCTGATGTCATCGTTTTTGATGATGTATTAGGAATGGGTAAACTGGCGCAAAAAATGCGGGAAAAAGGAAAGTTAGTTGTCGGCGGAACCTCATATACGGATATGCTTGAAGATGACCGATCATTTGGTCAGGAAGAATTGAAAAAACTTGGCATCCCGATTATCCCTTATCAAACATTTGAAGCATTTGATGATGCCATCAAATTTGTTGAGTCAAATCCGGCTAAGTATGTTATTAAACCAAGCGGCGAAGCCCAAAATGTCAAATTATATCTTTTTGTCGGCGAAGAAGATGATGGCAAAGATGTCATTCAGGTCCTGGAGGCCTATAAAAAAATCCTTGAAAAAAAACCGATGGTTTTCCAGTTACAACGAAGAGTTACGGGAGTTGAAGTGGCCGTCGGTGCCTTTTTTAACGGCCATGAGTTCGTTTATCCGATTAATGTTAATTTTGAGCACAAAAAACTTTTCCCCGGAAATATTGGGCCATCAACCGGCGAGATGGGCACCAGTATGTTTTGGAGCATGCCGACCAAGATGTTTAATGCTACTCTAAAAAAAATGGAACCAAAACTTGCTGAAGAACATTACGTCGGTTACATTGACTTAAATTGTATCGTTAACGGCTATGGCATTTATCCGCTTGAATTCACGGCCCGCTTCGGTTATCCGACCATTAGTATTCAACAAGAGGGGATTCAAATGCCAATCAGCGAATTTCTTTACGGGTTGGCGACTGGCGAACTAAAAAAATTCAAGGCCAAGAGCGGTTTTCAAATTGGCGTCCGGATTGTGACGCCACCGTTTCCGTATGGGGGTGATGCCAAGATTCTTGGCAAACATTCGCGCAATGCGGCCGTGATTTTCAAAAAACCAAATCTCGAAGGTGTCCACATTGAAGACGTTAAGTTGGTTGACGGTCAATGGGTTTTAACTGGCACTTCCGGCGTCGCCCTAATTGTCGTCGGCAGCGGGGCAACTATGAAACAAGCACATAATCAAGTCTATAACCGAATCAGCAATATCCTAATTCCTGACATGTACTATCGAACCGATATCGGCTATCGCTGGTTTGAGGACAGTGATAAATTGCATAATTGGGGATATTTAAGAGAGGCTTAATATAATAGAATATTGGTCGGATATTAAATTGGGCTAAGGTGAGACCAAAAAAATCGCACTAATTGCGATTTTTTTGTTATAATAAAAATATGTGGCTAAATAAAAGCATCCTATTTCTTAGTGCACCATTAACCATCCTATTTATCGTTTTTTATTTAATCATCTTAAATCCCATTTTTTACAATTTTAAACTCTCTAATGACAATTTTTTCGCCATTCACCCTCTTAATAAGAGGGAAATAATTAATAATATTTTTGGCTATCTTAACAATCAAGAAAATATTACCAGTAACTATTTTTCTCAAACGGAACTACACCATTTATCAGACCTAAAAAAACTTGGACAAAGGCTAAGTATTATTACTATTGGTTTTTTCATCACCACGGTAGTTTCTTTTTTAACAATTTATACCAAACGAGGCAAAATGAAGTACCCGCTAATAATTATGGCTAAATCGCTATTTTTTTTCGGATTACTTATGCTATTGTGCCTATTATTGGTAAGCCGTAATTTTGAGTTCTTTTTTTTAACTTTCCATAAATTTAGCTTCAGCAATAATTATTGGCAACTTGACCCTAATGTTGATGTGCTAATAAATGTTTTTCCACCAAAAATTTTTTACCAGCTAATTACCAACATTTTTATTACCGTAATCCTAATTGATTTTATAGGCAGCTCGCTAGCTTACTGGCTTTATAAAAAACAAAACCTAAATGAAAAAAAATAATTGGCACTCATTACCGCTGACTGAAGTCTATAAATTACTAAATTCGGGAATAAACGGAATAAGCTTTCAGGATGCTTCAGAACGGCAAAAAAAAATGGGCCTGAATGAATTACCGACTGACTCTAAACTTAATGGATTTAAAATATTATTTAGTCAGCTATCAAGCCCGTTAGTCTATATTTTAATTGCGGCGGCAATCATTTCCGCTTTCCTTCAGGACGGTGTTGATACCGTTGTTATTTTAATTGCGGTTCTCATTAATACGGTGGTTGGTTTTTATCAGGAATACAAGGCTAATAAAGCAATGTCTTATTTGAAAAAATTAATCGATCTTAAAGCCAAGGTGCTACGTGAAGGCAATGAGATAAAAATTAAAAGTAATCAGCTAGTGCCGGGTGACATTATTTATCTTGATCCGGGTGATAAAATTCAAGCGGACTGCCGATTAATATCAATTGATAACCTACAAATTAATGAAGCCGCCCTAACCGGTGAATCACTGCCGTCAACTAAAAGTGTTAAAAATATTGATATTGGCACCGCGCTCGCTGATCGAAAAAATATGGTTTATAGTGGCACCATTGTTTCATCGGGCAAAGGAATGGCGATAGTCTGCGAAACTGGACTTAATACGGAGCTGGGAAAAATTACGAAATTAGTTGCCGCGACCAATGAAGCAGACACGCCACTGCAAAAGCAGCTAAAAAAATTAAGTAAAACACTAAGTTACTTCGTGATTATCATAACTGCCCTGATTATTACCATTGGTGTTTTTCAGGGTCGACCAATTTTTGCCTTTGGCGAGGCCGCTCGCGAAGGTATGCTCAGTACCGCCGCCGCCCTGGCCGTTGCTGCTATTCCTGAGGGCTTGCTAGTCTCGGTCACAACAATTCTCGCGATTGGTATGCAGGCTATTTTTAGAAAAAAATCCTTAGTCAGAAAATTAATTGCCGCGGAAACGTTGGGAAGTGTCTCAATAATTTGTACTGACAAAACTGGTACGCTAACTCAGGGTAATATGGAAGTCAATAAAATTGTCACTTTTGATCGTGAAACTTCCAAGCATCAATATGAAAACATTGAGACGCTTAAAGATCATGATTTAATCGAAAAAATATCACTCCTTTGCAACAACGCGGTGATCGAAAATCCCAATGAACCACTCGAAAATTGGAAGATGATTGGCGACTCAACAGAAAAAGCACTCTTGCTCAGTGCTATTCAGACCGGAATGCCCTACAAAAAAATTAGAGCTGATCAACCGAAATTAACAGAACTGTCCTTTAATTCCGAGCGTAAATTTATGGTGTCGTTGCATCAGTTGGATGACAAAAGCAATGTTATGTATGCTAAGGGCGCGCCAGAAAAAATTATTTCAATGGCTTCAAAAGTTAGAATCAACGGAAAAAAAGAAATACTAACTCCTGCTAAAACTAATGAACTAAAAAAACGCTACGAAAAATTAACGGCTGAAGGCTTAAGATTACTAGCGTTTGCCTACCGACAAGTTCCCAAAAGTAAACATATTGATGATATTGAAAAAGAATTGAACGATTTTATTTTTGTCGGTTTTGTTGCCCTTAAAGATCCGCTCCGGCCGGGCATTAAAGAAACCTTTGCCTTAGCAAAAGCGGCTGGCATCCGACCGATTATTGTCACCGGCGATCATCAATTGACGACGCGCGCTATCCTGCAAGAATTGGGAATTAAAATTGAAGCTCACAATATCATTGAGGGCGCTGAATTAGATAAGCTTAGCGACGAGGAATTATCCAAAAAAGTTAAATCAATTGATATTTATGCGCGAGTCGAACCGAGACACAAACTGAGGATTATTCAAGCCTGGCAACAAAAAGGTGAAGTCGTGGCGATGACTGGTGATGGTATTAACGATGCACCAGCACTGAAATCCGCCGATATCGGCATCGCGCTGGGTTCCGGTACTGACGTTGCCAAAGAAACGTCGGACATGATTTTGCTGGATAATAATTTTAAAACTATCATTGCCGCTGTTGAGCAAGGTAGAGTTATCTATGACAATATTAGAAAAGTTATTGTTTATCTTTTAGCGGACAGTTTCTCCGAAATTATTTTAGTTGGTGGCTCACTTTTACTCTATTTACCATTGCCAATTTTGCCCGCTCAAATAATATGGATAAATTTAATCGCTGATGGTTTTCCCAATTTAGCGCTAACAATGGAGGCCGGCGAAAAAGATATAATGTCGAACCCGCCCCGGAAAAAAAATGAAAAAATTCTAAATTCGGAAATGAAGGCCTTAATTTTTATCATTGGTATCTTTTCGGATTTAATTATGCTGGCACTTTTTTATATTTTGTGTCAATCTCAAATAGCCGAGCTCTCACATATTAGAACAATAATATTTGCGGCGGTTGGCTTAGACTCGTTAGTCTACGTATTTTCCTGTCGCAGTCTGCGCCATAGTATCTTAACCTCTAATCCATTTTCAAACGTATATTTAGTTGCAGCCGTTCTAATCGGATTTGCTTTGCAGATTACTGCCATTTATCAACCAGGCCTGGCAAATATTTTTGGAAATGTGCCCCTTGGCTTATACGATTGGCTATTAGTAACTTCCCTAACGCTAATTAAGATTACCGGAATTGAACTAACAAAACATCACTTTATAATTAAAAGAAAATATGCCTGAAAAAAATATTAAGCTTACGGCACCAGCAAGCGTCGGGATGATTATCCATCAATCAAAACTAATTCTGGCAAAAAAAATCGTCTGGCCGATAATCTTTATGTTAGCTGATTTTTTCTTTGCCTACCCATTACTTGTCAAGGGGGCTTTAACCACTGCTCTATTTTTAACAATATTGACCCTATCTTTTTTTTGGATTACTTCAAAAACCTATATTTGGTTTAATAAAAAATTGATTATATCAAATTTGACAATCATTGATGTGGACCAAATAAATATTTTTAAAAAAATTGTTACCGTGGTAAAAATGGCAGAGGTTAATGAAGTAGCCGTCCACCGAGCAGGTTTTTGGCAGCGCGTTTTTCGACTTGGTAACCTATACCTTATTTATAATGAGGGGAAAACCCGAATCGATTTTTTTAATATTACTAAACCCAAGTCAGTCCAAAAGTATCTTGCTACTTTTATTCATAATGATTTAACGCCAGCTCCCGACCAAAAAATAGACGACCGTAAAATTATTGAATATTTAAAAGAAGTTAAAAAGAGTGTTGGGGAAAGAAAATTTCAAGAGATTATATCCAAGGTAGGTGAGTCAGATCGTGATGAATTAATTGAAGATTGAATGTAATTATGTTATAATATTGTCAGCCAATCACTATGACCGTACATTATGGCCGAACTAAATTAGGTAAAATAAAAAAATGGCTTACCTCCATTGTTCTTTTGTTAGTTTTAATGGTGGTTGTTTATAGTCTGGCTCAAAGCTGGCTGAAGAATCAAGAAGTAAACTCCGAGATCGTCGGCCTACAAACCAATATTGATAATCTTGAAAAAGAAAATGAACAATACCAACAGTTAATTGAGTACTTGAACTCCAACGCCTACCTTGAAGAAAAGGCTAGAACCGACCTGGGACTAAAAAAACAAGGTGAAAAGGTAGTGGTTTTGCCCCAAAATTTGATTAATAATCAAGCGACGGCAACTGACGATCAAGCATCAAGTCAATCCAATCTATCAAGTTGGATTAACTATTTTTTCAAATAAATGATAGAAAAAACTAAAAATAACATTGCCAGCACTGACACCGAAGAGATTAACCGACTTCGGGATGTCGTTTTGAAATGGGTTGACACTCAAAAGGCAGATAATCAACAAAAAAACAAACCCACAAAAATCGCTAGCAAAGTAAAAACCACCGTCCCTAACCCCTCCCCGCCGCTGGTGAACCAAAGTTTAAAACAAAAGCATAAATTTCCTAAGTATCGTTTATTTTTTATTCTTCCACTGCTAACCGTTCTACTATTTTTTATTTTATTCTCTGGCTATCTTTATGCTTTTCATCCAGTCAATCAGGTAGTTATTGCTGTCACCAAAATTATTCCATACCCAATAATGTTTGTTGACTATCGAGCGGCTTATTACTACACCTGGGCTGAGCAAGTTTCATCGCTTAATAATTTTTACTCAAAACAACTATCTGATACCACCTTTAAAATACCGCCGATTTTGCAGACAGAAAAACATATTCTTGATAGAATGATAGAAGATTCACTGATCAAAAATTTAGCGAATCACTATGGATTAAAGGTCAGTCAATCGGAAATTGACTCACAAATTAAAAAACTTACAACATTTGTAGGTTCTACTAACACCTTGGCGGGACAGCTAGACAATTTATATGGTTGGAATGTGTCACAATTTAAGCAGGAATTGCTTGAGCCATTATTGCTTAAAAATAAAGTTGCCCTTGCCATCACGCTTGATGACCGGCTTAATCAGCCAGCGCGTCAAAAAGCTCAAGAGGTCTTGCAAAAAATAAAGGTTGACGGTGAATCATTTGAAAAAATGGCTCAAGAGTATAGCCAAGATGTGACCGCGGTCCAAGGAGGCGATTTGGGATATTTCACCAAAGGCGAGATGGTTCCAGAATTTGAACAAGCGGCCTTTAGCCTGGGGCCAGGCCAAATGAGTGATATTGTTAAAACCAGATTTGGCTACCACATCATAAAAGTAGTTGAAAAAATTAACGATGAAACCGGTAGTATTTCCCAGATTCGCGCCAGCCATATCTTAATTAGATCAAAAGATTTAGACGCCTATCTTTCAGAGTTAAAGCATCAAATATGGGTTATGAGGCTAATTAAGGTATAAAAATAAGCCAACGGTGGGAGTCGAACCCACGACCTTTCCCTTACGAAGGGACTGCTCTACCAGCTGAGCTACGTTGGCACAAGCGGATGACGGGGATCGAACCCGCGATCTTCTGCTTGGGAAGCAGACGTTCTACCGCTGAACTACATCCGCGAAACATAAGCCATTATAGCAAATTATAAAAATAAGGAAAGTGAAACAAAATGATAATCTTTAAAAATATTCAAAAAATTTATCCACCCGATGTTGATGCCTTAAAGGATGTTAATCTTCATATTAAGCCAAAAGAATTTGTTTCAATTGTTGGACGTAGTGGAACTGGTAAAACCACGATGATGAAAATTATGACGGCCGAAGAAAGGCCAACCAAGGGTCAAATCATTATCGGTGGCTGGGACATTACTAATATTCGTCCACGGGATATTCCCATTTTAAGAAGGCAAATCGGCGTCGTTTTTCAGGATTTTAAACTGCTGGGCAAAAAAACCGTATTTGAAAATATTCAATTCGCGCTGGAGGTTTGTGGGGTTGATGCAACCCGCAGCCGTGAAGTTATTCCACAAGTATTAAAGATTGTCGGCTTAACCGGCAAAGAGGATCGGTACCCAATTCAATTGTCAGGTGGCGAACAGCAACGAGTAGCGATTGCCAGATCGTTGGTGCATCGACCGAAAATTTTGATCGCTGATGAACCAACCGGCAACCTCGACTCGATTAATAGTCGTGAAATTGTCGACTTACTTCTCAAGATCAATGAATTTGGAACAACGGTTGTTTTGGTCAGTCACAATCGGGAGGTTATTAATTCGATTAGTAAGCGCGTTGTTGCCTTAGACAACGGCACAATTATCTCCGACCAAAAAGTCGGTAAATACATTTTGTAATATGGTACTATCATCTTTTTTGAGAATATTTAAATTTGCCTGGCAAAGCTTTTGGCGAAACATTTGGCTTTCAATTGCCACCATCACGATTATTGTTTTAGCCTTTATTTCCATCAATTCCTTAATTATAATCAAATTAGTAACCGACACTGCTATCAATGTTATTAAAGATAAAGTTGATATTAGTCTTTATTTCCGGCCAGATGTTACCGAGTCTCAGGTCCAGGAAGTACAGAGCTACTTAACTTCACTAACCCAAGTTAAGGACATTACCTATGTGTCTCAGGCTGACGCCTTAGAAAATTTTAAGCGCCTCCACCGTCAGGATTCGGTGATAATTTCATCATTAGATGAACTCGATTCAAATCCCATTGGCGCTACCCTTCAAGTTCAGGCCAAAAATATTGAGGATTATCCCGCCATTATGGAAGTGCTCAATAATTCAAAATATAGTGGTTTAATAATTGATAAAAACTTTGACGACCATCAGTTATACATCACAAAAATAAAAAACTTTTCTGACAACTTTAATAAAATTGGGCTGATAACCTCGCTCATATTCTTATTCGTCGCGGCCTTGATTGTCTTCAATACCATTAGGGTTGCAATTTACACTCACCGTAGCGAAATCGCAATTATGAAGTTAGTTGGGGCTTCCAACTGGTTTATTAGGAGCCCCTTCTTGATGGAAGCTATTTTTTATGGCATTATTGCTTGTTTGATATCAATTGCCGCTGTTTACCCAATTTTGAACTTCATTCAACCATATGTCAGTAATTTTTTCCTCACCGAGCAATATAGTATAACCAATCAATTCAACCAGTATTTTTGGGAAATATTTGGCCTTGAGTTAGTAGCTATTATTTTGTTAAATATTATTAGCAGTCTCATTGCTATTAGACGATACCTAAAGGTATAATCGGACTTGACTTTGAACCATTTTTCTATTAACGTATACTGTTGTTATCATATTCGGCGCCAGTGTTCGGAGGTCGTCTAAAGGCAGGACGACGGGCTTTGGACCCGTCTATCCAGGTTCGAATCCTGGCCTCCGAGCTTTGGCGCGGAATATCTAAAATAACTTATGGAAATATTTACTTACTTTTGGCACTACTATCTCTTTATTCCACTTTTTAATTTACTAATTTGGTTGTATTTAAATTATTCATCATATAATTTAGGCATTGCCATTATCCTACTGACCGTTGCTGTTAGAATAATACTGCTACCCTTTACGATTCTAACCGAACGGGGAAAAATTGTCAGCGAAAAATTAGCTGTTGAAGTAAAGGAAATCAAGCGAGACTATTCCAACGATCCGGTTAAACAAAAAATAATGATTCGCCGGCTTTTGAAAAAAAGAAGGATTAGACCTTGGTCAAAAGCTGTATCCTTGGGCTTTCAAGCTTTAATTTTAGTCTTGTTGTATCAAGTTTTTATCGGTGGTATTAATACTGAAGAAAAAATTCACTTGCTCTATCCATCAATCCCTTACCCAGATTTTATTAATACTCATTTTCTTTGGTTTAATATTGCGGCCCGAAACCTACTAATGTCAGCCGTCGTGTCGGCTTATTTATTTGCCGATATTTTAATCAGTGCCTGGGAGAGAAAAGGGGAGTTGTCTCGCCGGGAACAACTTTACATGATTTTTTTTCCCGCTTTTGTTTTCCTTGCTCTCGCCGTTTTGCCAGCGGCTAAGTCAATTTTCGTTTTGACGTCCCTGGTATTTTCGACTATAATATCAATGTTTACAATCGTACTTAAGACAGCGGCTAATAACGCCAAAAAGAAAACAATTAATAGCTAACTATATGGCTGAAGAAGGTATTGATAAACTAATGTACTCGTTTGTTGTCGAGGATGTCTTGAAAGGTTTTTTCATTCACGTTCCCCCTGGTTATGTCGCTTGTGTTTATGATTTAGGTCGCGGGGTTCTAAAAAAAATATTTAAGCCAGGTCTACACCTAAAAATTCCGTTCTGGCAAAAAGCAATGTTATTCAATACTCAAACGCTAGAGTATGATATTAGTAAAAAATTTAACCCTGATAAGCCAGAAATGCTGGGCGATTCGACTATCACCGCGAACACTAAGGATTCCAAAAAAATTTCGATTGAGGGCACAATTCTAATGAGGCTAGATCCCGACCAAATCCCGGAAATTTGGCAAAGTATTGGCGAGAAGTTTGTTGAAAAAATCATTCGTCCGACCATTCAGAGTCGAATCCGAATGATCGCCGCCAAATATACTTTCCAAGAAATAACGGCAACTCATCGAGCTGAAGTTGAAATCAGTACGCGCCAAGAATTGGAACGAATTCTTTATCCACGTGGCATCTTTGTCGAAAACGTACTCCTAAAAGAAGTCTACTAAATCAAAACTCTAAACTCCGGCATTCGCCGGAGTTTTTTTAAAAAATTATGAATCTTGTGATCGCTACAAATAATAAAAGTAAAGTCCGAGAAATAAAAAAAATAATCACCCCGAAAAATTTTAAAATACTCTCGCTAGCGGATTTAAAAATTTATAGCGAAGTCAAAGAAACAGGAAACACCGCACGAGCAAATGCAAGGCTTAAAGCCGTAAGTGCTTCCAAGAAAACTGGTTACTGGTCCATGGCCGACGACACCGCGCTTGTTATAAAATCATTAAATGGTAAACCGGGAATTTATGCCGCACGTTGGGCCGGCGAAAATTTTCCAATTGAAAAATTAGCAGATTATACTTTAGAAAAAATGAGCGCTGTTCCGACGTCAAATCGCCAGGCCTACTTTGAGTCAACTATTTGCGTCTGTTCACCACACCTCAAATGTCATTATTTTATTGGACGAGTGAGTGGAAATATTGCCACTGCTAAAAAGGGCAGGCCCAAAAAACAAATGCCATACGATTTAATTTTTACTCCAAGTGGTAGTACTAAAACTTTTGCCGAAATGTCTGAACAACAAAAAAACTTACTCAGCCATCGAGCAATTGCTCTTAAAAAAGCGGCAAAATATTTAAATTACGTGGCCAATACTAGAACTGAACAACAAAAGTAGTCACTCCCTTTATTGAGTTATCCACCGTTATTTTTAGCATTTTTTATTTAAATTTTTTTTCAAAATGTTGTCAAGTAAATTTGCTAATATTTGTCCCAACTAAAGAATATTTAGTACTTATAATTTTAATTTATTTTCCTATTTTTTTTGTAATGTTTAGCTATTGGTTTATAGCTTCTGATAATGGGGGCATTAAATTATTTCCGAGCCAAGATTAGCTAACTATAAATTCTAAAAAAATAGCGCTGATTATAGTTGTGGCACATTATAAATAGCGATAATCTATTGGCATTAATAAACAGGATGATTTCGACGATAGTCTAGATAACGATGAATAGTCTTGAGGTCAAGCTGGGATGTCAAATTAATAACTACCCTACGCTGTCAAGGTAATGCGGTAATGTGCACACACATATTGCACTTTCTGTTAATCTAGTGGCATATGTCAAAAACTATGCCTAAATCAACTAAGGAAGAAAAATATCGTTGGATTAAACCAATATTGGATAAAGAAATAACAAT
>JAQTYZ010000014.1 GCA_028688055.1 Patescibacteria group bacterium
CATTTGTTAGCGAGGATAACTAAACTTTTACGATGGGCAAAAATTTCTTCAACTAATTTTGTTTCTTGCTTAGTTAAGGGTTCGTTAATATCCACAACTAAGAGAGCAATTTCGGCGCCGGCCAAGACTTCTAGACTTTTGGCGATGCCTAATTTTTCCAAACCTTTGGCGTCCTTCCATTTGCGATTAATACCGGCGGTATCAATTAATTTTATATTATGACCGCGATAATTAATGACAGTATCTTGTGGTTCGCGAGTAGTGTGGGCGATCGGCGAAACAATCACGCGATCATAACCTAAGATAGCGTTTAAAAGACTGGATTTACCAACATTTGGTTTGCCTAAAATACAAACTTTAATTTCATCTTTAGTGATAAGGGGTTTGTCTGTTAGTTCGGTTGTTGCTTCCGGCTCTTCGGTGGCGATTGATTCTTTAAAGGCTTGGCGTTTGGTTAATTTTTTAATAATCAAATCCAAAAGATCGCCGGTATTGGCGCCGGTGACTGAAGAAACGGTTTGCGGTTCACCCCAGTCCAATTGCCAAAAATTACTGGCGTTAGTGGCTTCTTTTTGGGCGTCAACTTTATTGGCCACTAAAATAACTTTATCTTTTTCCGGCAAGATTTTTTTGAGAATACCGGACATTTGTTTGTCAGCCGGCAACAAACCATCTTTATTATCCACCACAAATAAAATCAAATCGGCGCGAGTCAAAAAATCGCGCGCTTGTTTTTGAACTTTTTCATCAATGGTGGTAGCAGTCTGTTTTTTGTTAGCTAAAAAATTGAGATCTAAAAAACCGCCGGTATCAACCAGGCTAATAGTTTTGCGTCGCCAATCAACCGAACCAACATTAACATCACGGGTGGTGCCGGGGATATCAGAAACGATGGCATGTTTTTTTTCAGTCAGACAATTAAATAAAGTCGACTTGCCGACATTAGTGCGGCCGACTAGAACAACGACAGGCGATTTAGTTTGGAGTTTTTTTGCAAACATGGTGGATAATTAGTGATTAAGCTTTCTAATAGATTTAGATTATTAGAAATGTTTTTATTTAAATTGTTTTCGATTTAAGATTTACGATTTATGATTTAGGAATCGTGCTAAATATTTTTATTCTTAAATCATAAATCGAAACTATTGCTAAATTGTAAAGACATTAATATTTCTGAGATATTTTTAGGTTGCCGATCATGATCATTAGCATTCTTAAATCTAATTGTAAGAAATATTTAAGGTTAATTTGGTTCTGAAACTAATAAAGTTATTCCACACTGTTATATGAACTATCGGCGTCTTGGCCAATGATTAAAACGAGATCAGGTTGACTGACGGTGCCCGAAGCAGCTTCAGCTTGAAGATCGTTTTTGAGCCAATCGGGCAGAGTATAGGAAACATTGGCGCCGGTTTGTTTTTTTAACATTTCCAAAGAATCTTTTTTGGCGCCAAAAGTTAAATCATAGATAACCGTGCGTTCAAAATTTTGGCGACTGCAATTGGCAATGTGAGTAATATTGAAATTATATTTTTCCAAATCAGTGGCCATCTTGCCGGCCAAACCGTTAATCCAAGTGCCGTTTAAAATTTCCACTTTGGCATTTTCGCCTTGAACTTTTACTTTGGAACTTTCGGGAGCGGTTTCAAAAATATGATTGAATAAATATTCCACTTCAGAAAAATTACCGGCGCGCGGAGTTAAGAGATAAGCGCCATCGGCACCGGTGGTGTCTTGCAATAAACCGTTAGGGGAATTAGAAAGAACTTTATTAATAACATCGCCTTGTTTAACATCTTTAACTAGACTCCAAAGCTTAAGCATTTCTACGCCTTTAAGATTGGTACTGACATTTTTGCTAAGCTCACCAAAAATATTGGCCATTAATTTGGGATTGGTGATAGTGCCAACTGATAAAGCTTTGTCTTTAAGAGCTTGAATAACTTTTTGTTGACGTTTGGCGCGAGCAAAGTCGGTGCCTTCCGGACCGAGGGAATGACGAGAACGAGCGTATTTAAGAGCGGTAGTTCCATCCATTAATTGAGGTCCGGCATTAAAGTGAAGATGTTCAAAACGATTTACATAAACCGGATTGTCTTCTTGGCCGGCAGCCGGATAAGTATAATCATCAAAAGCGGTATCAACATTAACTTCCACACCGCCAAAATAATCAATAATTTTCTTGAAGCCTTCAAAGTCCACGCGAACATAATAATCAATCGGAGTTTTTAAGAGATTGCTGACAGCTTGACTGGTGGCTTCACCGCCGGAGCCGGGTTGAGACATTTCAGCGTAAGCGTTGACGTTGTTAATTTTACGCCAGCCGACATTATCAATCGGAATGGATAAATCGCGAGGAATAGACAACATGGCGACTTTTTTATCTTTGGTGTCAATACTGAAAACAATAATGGTGTCGGTTAAATTGGCGCCGTCATGACCTTCACCACCAATACCCAGGAAAAGAATATTGATGCGACCGCGATCTTCGCCTTTAAGAGGAATGGATGAGGTTTCGGCGAAAGTTTTGATTTGACCGATAATTGGAATTCTATTAACCCAAGAAAAAGTGTCGGAATGAGACAGATTGCTGTTAACATAAAAGAGAATAAATAAGCCGACGGCAAAAACTAGAGAATAAATCAAGACTTTAATGGTTTTTCTGAGGATGGCATAAACTTTAAAAGGAGTGTTGTCGCCAAAAAAACGTCGTCTGGCAGGACGACCCGGTTCTAATTCGCTGAGTAATTTGTCTTCATCGTACATAGAGATAGGGTTTAGGGTTTAGGGGGTGGGGTATAGGGAATTAAGATTAAAGAATAATAGTTTAAATTAAACTAAAAAGCAATGGAGTAGATAGGTATTTGTATGGTTCAAATTATACAATTATTTTGGATTTAGAGCAATAATTAGCTAAAAATAGGTAAAAAATGGCTAATATTAGCCAAGGGTATTGACATTTTTCTTAAAGTGTGCTATACTTATAATCATTAATAGAAATTAGTTATTTTTAAGTATAGAGAGGGGAAGAGATGAAAAAGTCTTATTTATTCAGTTTTTTGAAAATTTTAAGTATGTTAGTAGCTTTGTTCGGTATGTTTGTGCTGGACGGAGAATTTTCCAAACAAGTTAGTTTGGAAAACACCATTATTTATTTAGCCATAGGCTTATTCACTATGTTTGCCGGTGGCTATTTATTCTTTAGCTTTGGTGAGTTAGAAGATAAATATAACCAGCAATGTCCAGTTTTTTGGACTAGAACCGGTAAATAATAAGCAACAATCAAAATTTAACCCTGTTTGAAAAAAGCAGGGTTTTTTATTGCTACGAATAAATATAATACGAATACAACAAATTAAAAACGAATACAATGAATTAAATACGAATACTACGAATAATATTGGTTGAGATTATTTTAATTTTTAAAAGTTTGTTATAATGAGATTAATTAAAATTGATGGGATTGCCACGCCTTTCGTTTCACTCCAGGCTCGCAATGACAATAATATAATATGTTTCATTTTTTACATACTTTTGAACCTAATGCTATTTTGTGGCAGTGGGGACCGATGACTATTTATTGGTATGGTTTAACAATGGCGTTGGCGATGTTGGCAGGTATTGGCGTGGCGATTTGGATTGTTCGTTGGTATAAATTATCAATTGAGTTGATTTTAGATATGGCTTTTTGGTTGATTATTTGGGGAATGATTGGCGCCAGGGTTTATTATGTTTTGCTGGAATGGCCGTATTATCAAAATAATTTGTGGGATATTTTAAAAGTGTGGCAGGGCGGTTTGGCGATTCATGGCGGAATTATTGCCGGTTGGTTGGCTTTAAGTTCTTTTGCCAAAAGACGAGAAACTGATTTTTGGTTGCTGACTTCAATTATTGTGCCGGCGGTGGCGTTGGGGCAGGCGATAGGGCGTTGGGGTAATTATTTTAATCAAGAATTATTTGGTTTACCGACGACTTTATCTTGGGGTATTCCAATTACGGCAATTAACAGACCGGCGGGTTATTTGGAACAGCAATTTTTTCATCCAACTTTTTTATATGAGTCAATCGGCACTTTGTTGCTGTTTGGCTTTTTCTGTTTGGCTCATTATTTAACGATTAAAGAACCGACAGAGCGAGTTATTAATCACAAAGCGATTGTTTTGAGTTATTTGATTTTTTATTCCGTGTTGCGTTTTGTGATGGAAGCGTTTCGGATTGACGAAGTGCCGACTTTTGGGGTTTGGCGTTGGCCACAAATTATCAGTTTGGCGATGGCTGTTTTGGCGTTGGCCGGCTTGTTGTATGTTGGTTATCGAAAGAAGCATCCGAGGATAATTGGACAGAATTAAAGTTTGCCTTTTTTTAAATTTTGTTTTAAGGTGCTACGAAAGATATAATACGAATATTACGAATTAAAAACGAATACAACGAATAAAAGGTATAATGCGAATCCTCGAATTTTATGCGAATGCCTCGAATAGTTCTATCACGAATGAGGAATTTGAGGCATTCGAGTTTTAATTCGTGGTATTAGCATTATTTAAATTTATGTCAGGACACTCTAAATGGGCGACAACTAAACGAGCTAAGGCGATTGTGGATGCTAAACGAGGCGCCGCTTTTACCAAGGTGGCTAATATTATTACCATTGCAGCGCGCAACGGCGGTGATCCAACCGCTAATTTTATGTTGCGGATGGCGATTGACAAGGCGCGAGCGGTCAATATGCCGAAAGACAATATTGAACGAGCGATTAAACGAGGCACCGGCGAGGGTGGCGGCGCGGCCGTGGAAGAATTGGTTTATGAAGGCATTGGTCCGGCGCAAACACAGTTTGTGGTCAAGTGTTTGACCGACAGCAAAAATCGCACCGCGGCCGTGATCCGTCATTTATTTGATAAGCACGGCGGGTCGCTGGGCAGTGTGATGTGGAATTTTGAGATTAAAGGGGTCATTACAATTACGAATTACGAATTACAAATTACGAATTTAGATGAGTTAGAGTTAGAGCTTATAGACATAGGGATTGAGGACTTTATCAAGGAAGAAAATG
>JAQTYZ010000008.1 GCA_028688055.1 Patescibacteria group bacterium
TTATACCAAGGATGCTATGGATCAGAAATTTGATACTGTATTAACGGCAATTGATGGCGTGGTAAAAGAAATAAGAGATTTAAAAACCGAGAAAACTTCAAATCAGGCCGCCCATGACCGGATTGACGAAACAGTTAATGATCATGCAGTGCGAATCGCCAAACTAGAATCAAGCGCCGCTTAATTATTTTTTATTATGCATAAGAGGGGGCAATAAAAATCTTGCGATTACATTTCGCGGGATTTTTTTGTGATTAAAATTCCCCCCTCCCATTGTACCTGCCTCCCCTGTTGTCATCCTGACGAAAGTCAGGATCCAGAAAGAAACCCTTTAGTGTCATCCCGCACTCGATGCGGGATCCAGAAAGTGAGAGCCCTCAATAATCATCGAACGCTCTCATCCCGATGAAAATCGGGAACCAGAAAAAAACTAAATCAATGCAAGAAAAAACCTATTACATTTATATTCTTGCCAGCCAAAAGAACGGAACAATTTGCACGGGAGTAACCAACAATTTGTTAGAGCGAATCAACCAGCATAAAAATAAAATCATTAAGGGTTTTACGGAAAAGTATAATGTTAATCAGCTGGTCTATTATGAAGTTTTCCATAATATTAATGCGGCATTGAATCGTGAAAAACAGTTGAAAACATGGAAACGAGCGTGGAAGTTGAAATTAATTGAAGATTTTAATCCGAGTTGGCGGGATTTGTACGAGGATATTTATAATTGACAGGGCACAGGGCATCTATCTGGATTCCTGCTTTCGCAGGAATGACAGAGAGGGTGGGGGCAGGAATGACAGAGAGGGTGGGGGCAGGAATGACAGAGAGGGTGGGGGCAGGAATGACAAGAAAGCCCTGTCATCCTGACGAAAGTCAGGATCCAGAAAGATTTTTTTCTGCCTGCGCGGGGATGACAGTGGGACTGGGGATTTTATGAAATAATGCTAAATCAAATGAATTATCTTACAAAGAAAAACATAAAACGATCAGCAATAATTTTATTTATCATCGGATATTTTTATCTCGCATCAATTGAATATGGCGGAGAGAATGGCCATCCATATTCTAACAGATTTTGGGACGAAAAATTTGTAAATTTTTATATTTTAATGATATTAATTGTTTTACCGATATATCTTTCTTTTATTTTAACCAGAAAGTTAGTTGAAATAAGAAAATACCTACTTTTACTGGCTCCGTTTTTAAATTTAGTGATTGCAATGGCCTTTATTATGCTCTATATGTTTATCACACCATTAGGAGGATGGGCCGGCTTGGTATTCGGCCCAACCCTAATAATTGATTCACTGGCCAATCTTGCGATTATTTTTTATTTTCTAATCAGGGTGTTGCGAGAGAAAAAATCTGAAAAAATAAAGTCAGCTTTATAATTCATAAAAAATATATGCCAAAGTTAAAAAAATTTTAAAGATTACGGCGTGAGAATCAACAAGCTGGAAGCAAGTGTAGCTCAATTATTTGTTATTATGCGTAAGAGTGGGGAATAAAAATCTCGCGAACGCAACTCGCGGGATTTTTTAGTGGACAAAATATTATACACTGCCTCCGGCGGGGCCTGCTCAGCCGGAGGTTCTTTTTTAGAAAAAGAACCAAAAAGCGCGAGCTAGGGAATAAATTTAAGTGAGTTCTTCGCTTCAAGTGTAGGGAAAATTTTAAACTCGCCCGACCAGAGCGTCGGTCTCAAACAGTAAAATTTTCTCCTCACTTTCAACTCAAACTCTACTTAAATTTTTCCATGCTCGCATTTAGGATGCATCAAAGTCAGTAATCTTGCCAATTTTAATAGAAAGTTTTATGATTGGCTTATATTACTAAAGAGTTATAGGTTGATTGGGAGACTTATCTTGACGGTGTTGTTAATTTTATTCGCATTAATAGAAGCAGCGCAGGACATCCAACAGGCAAGGAATTGAATGCAAAGCAATATACGCTAACCTACAAATTTTTGCAGAATATACACGCTATGTTTTGGATATTAATAATTTTTTTGAGCAAAACAAATAAGTTATATGATATTACCCGACACTCCAATTGAAAATAAAGAAAATGATCAATTAAAGCGGACACCTCTTGCGATAAAGGTGGCCGATTTAGTGCATAAATATGAGGGGAAGCAGAGTTTTGTCATTGGCATTGAGGGAGTTTGGGGTTCTGGTAAGACTTCGTTTGTTAACCTCGTTTTGCACGAGCTTCTCCAAAAAGAGAATGTCATCGTTGTAAATTTTAACCCCTGGAATTTTACAGGGCAAAATGAACTAATTGCCGATTTTTTCTCATCTGTCTTTGCTTCAATCAAGAAAGAAACAGGCAAAGACTTTATAAAAACCTTACGTTCCTATGCTTCAAAACTTAAGGTTTCATTCAGTCCATCTATAAACATACCTATTGTTGGTTCAGTGGGGACTGGAGAAATTTGGCATAGTGGATCAAAAACCCTGCAAGAAGAAAGAGTTGATATCGACGCTAAATTACGAACTTTGAATAAAAAAATTGTCGTTGTGATTGATGATATAGACCGTTTGGATAAAGTAGAAACTCGTTTGATTATGAAACTCGTAAAAATGACAGCGAATTTTTCGAACACTATTTTCTTGTTAGCTTATGACAGAAATCGAGTAGCTGAGCGATTATGTGAAGATGGCTGGCCCGGTGAAGAATACCTTAAAAAAATTATTCAGGTTTCTTTTACTTTGCCCGAGCCAGATAACCAAGGATTGAGAAAAATACTTTTTAATGATTTGGATGTGACAATTCAGGGTGTATACGGAGAGGCAAAACTGGAAGGTGAAGACGAGAAGCGTTGGCACGAAATGCTGTATGCGGGATTGGGTGATTTATTTAAGACTATAAGAGACATTAAACGTTACGTAAGTTCGTTGCGACTGAATTGGTCCATTATGGGTAAGGACGATATTAATATGGTTGATTTTATCGCCATTGAGGCTATACGAGTTTTTGCTCCACGCTTTTATTCCGCAATCAGTTCTAACAGGTCTCTTTTTACCGGTATATCAAGTTTATATGCAGGCTTTAATTCAAGGGATGATGAGGCGGCAAAAGAAGCTCGCTATAAGGAATTAATACAGGAAATACCAAAGGAAATTGTTGAGCCTATAAGCAAAATTTGTAAGGTACTTTTTCCACAGCTGGATTTCAGAAGTCATTACGGACACGACTGGGAGCCAACGTGGCGAACTGAGCGCAGAATTTGTGCTGATGAAAGGTTTGGTTTTTATTTTCAGCTCGGTATCCCGGAAGGTGCCATCTCAGAGAGCGAGGTCGCTAATCTGATCAAAACTCTTGATAATGAAAAGAATTTTTCTGATAACATTATTCGATTTAATGGAGAAAAAAGGTTACGCCCAATGCTTTCAAAAATTCTTGATCGCGTTGATAAATTGACCGAAGAACAAGCTAAGATAATGATTTTAAGCATATGGAATTTGGAGAAACAAATTGATGATGAAGGAACGGCTATGTTTGATTTTGACGAGGTTGGAATTCAAACGAACCGTTTGGCCTATCAATCTCTATTAAAAATAGTAACGAAAGAGAAAAGAAGCGATTTTGTTAAAAGTCTTATTGAAAATACAAAGAATGTTTATTATCCCACAAGGTTTTTAGCAATGCTTGAAGACGGAAACAAGAAAAAGGCAGAACAAATTGACGGCTCCCTACTAACTGATGAGGAAATAGTCGCCATTAAGCCCATTTTAGTTAAAAAAATAAATGATTTAGCCATCGCAGGCTCACTTTCCAAGGAAGACAGATTTGTTTTCTTACTTTTCATATGGAAAGAATGGGAGGGTGAGGAGAAGGTTAAAAAGTATATAGAGGGTATCGTAAAAGAAAGAGCTGGGTTACTTGATTTTATTCGAGGCTTTGTTAGTAAGGTACTATCTACCGCTGGTGACTACAAGAAACTCGAAAAGAAATCGATAAGTCAATTATACCCACTGGAAACAATCGAGGAGCTAGTTAAACAAATTACAAATGATGAGATTAATAAAATGGTCGAAAAGGATAAAGAAGCGATTAACCTTTTCAGAAACCCTCCCAAAAATGAATGGTAAAAGGTTAGTTTGATTGTTTAAAAGCGTCCTGCAGATACTTCAAACAATAAGTTCGGATGTCATCAAGTAGGCGGAGGGGTTTATAAAACAATAGTTCTAAATTAATTTATAAATAAAAGCTATCCACTTCTGGTGGGTAGCTTTTTTTGTCGGGGTTTGCTAGAGTCAAAATGTATGAAAGTAAATAAACTATATGGAAAAAATAAACTTCAAACATAAGACGATAATGGCGGTGGGGGCTCATCCGGATGACAACGACTTCGGTTGCAGCGCCACCATGGCATTGGCCGCCAGGCAAGGCGCAAAAGTTATATACGTGGTCGCTACCACCGGGCAGCGGGGCAGCCGCACGCACAAAATCTCAGCCGAACAGCTTTCAGCGACCAGGATCAAAGAACAGAACGCCGCGGCAAAAATTTTGGGGGTTAAACAAGTACGTTTTCTGGATTACCGCGATGGGGAGTTGGAGCCGACACTGAAACTCAAAGAAGAAATCGTCATGCTCCTGCGGCAATACCGCCCGGATTATGTCTTCACCATGGATCCAAGCAGATTTTATTATGTGCGTCAGAATTACGGCTTCATCAATCACTCCGACCATCGCGCTATCGGCGAGGCAACACTGGATGCCTGCTACCCGTTAGCGCGCGACCTGAATTCATTTCCCATGCATCAAAAAATGGGGCTAAAGCCCCACAAGGTCAAGGAAATATTCTTGTCCAGTTTTATGTCCGATAAAGCCAACTGTTTTATCGATGTCAGCAAAACTTTCCATCTGAAACTCAAAGCGCTCGCGGCGCACAAGTCACAGTTTGATGATTTCCGCGGCGTAAAATCCTGGATAACCCGCGGCTCGGCAGAAATGGGGAAGAGTCGCGGATATAAATTCGCCGAGGCCTTTGTCCGTTTAAAATTACGCTAATTTTAGCCACCATAACGGAGCTTAGCTCCGTTATTTGTTGTTATTTTCTGCAGGAGCAATCGTAATAATCCAGATTTTTTATTACTTCAATAAGTAAATCGGTCACATTGGCGGCATTGGTTTTCATCACCTCCAGTATTATCTCCCAGGTGACCGGCCGTTCTGATTCTTTCCAGCTGTCGTAATCGGTAGTCATAGCAATGGAGGCGTAACAAATCTTTAACTCCCGGGCCAAGATAACTTCCGGCACGGTCGACATATTGATGACGTCCGCGCCCAGATTTTGAAACATCCGGCTTTCGGCGCGGGTGGAAAAGCGCGGCCCCTCGATCGTCACCATCGTGCCTTGCGGATGAAACGCCAGGCCTTTTTTTTGCGCGATTTCAACAAAAAATTTTCTAAGATTCGGGCAGAAGGGATCGGCCATCGGCGTATGCACGACCTCAGTTTCAAAAAAGGTGAGGTTGCGATGCTTGGTAAAGTCAATGAACTGATCAATGAAAACCAGCTCGGTCGGCTTGATTTTTTCGTTCAACGAACCGCAGGCGGTGGTCGCGATGATATGCGTACAGCCAATTTCTTTCAAGGCCCAAAGATTTGCCTGAAAGGGAACCTTGGTGGGCGGAATGGTGTGGCCTTTGCCGTGACGAGGCAGAATCACCACCGGTTTATTACTGATCAAACCGGTAATCAGTTTATCGGACGGCTTGCCAAAGGGAGTAGACATTTCTATTTCCTGATAATTTTCCAAGAGCTCAGGCTTATCAAGGCCGCTGCCTCCGATTATGCCAATTTTCATTACTGGATTATTCATGGTCGTATTTGATCAAACTTATTATAGGAATTCCGCGGTCGCGTAGTTTTTGGGCGCCGGGCAAGAAACTTAACTCGATCAGAAAACCGGCACCGACAATTTGGCCGCCTAATTTTTCTATCAGATCGCAAGTCGCTTCGGCCGTGCCGCCGGTCGCAATCAGATCGTCTATCAATAAGATTTTTTCGCCGGCCGCTATGGCATCATCGTGCATCTCTAAGATGTTGCTCGCGTATTCCAGAGTATATTCCTGCTCGATAGTGGTGAAGGGAAGCTTACCCGGCTTGCGCACGATTGCGAGACCGGCTTGAAGCTGGTAAGCCAGCGGCGCGGCGATTAAAAAACCGCGGGCATCAATACCTACCACTTTATCGATTTGCTGACCGGCGAAATTTTGCGCCAAGGAATCCACTGCCTGTTTGAAAGCAGCCTTGTCTTGCAGCAGGGTAGTGATGTCTTTGAAATTTATGCCCGGCTTCGGCCAATCAGGTATCTCGCGAATTTTTGATTTTAAATCTACCATTGTTTAGACCTATTGCTTAATAAGCTCCTACTGCAATTCCCAGATTTCGGAAAATTTTTCCAAAAATCTTTTCACTAATATGTCCGTATTACTTCTCCCGCCTTCCTAATAAAAAGAATGGTGGCGGGATGAAAAAATTTTCTCAAAATCTGAAAATTTCGTCACGAAGCTTATTAAGTAATAGGTCTATTGATTATATAATGAAAAATAAACAAAAAGCAAAAGGCACAAGATTCAAAACTTGACTTTAGTGGCTGGTTAATTGTATAAAAACGTCATTTTTTGGTATTGTTTCTTGATATTATATTTGAGATATGAGAGAATGTTTTAGAAGGTTAATTTCATTGGCCTTCTTTATTTTATTGAAAAAATAGGCCTTAAGAGTAATCAATTAAGCTTGATTCTGGACTCTATTGACACCCAATGACACCTAAAGTATAATTTAGATATGCCTCAAGAAATAAAACCTAATGCCGTCTATACCACCGAGGAAGCCCAAAAATTACTGAAAATCAGCAATAGTACGATGAAGCGAATGCTAAAAAAAGGGCTAATCAAGGCGAATAAAGTCGGTAAACAGTATCGCATCCTCGGTTTGGAGCTGCTTCGTTTATTGTCGCCGGCGATTGAAAAAAAGGCAGTGGACGTTTATCTGAATTTAAAAAAGAAAGTAATAGAAAAAACCAGCGATTGGTAAGGTCGGTGGTTTTTTAATTCTATCGGAGCTAAGCTCCGTTATGGAGGCTAATTTTAAATTCACCCTGTGAAATAATTTTAAATAATTTATGTTTTACACTTACGTTTTACGAAGCGATAAGGATAAGAAAAATTATGCGGGGTTTACAAAGGATTTAAAATTAAGACTTGAGCTACATAATGCCGGTAAAGTAAATTCAACAAAAGACAGAAGACCACTAAAGTTAATTTACTATGAAGCGTGTTTAAGCCAAAAAGATGCGACAAAAAGGGAAAAATATTTTAAAACATACTATGGAAAAATGTTTATCAAAAGCAGGCTCAAGTCTTATTTCACAGGGTAAAAAAATTGGATTTATTGGACAAGGCTGGATCGGCAAAAACTATGCCGATGATTTTGAAAAACGCGGTTTTGAGGTGGTACGTTATGCTTTGGAAGAACCGCATATTCACAACGGCGACAAAATAGTCGAGTGCGATATTGTTTTCATCGCCGTGCCCACCCCGACTACTCCGTCCGGCTTTGATGATTCAATTCTTCGCCAGGCAATAAAAAAAATCGGCAAAGGTAAAATTGCGGTTATCAAATCAACCATATTGCCCGGCATAACAGAATCCATCCAGGCCGATAATCCCGACAGCTTTATTCTGCATTCGCCGGAGTTTCTGCGCGAAAGTTCGGCCGCCCGCGACGCGGCTAACCCGAACCGCAACATCATCGGCATTCCATTGGATAACGAGGCTTATCGCCAGGCGGCTCAAACCGTGCTTTCGGTATTGCCCAAAGCGCCTTTCGAGTTGGTCTGTCCAGCGAAAGAAGCAGAGCTTATTAAATATATGGGCAATAGTTTTTTATACTTGAAGGTTGTTTATATCAACATGCTTTATGATCTGGCCAAAGCGATGGATTGCGATTGGGATATAGTAGCCGAGGCGTTTGCCGCAGATCCGCGTATCGGCGGCAGCCACCTGAAGCCGGTGCACGCAAGCGGGCATCTGGACTCGGTCAAAAGCGGCCGCGGCGCCGGCGGGCATTGCTTTATCAAGGATTATGCCGCGCTGACAGAGCTTTATAAAAAAATGGTAGATGATGAGATCGGACATAAAACCTTGAATGCGATCAGGGACAAGAATATCGATCTGTTGGTTTCAAGCAGCAAGGATCTGGATTTGCTTGAAGGAGTTTATGGTCCAGAGATAACTTCATATAATCAATAATATTTATATTATATAAGTTGGCAATTTATTTATAAGTCAGATTGACAAAAAAAGGAGAGGTGGCACAAAGGGGGATTTAATAATCCTAAAAAAAATTTATGGCACGTTGTTTGGTAACCGGAGGAGCAGGGTTCGTAGGTTCTAACCTGGTGGATGCGCTAATTACGCGCGGTGACCAGGTGGTTGTGATTGATAATCTTTCTACCGGCAAGCTGGAAAATCTTAATCCAGCCGCAAAGTTTTTTCAGTTGGATATACGCAACCTGGAGTCAATCAAACCCTTTTTTGTCGGCGCTGAATATGTATTCCATCTGGCCGCTCTGCCGCGAGTGCAACCTTCAATTGAAGATCCAGTCACTGCCAACGATGTCAATTTGAACGGCACCCTCAATGTGCTTATCGCCGCCCGAGACGCTAAAGTAAAAAAATTGGTATATAGCGGCTCTTCTTCCGCTTATGGTGACCAGACCGAAATGCCTTTGCGTGAGGAAATGACGCCACGACCGATGAGTCCATACGCCCTGCAAAAATTCACCGGCGAACTTTATTGCTGCCTATTCAGCCAGATTTATGGCTTGCCGACAGTCAATCTCCGTTATTTTAATGTCTATGGCCAACGCATGCCGCTTGAGGGCGCTTATACTCTGGTAATCGGAAAATTCATTAAACAGCTATTGAGCGGCGAACCGATGACTATTGTCGGTACCGGTGAAAATCGACGCGATTACACTTCGGCGATAGATGTGGCGCGCGCTAATATTATGGCCGCTGAATCAGCTAAGGTGGGAAAAGGTGAGGTGATTAATGTCGGGCGCGGAGCTAATTTTAGTGTCAACGAAGTCGCAGCGATGATTGGCGGTGCAACTGTAAATATCGCACCGCGCATTGAACCGCGCGAAAGTCTAGCTGATAACTCTAGGGCTAGAGAATTGCTCGGCTGGACACCGACCGTCAATCTGCCGGAATGGTTGGAAGAATATAAAAGGGAAATTGGTATAGCGTCGCCAATAACGATGAACAGCCACCTGGTGGCTGTTCCGTCGCAAAAGATTGAACCGAAGAAAATCATGGTGACCGGCGGCGCCGGCTTCATCGGCTCGCATCTGTGCAAACGCCTGTTGGATGACGGCCACGAGGTCTTGTGCGTGGATAATTTTTTTACCGGCAACAAAAATAATGTTTTGAAATTATTGGAAAACAGCAAATTTGAATTATTGCGGCATGATGTGACCTTTCCATTATATGTGGAAGTGGACCAGATCTATAATCTGGCCTGTCCGGCCTCGCCGGTCCACTATCAATTCGACCCGGTGCAGACCACCAAGACCTCGGTACACGGAGCCATCAACATGCTCGGGCTGGCCAAGCGCACCCGGGCGACCATCCTTCAGGCTTCCACCTCGGAGGTTTACGGCGACCCGGAGGTGCATCCGCAGCACGAAGAATATTGGGGGCGGGTCAATCCCATCGGCATCCGTTCCTGTTACGATGAGGGCAAGCGCTGTGCCGAAACGCTTTTCTTTGATTATTATCGCCAGCATAAGATGCCGATCCGCGTAATCAGAATTTTCAACACCTATGGCCCGAACATGCATCCGAATGACGGCCGCGTCGTCTCCAACTTCATCGTCCAGGCTCTGAAGGGCCAGGACATCACCATCTACGGCGACGGTTCGCAGACGCGGAGCTTCCAATATGTCGACGACCTGATCGAGGGCATGATCAGAATGATGAACAACCAGGAAAACTTTGTCGGGCCGGTCAACATCGGCAATCCGCGCGAATTCACCATCAAAGAGCTGGCTGAGCTGGTGATCAGATTGACCGGCTCAAAAAGCAGATTGATTTATAAACCCTTACCGCAGGACGATCCGCGTCAAAGAAAACCGAACATCAGCTTGGCTAAGGAAAAACTGAATTGGGAGCCGACTGTTCATCTGGAAGACGGACTGGTAAAAACGATCGATTATTTCAGAAAAATAATCAGCTAATTGATTATAAACAACCCATGTTTTTTTCCGTTATCATCCCCGTCTATAATGAAGAAAAAAGAATTCCCAAAAATATTGAGGAGATTTTTTCTTTTTTCAGTACGATCAAGGAGCACAAAATAGAAATTATTTTTGTGAACGACGGTTCGCGGGACGCGACCGCCGAGGTATTAAAGAAATATCAACAACAATATCAATTCGCAGTCGTCAGTTATGAACAAAATCGCGGCAAGGGCTACGCCGTCCGACAGGGAGTAATGCAAGCGAATGGTGATTACCTGATTTTTTTTGATATTGATCTGGCTACGCCCTTGGTTGAGTTCAATCATTTACTGGAGTTTATGAACGCGGGTGATCAGGTTATCATCGGCAGCCGGCGTCTGGAAAATTCAAACATACAAAAAAGTGAATCCAAAATAAGGACATTCTTGGGCCACGGCTTTACCAAAATATCAAACATCTTAGTTCCTGGCATTGCTGATTTCACCTGCGGCTTCAAATGTTTTTCCCGTGCGGCGGCGAAAATGATATTTTCGGCCGCACGCATTGACCGCTGGGGCTCTGATACCGAACTGTTATATATTGCCAAACTGAAAAGGATTCCGATAAAGCAGATGGCGGTTACCTGGTTGCATGATGACGACTCGCGTGTCAGGGTTTTCTCGGCGATCGTGAGCTCACTGCGCGAACTTTTTATCATGAAGTTTAATCAGCTCAGGGGATTTTATAAATAAATATGGAGGCGCATGAATATCAAGCCATGGAGGCAATCGAGAATCAGCACGCCTGGTTTTTGGCAAAATTCCGGTTTCTGGAGTTCGCCTTGCAAAAAATCGGTTTGAGCAAGGATAAGATTATTTTGGATGTCGGTTGCGGAACTGGTGCGATCATTAAAAAGTTAGTTGAGACGGGATATAAAGCCCGGGGCGTTGATAATAGTGAAGAGGCTTTGAAGTATTGCCGGCAAAAGGGTCTGGAGGTGATTCAGGGCGGAGCAGACCAACTGCCCTTTGCTGATAACTATTTTGATGCGGCAATTTCATTGGATATGCTCGAACATTTGAAAGATGATCGCAAAGCAATAGCGGAAATTGGCAGAGTCATCAAACCGGGCGGGTATTTCATCGCTACCGTGCCGGCACACCAATTTCTTTGGAGTTATCATGATGTGTTTTTGCATCACCAGCGTCGTTACGGAAAAAAAGATTTTTTGGCCCTGTTTGATCAGAATTTTGAAATCGTGTTCTGTTCTTGGTTACATGCCAGCATCTTGTTGCCGACGATAATTCTGAGGTTGATTAAAAAATGGTTGAAGCAAGAGCAGAGACAGTCCGAGGTGAAGCCCGTAAATTCGAGTTTAAACAAGGTATTAAAAATGGTTTACCTTTTGGAGCTTTGGTTTTTTAAAACCTTCTCTTTCTTACCCTTCGGCTTATCCTTGATGGTGGTAGCGAGAAAATCCCCCCTGTCATTCCCGGCGAGCGATAGCGAGGTAAGGGAATCCAGTATTTAAGTTTGAGCAAGAATAAAAAAATCAGATTATAATGTTTCAATCTCAAATAAAGAAAATTGGATATTACGTCGGTTCATTCAGTTGGCTCGCCGCGGCAGCGGTTACATTGTTTTCGATTGGCAATCTACTCAACCGTCAATGTACTTTTTTGCAGTCCTGGCCTTTTTGTTCTCCGGGAGATAATACTCAATCAGTTTTTCAGGGGGGTTTTGTTTTGTTGATTATTGGATTGCTGACCATGTCCGGTTATTATTTTTTTAATTTACTGCAAACCGAGACGCTGGTATCAACCCGATTGCTCGTCGTCATCACCGGTGTTTCCTTGCTCGGAACTTTATTGCTCCTGCCATTCACCTCGGCTGATTTACAATATTTTTATAGCGCCGGCAAAGCCGTTGCGGCAGGCATCAATCCTTATACGACTAATTGGCCGATGGATATCCCATTCTTTAATGGCCAAGCTAAGTTTGCGCAGGGAATCATGTATGGTCCCTTGTCCGTTGATCTTTTTGCTTTTATCGTAAAAATTACGAGAAGTTCGCTGCTCGCTTTTATGGCGGTCTGGAAAATCTTGCTGCTCGCGGTTTTTGGTTTAGTCGGTTATTTGGTGCAAAAAAAGAGCACGCTGCCTAAGGCGAACTATTGGTTTTTTTGGTTACTGCAGCCGCTTTTTTTGTGGGAATGGATCGGTAATGGTCATTTTGACGGTATCTGGGTCGCCCTGCTGCTCTTGGCAATGTTCGCCGCCGAAAAAAGCAAATGGTGGTTGGTCGGTTTAAGTTTAACGCTGGGTATTTGGATCAAATTTATTCCTGCGCTGACCTTGCCTTGGTTTGCCTTATGGTGGTGGCAAGGACTGAATCGTGAGAACTGGATAAAAAGAGCGGTCGAGCTGTTGTTGACGGTCGGAGCTTCCGGTTTAGCAACTCTTTGGTTCTGGCAGCCATATTGGATCGGCCTTGAGACACTGAAACCAATCGTGGTGCAAAGCAAATGGGCGGTTTCCAGCTTGTTCTCCGCCGCCTACTATTCCTTGAGCCCCACGATGCAAGGTTGGTTTGGCGAGATGAGCCATTATTATCTGACCAGATTGGTGCACGGCTTGCTTTTTATAATCTTGATTTATTTGGTGTATCCGTATATCAAGGCCGCGCTAAAAATATTATTTAAACAACAAACAATGCCGACATTGTGGTATTACAATGCGATTTTCGTCACTTTGCTCGCCTATCTGCTGGTTTGGCAAAAATCTTTCTGGCCCTGGTACCCGCTTTGGCTGATTCCGCTTGGCCTGATGATCTTTTTCCAGGCGAAAAATCAGTATCTGAAAAAAATTATTTTAAGCTTAAGTTTGATGCCGTTGATTTTTTATGTGCCCTGGATGACCTATAACGGCGATTTGTCAGCACTTTGGTTCTATTGGTTTGTGGTGATTGCGATCATCGCCTACCCCTTGTGGCAATTGTTTATTTGGCGTAGAAAAAATTTTGAGTTAGTATAAATTATGATAAATAAAATCAAACAATTTATCAGCAGGCAAGCTGTCCACGATGTCAGCCTAGTTTACGTCGGCGCGTTGCTTAATGGCGTTTCACTTTTTTTGATCAATATTTTTTTGGGTCGAGCTTTGACTAAAGATTTATTCGGGGTTTTTTCATTATCAATCTTAGTTTTGAGTACCGTTGCCGAGATGTCCGACTTCGGTTTGAACGCCGGGCTGCTGCGTTTCGTGCCATTTTATTTGCGCAGCGGTGAAGAGAACAAGTTAAAGCAATTAATTAAAACGATTTGGCGGTGGCGTATTTATTTGTCTTTAGTTCTGACGGTTGGCGGCGTCGTTTTATCATCGGTGATTGCGAAATATATTTTTAACCGTCCGGAAATCGCTTCCTACGTTGCGGTTTCCTTCTTGGGAATCGGCGGGGTGGTCCTGCTCGGTTTCACCTCAACCTATCTGCAGGCAGTCAGCCGGTTTAAATACAATGCGAAACTACAGGCGCTTAAGGGATTGTTGCGTTTATTGTTGGTCCTGATTTTAGTATTTGTAAAAATACACGCAGTCTTACCATATTTAATAATTTATATCGTGATTCCGTGGTTGCTTTTCGCTGTAAGTTATTTTGTCCTGCCGAAAAATTTCCAAACAGTCCAGGTAAGCCCTGAAACAAAAAAAACCATCAACAGCCAGTTGGCCAGATTCAGTTTTTGGCTGATGATCTGGTCTTTTGCCGCGATTATCGCCAGCCGCATAGATCAGATCATGGTCAGCCGTTTACTCGGCTTGGAAAAAGTTGCAGTTTATGCCATGGCTTTCCAGTTTATCTATTTATATTCCTTAGCGATTCAATCGGTTACTGCAGTACTTATGCCGCGCATAAACAGTTTGCAAAACAATCAAGAGGTTAGGGAATTTGTAAAAAAAATTTGGCGCTGGCTGTTGCCAACCGCCGCCGTTGCTTTGTTGTTGCTATATCCGTCGCAATATCTAATCCAGCTGATCTTGGGCAGCAAATACAACGAGTCATTGCTGGTCTATCTGATATTAAGCGGTGCGATGATTATTAGTTTTGTAACAATTCCTTTTTCTCTGGTGATTACAGTCTTTAATCAAACCAAATTAGTCGCACTTTCCGGCTTGATCCAGCTGCTGTTTAACTATTTCGGCAATCTTTTTTTCATTCCCCAGTATGGTGTAATGGGCGCTGGCTTCACTTTTATTATCGGCGTAGCCTTTTCTTTATTTTTTAATTGGTTTTGGAGCGTTTATCTTTTAAGATACAAACAGATTGTTATTAAATAATATGCCAACCATCACTGCGCATACCTTAGTAAAAAACGAAGAAAATTTTGTCGGCTATGCGATTCGCTCAGTGATTGATTTTGTTGACCAGGTAATAGTTTTTGATACCGGTTCAACCGACCGGACGGTAGAAATAATCAAGCAGCTGGCAGGGGAATATCCTGAAAAAATTGTTTTTGAGGAAAAGGGCGAGTGTGACAAACAGCGGCACACCGAACTAAGGCAGGAAATGCTTGATCGTACTACCACGGATTGGTTTATGATTCTGGATGGCGACGAGGTTTGGACGAAGCGAGGCACGGAAGAGGTTAAAAAAATAATTAATGAAAATAATACGGTTGAATGTCTGGTGGCACCTTTTTATCTTTGTGTGGGAGATATTTTCCATTATAGTAGAAGAGGACTTTACGATATCTATGGAAAAAAGGGACATTTTTCACCTAAGATTTATAAGAAAATTCCGGGTATTCATTGGTTCGGTGATTATGGTAAAGGCGATTCCGTCTTTAATATAAACAAAACAGTCTTTGGAAATATTAATAATTCAATATTTCTTAAAAATAAATTTTGGCACACCTCATCGCTCATCAGATCATCAAAAGATAATGAAATTATTCTCGGACGGCACAAAACAGTTATGACATACTGCCTTAAATTCATCGGCATGGGATTTGAAATAAATGAAATAGATCTCATGCCAGAGGTTTTTCTGGATACAAATGATAAAAATTTAAAAAAAATGACCATGACGAGATCTTGCTTAAATATGATTGAATGGATTTTAAATAAATTGTTATTACGCCTAAAGAATGTCTAAAATATTATTTATCAGAACACAGGGAGAAAAAAATTTTTCTTTAAATGGCCCTCCGCTGGAACTTTTGGAGGTGGCTGGTTATCTGAAAAAAAGTGGCCACGAAACCGAACTTTTAGATTTGACTGTAGAAAAAAAAGAAATTGATAAAGAATTTATTAGTGATTTCGATTATATTTTAATTGCATATTATTCATTGAATCGTGTTTCGGCCAGGCAAATAATAAAAAAAATAAAGAAGATTAACGCCAAGAAAATTATTATTGCAGGAACAGTTTTTAATAATGATTCACATACCACCACGGTCTGGGAGCACACCATGAAAACTGTGCCGGGAATAGACGTCTGTTTAATTGGAGAGACCGAAGAAACTATGCTCGATATTGCCAAGGGCAAACCGCTAAACGAGATTGACGGAATCGCGTTCAGAAACGGCGATAACATTATAAAAAATAAGGAGAGAAACGTAACTGACAACCTGGACACCTTCGGTATGGCGGATTGGAGCCTGGTCGATTTTTCTAAATACCATAGCTTTTTATGCGGTACATATAATGGAATTGATCTCAGCAAACAAGCGCCGGTGCCAATTCGTTTTTCTCGAGGTTGTATTGGGGCTTGCAAGTATTGTGCGCTGTGGTGGGTCTGGAAAAAATGGCGAACTAAATCAGGCAACCACATGTTTGCTGAAATAAATTATTTATATAATAATTTTGGTCGTAACAATTTTGATTTTCGCGATGATTGCTTTGGCGCAGACAAGCGCGAAGTTGAGGTTTTGTGCGATAATATAATCAAGTCGGGTATAAAAATTGCTTTTTCAGTGTCATCGAGAGTTGATATTTTAAAGGAAGAGAGTTTGCTGAAAAAATTGAAACAAGCAGGCTGTTACAGAATTTTTTATGGCATAGAAACTGGTTCGCAGAGAATACTTGATGAATTTAACAAAAATATAGACAAGGGAGAGATGATTAAGACCTTAAAGTTGGTCAAAAGTTTAGGTTTTGAATTGCACGCTCTGATGATAATCGGCTCGTCGGCCGAAAACGTCGAATCTATAAACGAAACGATTGATTTCTTGAATGACGTCAAACCAGACTCCGTTTCTTTTGCCGGAGGAGTAATGTTGATTCCCGGAACAGCATATTACCAACAGGCTAAAAATAGCGGCTATATCAATGATGATTTTTGGTTATCAAATAAAAGTTATAAAATAGATAATTCTAAAAATTCCCAATTTAAAAATTTTATATTCGTAAAAGCCGTAAAAGAAAGAAAAAAAATTGAAAATATTAAAAATGAATATAACTTAAATAATTATTTTATGTTTGGATTAAGTAATTTAAAAAGTTTTATATCGGCGAATTTATTAAAATAGAAAATTAAAATGGAATACAAAGAAACCTACGAAAAGTTTTGGGAAGAGGCCAAGAACACCAAATTTGGAGATTATGAGCGAAATTTGCTGCTATATTATTTTTTTCCGGAAACAAAAAATAATGAAAAGTTAGTTGATATAGCCGGTGGCGCCGGAATAGTAGCTGGGTGGCTAATTAAGCGAGGGTACGATGTTTCACTGGTTGAATTCAGCGAGGTAGCCGTCGAAGAAGCTAAAAAAAGAGGTATCAATAAAATATTCAAAAATAAAATTGAAGGGCAAGGCAGTTTACCGTTTACCAACGATAGCTTTGATGTAGTTTTTTTCGGCGACATAATTGAACATCTGTTTGATCCGGAATCTGCCATAAAAGAATTAAAAAGAATCTTAAGAGCCAACGGTAAATTAGTTATTTCTTGTCCAAATATCGCATATTGGCGTTTTCGGTGGTATTATTTGTTTGACGGAGATTTTCAGCGGATAGATGTCGCAAAACAAAGGCCGTGGGAGCAAGAGCATATAAGATATTATAATATAAAAATTTTGAAAGAATTATTAGGCGGGCTCGGGTTTGAATTTATTAAATATAAAGGCGTGAATTGTATTTGGCATTCTAAATTCTTGGTTAAATATATTCCAAACATATTTTCGCATACTTTAATAGCAGAATTTAAAAATATAAAATGATATCAAAATTTCTAAATATTTTTCGACAGAATAAGAAGCAGTTTGTAAAATATTTTATTATCGGCGTCAGCGCATTTGTCCTGGATTTATCTCTTTTGTATATTTTTAAAGAGTATTTTCATCTCCGTCCGGTAATTGCGGTTATAATAAATCAAGCGTTGATGCTCAATTATGTTTTTTTTCTGAACAAACGTTGGTCGTTCGGGGCAGAAGGGGCAACGCACAAGCAGATGATCAGATATTATATTTTGTCCGGCGCCAATTATTTTTTTTCTATTCTTTGGATGTATGTTTTCAATGAATATTTTCTGGTCAATTATCTCATTGCACGCACAATGAATATTGCCTTGGCGGTGTCGTGGAATTTTGTATTATATAAATTTTGGGTTTATAGATAATATAATAAAATTATGATTAATGTATCAAAACCAATTATTGACAAAGAAGAGATTGATGCCGTGATGGAAGTAATGAAGTCTGGTATGTTAGCGCAGGGGCCAAGAGTAAAAGAGCTGGAGAGCGAATTTGCAAAATTTTGTGAAGCCAATTTTGCAGTCGCCTTTAATAGCGGAACAGCAGCTATTCATTCCGGTCTTTATGCGCTTGGTGTTAAAGCGGGGGATGAAGTAATAACGACTCCGTTTACCTTTGTAGCAACGGCAAATCCAATATTGATGCTTGGTGCAAAAGTAGTGTTTTGTGATATCAAAGAAGATGATTTTAATATTGATCCGGAGAAAGCAGAAGAAAAAATCAATAAATATACCAGGGCGATACTGCCGGTTGATTTATTCGGTCAGGTTTATGACTATCACAAACTAGAAAAAATTGCTGGCAGACATAACCTAAAAATTTTGGAAGATGCTTGTCAGGCGGTTGGAGCAGAGCAAAGCGGCAAAAAAGCTGGTAAGTTTGGCGATATTGGAGCTTTTTCTCTTTACGCGACAAAAAATATAATGAGTGGCGAAGGCGGAGTGGTTGTAACCGACAATGAAGATTTGGCGGAAAAATGCAGGCGGTTTAGGCACCATGGGCAATCCGAACAAACCAAATATGAATATTGGGACATTGGCTTCAACTACCGGATGATGGATATTCAGGCAGCAATCGGTTTGGCACAATTAAAAAAGGTGGAAATTTTTAATGCAAAAAGAATTGAGAATGCCAAAAAACTTAGCCACGAGCTCGCTGATATAAAGGGCTTGGTTTTACCGCAAGTTTTAGAAGGAAACAAGCATGTTTTTCACCAATACACCATTAGGGTAACTGAGAATTTTAAGTCAACAAGGGCGGAGTTTATGGCTTATTTAAAAGAGCAAGGCATTGGTACGGGAATATATTATCCAAAACCCCTTCATCTACATCCGCATTTTTTAAAGATGGGTTACAAGGCGGGTGATTTTCCGGTCGCTGAAAAATTGTCGACAGAAGTTCTGTCCCTGCCAGTGCACCCAAGTCTGACAGAAGATGAATTAAATTTAATAATTAATAGTATTAAGTGTTATGCAAAACAATAAATTAAAATGTGCCGTGATTGGAACAGGCAACATGGGCAAGAACCACGTAAGAACTTATTTGCAAATACCCGACGTAGAATTATCAGCAATCTCCGATACCAACCAAGAATTGGGAGAAAAGCTAGCGCTGGAAAATAAATTGACATTTTATGCTGATTATAAAGAAATGATCGACAAAGAAAAACCAGATGTTGTTTCGATTTGCGTGCCGACAAATTATCATTTTGAAGTGACAAAATATTGTTTAAATAAAAATATTAATGTATTGCTTGAAAAGCCAATTGCACCGACCATCGAACAAGCTCAGGAAATTTTGGATCTAGCCGAAAAAAATAACATAAAGCTATTGGTTGGTCACATTGAGCGATTTAATCCCGCTGTAAAAAAAGTAAAAGAAATGATAACCAAAGGAGAATTGGGTAACATAACAGCAATAATTGCACGACGGGTCGGCGGTTTTCCCCCTCAAATAAAAGATGCCAATATAGCAGTTGATTTAGCAATCCACGATATTGATATAGTAAATTATCTGCTGGATGAACTGCCTCTGGAGATTTCAGTCAATAAGCAAAAAAATCACATTGAACAGAGAGAAGATTCGGTTGAGTTTTTTTTGAAATATAAAAAAACCTCAGCTTACATTCAGGCCAACTGGATTACCCCGGTAAAAATCAGACAATTGACTATTACCGGTACGGAAGGTTATTTGGAAATGGATTATATTACACAGCAGATAGAATTTTACAAAAGTAATTATCAAAAATTCAAAGAAGGCATAAGTGATTTTTCTGATTATATTTTAAGGTTTTCAGAACCCGATAAATTTGTTATTTCGGTAGCAAAAAAAGAACCGCTCGCCGAAGAACTCAATTATTTCATTAAATGTATTAGCGATGATATAAAAATTAGCAGCCACTTTGGTCTAGATGCGTTGAAAATCTCTCTTTTTAATTAATTAACAATATATGAAAACAATTTTAGTAACTGGTGCGGGTGGAAGTCCCGCAGTAAATTTCATCAGGTCAGTAAGGGCAATCGACGAGAAAATAATAATCATCGGCACCGATTCTAGCAAATATTATTTAACCAGATCGGAAGCCGACGAATCGTATTTAGTGCCACCAGCCAATGACGAGAATTATATCAACTATCTTAATTTCATAATTGACAAACATCAGGTTGAATTTATGCACGTTCAGAATGATGTTGAGCTTAAAAAGATATCCGAATGTAGAGATAAATTGAAGGCAAAAACATTTTTACCAAGCGAAGATACGGTGAATATTTGCATGAACAAGCACGAAACATATAAAAAATGGAATCAAGCTGGAATTAGAGTACCGAAGAATTTTTTTATAAATAATATTGATGATTTAAAGCAAGCATACCAAGAACTTGGTGATAAAATTTGGATTAGGGAGATGTCAGGAGCTGGAGGAAGAGGTTCATTGGCGCCAAGGGATTTTGAACAAGCAAAAATTTGGATAGATTTTCATAAAGGCTGGGGAAAATTTCTAGCATCGGAACTATTAAGTGCGGATTCAGTTACGTGGATGTCAATTTGGAATAATGGAGAGCTAGTAGTCGCTCAAGGTAGAAAAAGGTTATATTGGGAACTTTCTAAATTGTCACCCTCCGGAGTTACGGGTGCAACTGGCGCGGGCCTAACGTACAGTGATCCAAATTTAGATGAACTTGCAATAGAGTGTGTTAAGGCAGTTGATTCGAAACCGAATGGAATATTTTCAGTTGATTTAACTTATGATTTTTCGGGCGTTCCGAATCCGACTGAAATTAATATCGGCCGTTTTTTTACTACCCACGAATTCTTTACCAGGCTGGGGTTAAATATGCCTGAAGTTTTGTTGAGATTAGCGTATGGAGAAAAGCTCCCCGCATTTCCAAAAAAAATTAATCCGCTTGAAGATGGTTGGGTTTGGATAAGGGGCATGGATTTCCTTCCGGTTTTGGTTAATATGTCAAAAATTACAGAATCTGAAAAAATATTGAAAGAAAATTTAGAAAAATTAAAAAAATGATTTATGAAAATTCTGATTACTGGTGCCAGCGGTTTTATTGGTAAATCTTTGGTTGCTCAACTTCTAAATTATGATGTTACCTTAACTTTAGTATTAAGAAATAAGAGCAAAAAGTTTTTCGATTTCCAGCAAGTAGTCGGAGATTTAAATAGCAAATTAACTTACGAAAAGATTAAGGATAGTTTTGATGTAGTTGTCCATATCGCCGGCTACGTTCCAAAAAAACGTAGTGACGATTTAGCTGAAAAGTGTATTGAAGGCAATATAAAGGCTACAGAAACATTGATAAAAAACATAAAAACAAAAAAATTAATTTTTATAAGCACTTGTGAGGTTTACGGTAGTCAGACAAATCAAATTGTTTCTGAAAGCGATACTCCAAAACCTATCTCCAATTATGCTAAGTCAAAGTTGGCTGCCGAGAAACGTTGTAAAGAATTGTGCAAAAAATATGGCATTCAATTAAATATATTGCGCCTTACGACGATTTATGGACCAGAAGACAAAATCAAACGAGCAATTCCTAATTTCGTTTCAGCTGCAAAAAAAAATGAAACGATAAAGATTTACGGTGATGGTAGTGACATAAGAGACTATTTGTTCATCAATGATGCTATTGAATTGCTTACCTCTGTAATTATTAATTTTAAGCCAGGTGTTTACAACGTATCAAGCGGGAAGGGTATTAGCATTCAAGGTTTGGCACGGACAGTTATAGATATTTCAAAGTCAAATTCGAAAATAGT
>JAQTYZ010000005.1 GCA_028688055.1 Patescibacteria group bacterium
TTTGGTCGTAGGCCTTGGCACGGGCTAAAGTCGGTGAATCAACAATGAAAAATGATCCAACAGATGAAATAGTAATGATAACCGCCGCGCCGATGCCGACCGCCTTTGGTATGATGGAGCCAACCAAAGAGTTCGGTGATCGTAATTCAAGCCAGTAATAGATAAATATTGAGGAAACTATCACCAGGATGGCCAAGCCTTTTAAGATGAATCTTACCGTAAAATCACCATCTAAGACTCGGAAAACGGTGGTGATTAAATCACCGATGGCGATGGCGATGGTAATAAACAGGATAATATAACTGGTCCAAACTCTAATTTTGTTTTCGGTGGCCAAATTGTGGTTGGCTAATGATTTTCTGATCAGGAAACTAAAAAAGTAGAACAGGGGAGCGGCAATCAAGAGACTGGCCACGGCAAATTTTATGGCCGATTGATTAAATGGGACCTGGACAAAGCCACTAGTAACTTCCTGAGGCACCCATTTGTTGATAAATTGAAACCAAAGTCCGCCAGTGCTAAAGGCGGTGATACCGAGAGTAAAAAATAAAGTCAGGTACCAAAATAGAGCCTTGGGGCCGTGAACTTTATGATCAACGCCGTTAGGCGTTGCTGTCATCTTTACTTCCTCCATAGCGTTAGTTATTAGTGATTAATGTTAATCAATAACTTCAATGCCCATTTGGCGGGCCGTGCCTTCAATAATTTTCATTGCCCCTTCGATGTTTTTTGCGTTTAAATCAGGCATTTTCTTTTCGGCGATTTCTTTGATTTGGGCTTTAGTGAGTTTAGCCACTTTTTTCTTTAGTGATTCGCCCGAACCCTTTGGGATTTTAGCAAATTGTTTTAGCAGTTCCGAGGCTGGCGGTGTTTTTGTGATAAAAGTATAAGTCCGATCAACGTAAACGGTAATTTCAACCGGCGTTAATTCACCGGAATTTTTTTTGGTAGCATCATTGAATTTTGCACAAAATTCAGCGATGTTTAGGCCGTGCTGGCCTAAAGCTGGTCCGACGGGCGGTGCGGGATTAGCTTGGCCGGCCGGGATTTGTAATTTAATAACGGTTTTAATTTTTTTTGCCATATAATTATTTTAATTAGATCTTTTTTACTTGCAAAAAGTCGAGTTCAACGGGAGTTTCGCGACCAAACATCGAAACCAATACCTTGATTTTACCTCGATCTTCGTCAATTTTATTAACTTTACCTTCATAGCCTTTAAATGGTCCGTCGGTAATTCTAACCGCGGCCCCAATGGAAACGTCGATTTTGAAAGTCGGCTCTTCAACGCCCATTCGCTTTTGCAAATTTTTTATTTCCAGATCAGAAATTGGCGTTGGCGTTGTTCCCGAACCGATAAAACCGGTAACATTAGGCGTGTTTCTAACAACGTACCAGGAATTATCGTCAACGACCATTTCAACTAAAACGTAACCAGGGAAAATCTTTTCGGTCGTAATTTTTCTTTTACCATTTTTAATCTTAATCTTTTTTTCCGTTGGAATAAGAACGTTATAAATTTTATCTTCCATATCCATTGACTCGATTCGTTGTAACAGATTTCGTTTAACGTTTTCTTCGTAGCCGGAGTAGGTGTGAATAACATACCAGCGCCGACCCTGTTGTAATGTTTGCTTAGGCATAAATTTACTTAATTATTGCCTCCAGCCCAAGAGTCATAATATAGTCGACAATACCAAGAAAGAGGGCAATCCCAATGCTGATGCCGATAACGAGCAGAGTGTGCTGAATTATCTCATGCTTGGTCGGCCAAACCACTTTTTTAAGTTCAGTTTTTGAACCCTTGATATAGTCGACTAGGCCTTTAAAAATATTCATATGGTGCTAAATTATTGAATTTTTTGGATTTTAAAAAGCCCCTGGGGGCTTAATCAGTATTTATTAATAATATTGTAGTATATAATGACAACTTTAGTCAAGGGGGTAAACTTTTTTGGTCATTGGGGCTAGTTGTTTTCATTAGGTGGTGGTGATAGTATGCAATTGAGTAACAGGTTTTGATTGCCAGGAGGGATCAGTCATGCTGTTCAAAATTGAGTCGAGGTATAAGTGCCCTAAGTGTGGTAGTGTCACAACTAGGTGCCAAAAAATGACCTCGGATGTTCTTTGGGGCAAGAGGTCGTTCACGTTCAAGGGTAAATGCAACAAATGCCATCGAGCTTACCTCGTTGAGGTTATGAATGAAGTTAACAAACGGGAGTTTCAGGGAATTTTGAGTGCTTACCGTCGTAATTTTGGTAACATTGCCATTACCATCACCGCCGTTGATGACCGGCAGCGTGCTCGTCCACGGTTTTCGCCTCAAGCTGCTCACACGCGACTCAGGGAAATTGCCAGTCAACTGGCCGCTGATCCGAATGTGGTGAAAATATTTTGCCGTAATCCAAGCTGCCAATATTGCCACAAAATTCGACTTGACATCGAGGCTAGTCGTACCCCAATTCTCCGGCGTTGCAATAAATGTGGGGCGCCAATTGGTGTCAGTGATCAGTCTGTCCTCATTACCGAGGGTGAGGTTGATCGGTTTGCACAACAGCTTGGTGATTTCAGTGCTCGTTTTGGCATTCGCCAACCGCCATTAGGGCCGATAACGAACGCCGATTGTATCCTGTTTCGGGAAAAATTCGGAATAAATGACGATCCCGAAACCACCTAAGGCCAGCATTACGCCGGGCCTTTTTTTATCCAAAAAATAACATTACGACGATTGACAATTGTGTTATTTTTTGGTATATATAATAGTTATAATGTTAACAATGGAGGCTGTCCTTTGTAAATTAGCACAAATTGAGGCCTTGAGCCTGTTGCTTAAGTGCCTTGTGAATTGGAAATCTGGAATTGAATTTTGGCTGATTGGCCAATGGAGGGTATCGCCGTGTCGGGTATTGAAGTTGTCTGCAACTGTTGTCGGGAGAGCCAAACCGTTGAAGGCGCAAACGGCGCGCAGCTAATGTTGCTTGCTTGTCGCGATTGCGCGCAACCACTGGCCGTTGTTGTCAGCAACGAGCTGAGGGTTGCGTCGTCGGTGCTGACGCTAGATAGCGGCTTGATGTATGGAAGGGCCTCGGCTGAGGTAAAGTTTAACCACGTCAGAAACGTGGTTGATGCCTGCTGCCGAGGGTTTTATCCGAGGTGCGCACCGGCAACGATTGACGTTGTGGTCCACACGATGGTCAATCAATGGGATCGGCTGTTGTATAGCGGTCATCTTGGGCATCAGTCGCCGGCACGAATTAAGCTGGATTCAGATCGTGGACAGACACTGTTATTGACACGTTGCGACCAGTGCGGCCAAGCCTTGTCTTGTAGACTGAGGATAATGGGCTCGCGTCTGGTCGTGATCGACTACTGTCCGCACTGCGGACAAATCAGGCCACAGCGGTATCGATACGAAGCGGACGGGTATGTTCGCGTTGATCGCGGCGGCGTTGGAGCGCCAGGGCCGCATGTTAACACTCGAGACGTAAGTCAACTTTGGCGGCAAGATTGCCTCAACTAGCCGCTTTGCCGGATTTCCCAAGCGCTCACCAGTTTTGCGGTGAGTGCTTTTTTCTTTGGTAATTTTTATGTCAATTATATGTCCAAATTTTTAACACTTTTGGCGTGCGAATGAATGAATTGTTTGCGTGGTGCGACGTCGGAACCCATCAAAATATCAAAAACTTCATCGGCTTTGGCGCCGTCTTCAACCGTAACTTGTTTCATAATTCGTTGCGCTGGATCCATCGTGGTATCCCAGAGCTGGTCGGGATTCATTTCGCCCAAACCCTTATAGCGCTGAATCGAAAGTTTTGGTGTTTTTTCGGTCTTAGTGTCGTCGGCTGATTCTGCTTCAGTTTCGGTCGTTGTTTCGTCATCCGTTTCGTCACTTTTTTCAACAATCGCAATTGACTCGTCAGTAATTTTATATTTTTTCTTATACTCCTCAAGTTCCGCGTCCGAATAAATCCAGGTTAATTCTTTACCACGTTTCACACCGTAAAGCGGCGGTTGGGCAATAAATAAATGGCCCTGTCGGATTAGGTCAGGGAAGTGTCGGTAAAACAAGGTCAGTAAAAGCGTTCGGATGTGCGAACCGTCAACGTCAGCATCAGTCATAATAATAATGCGGTGATAGCGCAATTTGGAAATATCAAACAGTTCGCCGATGTTAGTGCCTAAAGCGATAACCAAAGATTTAATTTCGTTGTTGGCCAGTAGCCGGTCGAGACGAGATTTTTCAACGTTAAGAATTTTGCCGCGCAATGGCAAAATCGCCTGGAATTCCCGGTCGCGTCCCTGTTTGGCGGAACCGCCGGCGGAATCTCCCTCAACAATATATATTTCTGAACGGGTGGCGTCACGGCTGGAGCAGTCGGCTAATTTGCCCGGTAAGGTTAAGCCTTCAAACGCCCCTTTTCGTAAAACCGTGTCGCGCGCGGCGCGCGCGGCGACCCGAGCCCGTTGGGCCAATAAACACTTACCGACAATGGCTTCACCGTCGCGCGGATGTTCTTCAAGCCAAGTATTGAGGGCATCATAAACAATGGCGTCGACAATGGGCTTAACTTCCGCGTTGCCAAGTTTAGCTTTAGTCTGCCCCTCAAATTGGGGGTTCATAATTTTAATTGAAATGACGGCCGTTAAACCTTCGCGCGAGTCTTCGCCGGATAGGCTTTCATCTTTGTCCTTGATAAAGCCTTGCTTGCGGGCGTAATTATTGATGCTTCTGGTTAATGCTGTTCGAAAGCCAATTAAGTGCGTGCCACCCTCGGGATTTAAAATATTGTTGGCAAAGGCAAAAATATTTTCTTTGTATTCATTGGTGTATTGAAGTGCAACTTCGACATTAGTGTCTTGATCTTCTTTTTCAATGTAAAAAACGTTTTCGTGTTTAGCTTCGACGTGATGATTTAGAAATTTTACGTACGAAGCAATCCCGCCTTCAAAATAAAAAGCGTAAGCGTCGGTGTTATCCTTCGAACGCTTATCGAGGACATTAATTTTAACGCCTTTGGTCAAATAAGACTGCTGGCGAACGTGATCAAGGATTGTTTCAAAATTGTATTCTAAGACCGTAAAAATTTCGGCGTCGGGCTTAAAAGTTATCGTCGTGCCGTGTTCCTTGGTATTACCAACTGGTCTAACCAGTTTGAGTGGCTTACCGCGATTGTATTCTTGAACCCAAATTTTACCGTCGCGGCGAACTTCGGCTTTAGTGTATTCCGATAAAGCATTAACCACCGAAACACCGACGCCGTGGAGACCACCGGAAACTTTATAACCGCCATCGCCGAATTTACCGCCGGCGTGAAGCTTGGTTAAAACCAATTCCAGAGCGGATTTTTTGGCTTGCTTGTGAATATCAACTGGGATACCGCGGCCGTTGTCGATGACTGAAATCATTCGATCAGGTAAAAGCGTGACGGTGATTTCATTACAAAAACCCGCCATCGCTTCGTCAATTGAGTTATCGATTACTTCCCAGATTAAATGGTGCAAACCTTCACCGGCGGTGTTACCGATATACATTCCCGGTCGCTTGCGGACCGGTTCTAGGCCTTCTAAAACGGTAATTTGCTGGGATGTGTAAGAATCATCTTTGCTCTTTTTTATTGGTTTGGAGGCTGTAATTTTTGGCATAAATTAGAAACAATAAAATATAGGTTTAGCCTATAAATGTTGGCAAAAAAATCGTTTATTTTTAGAGAAAATATTACCTTATTATTATAGCATATTGGTCAAAAATGACAAGGTTAAAATGGTTAAATTTTTGGTCTGGTTATCACATTTTATTCTGTCATTAGCAAGTTTGTGGTATAATTTAGCCGAGGTTAATAATATTTATGCCAACATCAAGTCAGACGCCGGCGGGCGTTAGTACATTTAGACTCAAGATTAGCTATTGGTATGTCAATCATAAGCTTCAGCTTCGGAAATGGCTGGTTATTTTTTTAATATTATTGAGTGTCATTTTGTACGCTTATTCCAGCTATCGCGTCGTCGATATTTTCTTTTTTAGTGGCAAAAACTATGCCAATGATGTCAATTCGTTAACGGTCAAGGCCATTGATTATCAGCAATTTCATCAAACCCAAAAACCAGCGCCGTTGGTCATTGACAGTTTTGACGCGCTTGACGGTCGCGAGGGCCGCTATGATTTTATTGCCAAATTTAGTAATCCCAATGAAAATTTTATCGGTCGCGAGGTAACTTTTCAGTTAATTGCTGGCAGTAAAATTATCGCCGAAAAAACAACCTATATTTTTTCCAAGGAAAAAAAGTATGTCGGATTTTTTGGCGTTGAAACGGGTGGTACGGCCCCAATTTTAAAAATTAGCAAAATCAACTGGCAGCGCGTTAGTAATTTTGCGCCTTTTGCCGCTAACCATTTGGATTTTGCAATTACCGACGTGAAGTTTACTCCGGCGGCTCAGGCTGGTATTCGCGGCCAGTTGCCGATCAGTAATTTGAATTTCACCATCAAAAATAATACGGCCTATAATTATTGGCATGTTGGACTCTATCTGGTTTTGCAAGGCGGAACCAAACCGGCCGCCGCTAACTATACAACGGTTGACGAATTTAAGTCCGGTGAAAGTCGCAAGATCGAAATGCGCTGGTATGAGCAACTCGCGCCGGTTGGCGGTGAGGAAATTTTGCCGGAAGTTGATATTTTGAATCCGGACTCCTTTATGCCGGTAGATTAAAATTTTTAAAAAAAGAGAGACCTTAGTCATTGTCGGTCTCCTGGGATGTTGCGGCCTCTTTTTGGGGCCAGATAAGGAACGCGCCGCAGATGCGGCAAAAAACATTTTCCGGTGGGCCACCGGCCACGGTTTCGGTTTTACAGCCACCGCAGCGCCAAACTTCTTCCGTTATCGTTGTTTGCAAGAATCGCGCTTGACAATTCGGACAGTGGGTTGGCAACTTGGCTTGGCCGGCTTTGATGCGGTCGATTAATGACTGCAGATTATGAGCACAATTACTGCAGCAGCTGCGCCGGACTACGGCAAGACCTACAATGGATCCAGTGTCAGCCGTGTCATTCAAGAAAGTCTCCTTATAATATTCCCTCTAACTAGGGAAAAGTGCGAAAAAAGGACGAATTCTACCTGAATAATGCTACAATTTTGAGTTTAAAATGTCAACGGTTTTATGACTAGGTTGACTTTTTTTGTTATTTGTGGTATGTTCTAAAGTCTAGTACCCAGTCGGTGCTGGAACGGTTTAATGCCCTGTTGGCAGAAAACTGTGTTCGTTTTACGGTCAAACTCGCGATGGTCGCGAAATTGGCCAATGCCATAACGATGGAGGTTGTTGCCATGGGAACGCGTGTTAGTATTGAGAGTCGTTTTGCGGTCAACACAAATATTGTGGCAGCGAAGGACGGCCTAAGCATCGGAACGTTCGATGACAAGGACTGCGTTCGCGGAATTGAGCTGGTCGGTGGTGACTGCCACCCGATTAGGAGTGCGCGCGTCGAGGTCATTGATCTACGGCTCGCGACCTTTAAGGCGGTCAAGACGTTGGCGGCTCTGCGAAAGTCTCTGGCGAGTGCCGAGGAACAGAAATTGATGTTTGACGAGGACGAAGTGCCTGAGTGGGTGACGTCGGCCTTGGCGCAGATTCCGGGCAACATCACGGCGGCGGAAGACGCGCTCGATAAGCAGATGGGACCGGTGGTCGTCGGGCTCGAGGTCTACCTCGAGAATGGTCGGTACTACGTCCTGTTCAGGGACACCATATGGGAAGGTGTTCCGACCCTGTCGTTCTGCACCCACTCCGCAAGAGTGCAAGGCGGTCAATATTGTCTGGAAGGCCGACTGCCGACCGACGAGGTGGTTAAGTACTACTTGAGGGATGGTGAACTCGTTGTTCTTGCGGTTTGCGGGACGGTGCGGCGCCAGCCCAGGGGTGGTGAACGCGCTTGCGACGCTCCCATCGCTGGGGTGTTGAAGCTCATGACTTGGGATGCGGTTGCCGTAAAGGGCAGTGCCATCGAGGCCCGCGCCAATTCCGACGGCACTTTGAGTGTCAGTGTTCAGCCGATTCAGGTGGCTCAGGACGTAGTCGCGAAGGATTCGCCCAGCAGCGAGCCTGCGGTTGCGCTCACCCCTGCCGCCGTCGGCGACGCCATAGACAAACTGAGGAGTGCGTTTCCCAGGTTGACCCCGGTCACTCAGTCGCCCGAACGGACGCAAGAAGTCGAAGTCGCGCCGGTCGAACCGACGGAAGTTGCGACGACGCCCGTCGAAGTCGCGTTGCCGCCGATCAGCAGCAAGGAAAAGCGCCGTCGGCAGTTGGCGCGCAAAAAGACTCAGAAGGCCGTCCTCACCGCCGACAGCGAAGACACCGAACCCAAGAAGGAGACACCCAAGCGCAAGCGCGCCAAGCGTGGAGAAGCGCTGGTCGAGGCCATCGAGAAGCCGGTCGAGGAACCGGCCGAGGAAAGCACTGCCGCCCAGGAGGGGAAGGCAGATAGCATGACCGCGTAATATAGCGGCCACAGCAGATTGGAATTTAACCGAAGGGCAAATCTGGACGATTTGCTCTTCTTCTTTTTGCCAAAAAATGATAAAGTAATTCAGTAAATTATGGCTAAGCGACTAGTGACAATTAAAGATTTAAAGAAGGATTATGTAACCGAAGAAGTAGTTACGCCGGTTTTAAAAGGGGTTGGTTTTAATATTGATGAAGGTGAGTTTGTGGCGATTATGGGGCCGTCGGGTTCGGGTAAATCAACGTTGATGCATATTTTGGGTTTTTTAGATCGCTTAACTAGCGGCGTTTACGAGTTCGAAGACAAAAATATTTCCGAGTTTTCCGACGATCAGTTGGCCAAATTGCGCAATCGGAAAGTCGGCTTTGTTTTTCAAAGTTATAATTTATTGCCGCGGACAACAGTGCTGGAAAATGTAAAATTGCCGCTGACTTATTCGGGTATGCCTCTTAAAGAAATGGATGAAGTGGTAAAAAAAGCGGTGGAGTCGGTTGGTTTAACCCATCGTTTGAATTTTTTATCCAATCAACTCTCCGGTGGCGAACAACAGCGGGTGGCGATTGCCCGAGCGCTGGTTAATGATCCGAAAGTTATTTTTGCCGACGAGCCAACAGGCAATCTTGATTCCAAATCCGGCACCCAAGTGATGGCCATTTTGGAAGCGCTTAATAGTTCGGGACATACGATTGTGCTAGTCACGCACGAGCAAGACACCGCCGAGCACGCGAAGCGAATTATTCGCGTTCGGGATGGTGTCATTGAATCTGATCAAATGGTGGTAAATCGCCGTTCCGCCAAAGACGGCGAATTGCGAAAATAGTTTATGATTATTCAGTCGATTAAAACGGCGGTGGTTTATTTGGCCTCACGAAAATTGAGGTCATTTTTGACAATGTTGGGGATGATCATTGGGATTTCGTCAGTCATTATTATTATGTCAATTGGCGCGTCAGCGCAAGGACTAATTGTCAATCAAATTAAAAGTGTTGGTTCAAATTTAATTGGCGTTTTGCCCGGGGCCTCTGATGAAAACGGTCCGCCGGCCACCGCGATGGGGATAACGGTCACAACTTTGAAATATGAAGACGCTTTGGCTTTAGCCCAAAAACAAAATGTGCCACACGCCGAGGCGGTGGCTAGTTACGTCAAAGGCGTTGGCACGGTGACTTGGCAGGAAAATGTCGGCGTTGACACCAATATCACGGGAACAACGGCAAGCTATACTGAAGTTGAGGACGCCGAAGTAGCGGCGGGAAGATTTTTTTCCAACGATGAGGAAAAAACCATTTCACGCATTGTGGTTTTAGGTTCTCAGGTGGCCCAAGATTTGTTTGGTAATACCGACCCAATCGGTCAGACGATTAAAATTAAACGCGAAAGCTTTAAGGTTATCGGCGTGATGATCGAGCGCGGTTCGGTGGCTTTTCAAAATCAAGATGATCAAGTTTTTATTCCGCTCGTGACTGCCCAAAAATTGTTATTTGGCATCAACCATTTGGGTTTTCTGCGCGTGAAAGTCAGTGACACCAAATATTTAGACCAAACCGTTGAAGATATTAAAGCGACGTTACGCGAGCGGCATAATATTAACAATCCGGCTGATGATGATTTTTCAGTACGCAACGTTCAGCAAGCGTTAGATGTTTTGACCGGCGTCACCAACGCTTTGAAGTTTTTCTTAGCCGCCATCGCGGCGATTGCGTTGGTTGTCGGTGGCGTCGGTATTATGAATATTATGTTAGTGGCAGTCAACGAACGCATTAGAGAAATTGGTTTGCGTAAAGCGGTGGGGGCGACGCGTTCAAATATTCTAACGCAGTTTTTAATTGAAACAGCCGTGTTAGCCTTGGGCGGCGGCATCATCGGCACTATTATTGGTGCGGGCGTTTCAGGGTTAATCGCGGTGGGGGCAGTTTATTTGGGTTATGATTGGGGATTTATTGTGACCCCAAGTTCAATATTTTTAGCCGCCGGCGTTTCAATTGCCATTGGACTAACTTTTGGCATCTATCCGGCTTATAAGGCGGCCAAACTCGATCCAATTAGCGCGCTTCGTTATGAATAAATTTGATTTTAAAAATTTAAAGATTGCGTTTAAATCATTGCGTCGCGATAAAACTAGAACGATGCTGACGGTTTTAGGTATTGTCATTGGTATTGCAGCGGTGATTACGGTGATATCGGCTGGTAATGGTTTAAAATCTTACGTCACTGATCAAATCAACACTTTTGGTACTGATACGGTGGAAGTTGAAATTAAAGTGCCTAATACCAGTAAGACTTCCTCTTCTAACGCCGCCGGTATTGCCGAGGGCATCCAAATTACCACCTTGACGGAAGGCGATGCTGAGGCCATAAAAAAGTTGCCTAATGTCACTAATGATTACGGTTTTATTATGGGTCAGGATGTTGTTTCATACGGGTCGGAGCACAAACAAATTTTACTGTGGGGCTCCAACGCCTCGTTTATTGATATTGACGCGTCAACCGTCGCAGTCGGCCGATTTTTTTCCGACGAAGAGGATAAGAGTTTAGCCGAAGTAGTTGTTTTAGGAACAACAGTCAAAGAAAAATTATTTGGTGACGGTGACGCGCTTAACCAAATGATTAAAATTGGCAACAATAAATTTCGCGTCATCGGCGTGATGTCCAAGCGCGGTTCAATCGCTTTTTTTGATATGGATAATTTGATCTATCTGCCGCTGCGGACCTTGCAGAAAAAGATTATGGGCGTTGATCATCTCACGGCGATTTTTTTGAAAGTGGCCAAGACAAATATTTCTGACCAAACGGCGGATGACATCACGGCCTTATTGCGCGACCGACACGATATTACGGATCCGAAAAAAGATGACTTTAGCGTTACCACGATGGCCGAAGCCCTAAGTATTTATAATACGATATTTGGCGCGATTGGATTATTACTTAGTGCCATTGCTGGCATTTCACTGGTGGTCGGTGGCGTTGGCATTATGAATATTATGTACGTTTCGGTAACAGAAAGAACTTATGAGATTGGTTTACGAAAATCGGTCGGCGCGACCCAGCATAATATTTTGTGGCAATTTTTGTGGGAAGCTATTTTAATAACGTTACTTGGCGCCGTGATTGGTTTTGTCATCGGTACGGCGCTGTCGTTTTTGATTTCAGTTATTGCCGCGACGCAAGGGATTGCTTGGGCATTCTCCGTTTCCTTAACATCACTCATTTTAGCCGGTGGCGTTTCGCTGGTAATTGGACTAGTCTTCGGCGTTTTTCCGGCTTTAACCGCGTCAAAACTTGACCCCGTTACCGCCTTGCGATACTCTAAGTAAAACTGTTTTAGGAAGAGCAGGAGGTGAGCAATGAGGAGGTTGATCTTATTAGTAATGGTGGTCGCGGTCGGCTATTGGCTTTTGCATTCGTATCCCAAAAGGGCCGAATATGAAACAATTGTCGCCGCTCAGTCCGTTGCCGCTGATTCGGTAGTTGACACGCGCGATGTTTTTCGCGAGTCGATCCACGTGGTGATGTTCTACGCCAAGTCTGGTGCAGCCCTAATTTTCGTGCTGGTGCTGGTCGTTTTTCTAACCATCCGAACCGATTTCAGCGATGACTTAATGGCTTCATCTTGGGAGCGAATGGTCGAAGCAATTAGTCAGTTGCAGCTAGAAAAATTGGCGAGGCCAATAAGCGAGCGGCTGGCAAGACAGACCGATGGTGCGCCAGCGTACAAAAAAATGTTGGCCAAGTGGCGCGAAGAGTTGGGACTACCCAAGGCTGATGACGATGACAAGGCGGAGTAACATTCGCCTTTTTTAATTAAGGCAGGATTTTGTTTTGAGATAATCAACGGGTGTCGGTATCGCTCCATTGATAATTTCAGTTGTTCGTGCTTCGCCTAAATTATTAATAAAGCATTGCTGCATTTTCGGGCTAATGGTTGAAGGCAGTTTGGTGGGATCAATACCAAGCGCTTTGAGGGCTTGGGCTTGTTGAGGCGATATTTTATAATTTCTTGTTTCAGTTGGCGTTGTCGTGGCGGTGTTGGTATTGACTGAAATGGCGCTAGGGTAAAATAGCGGTTTAAGGCCAAAGGGATCGGCAATAAATAAATAAGTCAGGATGATAATCATGGCCAAAAACATAATGCCGAGGGCGACAAAAATAATATTGAGTATTTTGAGTAATTTGTGCATATTTTTTATTTAATTATTGAAAAAAATTGGAATCTCCAGCGCGGCGTCATTTTGGGGCAAGCCGGACGGATTGTCTTTTTTTAAAATTAGACTGCCTCTGACGCCGTAAGCAGGCTGATCAAATGTTAGGGTTGCTTCAAAGGGTACAAAGTCAGTGGTCATCCAATCACCTTTGGCTTGGGCAACTCCTTGAGCAATAATTTTGCCGTCCCAGTCGGTTAAAATTACCGGAAATGAGGCTTCAAAAAACCAATTGCCACGCGCGGTGCCCGACACGATCAGCGGTGATGAAATAGTTTGGGCGACCGCCGGCGTTTTAAGTTTGATTAAATCGGTTTGGTAGCTAATTTCTTTAAGCTGATTTTCTTCAACGCCAAAATATTTTGAAACCGCAATTGACGGTTGGGTGGTCATTGGTTCACCCGGCGCTCGTTCCGCATAGTTGGTGATAATAAGATTATTTTTAACTTCACTACTTTGCGGGGCAATCCGATCACCCAATAGGATAGCATTGGTGCCAATAAAACTAGTAGTGGAAGAAAGTGAGACGGCAAGATAGAAAAATGTTCCATTGCCGCCGTCGGTTTGGTCGAGAATAACTATTTTGTCCGGCAGATTATCTTCATTTAAATCAGCGACAGTAGTGGTCGAAAAAACTTTGGTTATTTTTTGTTCTAAGGAGTTAGCGCTAGCCGTTTCCGAAATGCCATTAATTAAAGTAATCTTTTCGTTAGCAATCGTATATTCGATTACTTCCGGTGTTGCTGTCTTGCTAGCATTATTAAATTTGCATACGGGGATGCATTGTTGAATACACATTCCATGATTTGGGTCGTGACGACAAGCGGATTCACATTCGAAAAAAGTGCCACCATTTTGTTCGCACCAATGCTGGCTGGTATGTTCACATTCTTGAAAATTTTCGAGCCAGATACCTTTATTATTTTGGCAATTTTCGCTAATACTAATTCTATCGTCAGCGGGCCGTTGGCTGGAGATGATGAAAAACGAGGTGGTAGCTATTAGCAATAAAACAATAATAATTACGATAAGGTAAATATTTTTTTTCATCCGACGCTTGGGTTATAAGCTTTTTTATTATACGATAAATTCTTTAAAATGTAACGTTTTTTTTAAAAAAAATCACCCCCGGTGGTAAGAGGTGAATGCTGCGAATTGATTGGTGTTTTTTAGACATGGTGGCTTCGCAGGATACCGGCAATGTCGACGATCCGCGGAAATGAAATCCATCTCGAATGGAGTGGGTCAAGTCCGCCGCAATGAACGAAGTAGAGTCGATCCGACCAAGTTGAGGTTTGGTCTTCACCAAAGCCCAATTCGGCGACAACACGATAAACGTCAGCGGTGTTGTCGGATTCGATCTCTGCAAACGGCAAGCCGTAGGGCCCAATTTGAAAGTCAATGTGGACGCCACCGAGATCAAACGATCGACGAAGTTTTTCGTTGCTCGATTTATGAAATAGGCCAATTTCGAGCAACATGGTTTTGAACCAGGCAAGGTGTGTGGTTTCCAACTCAATCTCGCGGCGACGGTCGATTTCGGCATTTTTTTCACGCCGGTCTTTGACCGTGAAAAACTGCCTAGTACCATCATGGCGAAGACGAACGGATACTTTTGGCATTTCCATTGGCCGAATGGCGGTTAAACAGCCTGACATTAGTTCGACGTTCGTGAGCCCACAAAAAGTGAGCATCTCGATCAGTTTTTCTCCGTCACAGAAGTCTGGTGGTAAAGTCAGTCTGACTTCCATAGCTTTGGCCAAACCTTTGATTGGGGCAAAGGACTCGTCCGATAGCAACCGCCAAGGTTGTGTTTCGACGGCCTGCAACTCACCAAGCCGGGTCAAAAATGACGTCGGATCAGTAATGTTAATGATCTTGAGCTCCACCTCAATTATCATGACACCTCCTTGTCTTAAGTAATCACATTATCGGTGAGCTTGCTATTTTTTCATATTTTGGTAGCGCTGTCAATTTTGTCTTGACATTTTAAAGAATTTACATTATATTATACTTATTATTAATAAAGCATATCGTGTTAAGTCTAGTCGATCCTCCCCGAATGGGGCCGGCTAGATACGATAGGTGATCTCGGTTGCTCAAACTACCGGGATAAAAAAGGAAACAATTTATGCCTCAGGTACCTGATTTAATGACGATGCTTAAGTCTGGCGTCCATTTTGGCCACCAGGTTTCGCGGCGTCATCCGAAAATGAAGCCTTATATTTTCACTTCGAAAAGCGGCTTTCATATTATTAATCTTGAACAAACTCAAGCCAAACTAGCCGAAGCAATGGCTTTTGTCTCAAAAATTGCCACTAATGGTGGAACAATTTTGTTTTTGGGTACTAAAAAACAAGCCCAGCAAATTATCAAGCAAGCAGCCATCGATTGCGGGATGCCCTATATCACTGAACGTTGGCTGGGGGGCAGTTTTACTAATTTTACCGAAATTCATAAGTTGTCAAAGAAGTTTACGGACTTAAAAAAACGTAAGGTAACCGGTCAACTCGAAAAGTACACCAAAAAAGAAAAATTGGAATTTGACCGAGAGATTGAAAAGCTCGAAGCCATTGTCGGTGGTATTGAAAATATGAACAAAATTCCGGATGCGATTTTTGTTTGTGATGTGAAAAAAGAAAAAACGGCTGTGGGCGAAGCGGTGAAAAGAAATATTCCCGTCATTGCTATGTGCGATACTAATGTCAATCCAGCCAATATCAATTATCCGATTCCGGCCAATGATGATGCCATTAAGTCGCTCGGGCTGATCATTAATCTGATCAGCGAAGCGGTCAATGAAGGTTTGAAAGCCAGGGTTGATAAAAGTGAAGCAGTCAAACCAGTAAAATAAAAATAATATTAAGTGAAACAACTATGGCCATTGATACCAAATTAATAACGCAATTAAGAGAATTGACCGGCGCCGGTGTTGCTGATTGTAAAGTAGCCTTGGAAGAAGCTGGTACGGACATTCAGAAGGCAATCGAAATTCTTAGAAAAAAAGGTGCCACTAAGGCGGCTAAAAAAATAGCCGAGCGTACCGCCACCGAAGGGATCATTGATTCTTATATCCATGCCAACGGTAAAATTGGGGTTTTGATTCAAGTAAGTTGCGAAACCGATTTCGTTGCTCGTAATGAAAAATTCAAAGAATTGGTTCACGACTTGGCAATTCAGATTGCCGGCGCTGGTGCTAGTTACTTAAATACTGAAGACGTGCCCGCCGAAGAAATTGAGAAAGAAAAGGAAATCTATCGAGCCTTGTTAAAAAAAGAGGGCAAGCCGGAAAATATGATTGATAAAATTATGGCCGGCAAGTTGGAAAAATATTACGAACAAGTTTGTTTACTGAAGCAGTCGTTTATCAAAGACGACAGCGTAAAGATTGAAGACCTAATAAAAAACAGCATTGCGACGATGGGTGAGAAAATTGAGGTGGTACGTTTCGTTCGATATCAAATTTAATTTTGGAGCTATGACAAAAAAAATAGTTTTTTTTTCCGCCATCTTTTTGCTAGCTTTTAGCCTAGTGGCCTGCACGCCCAAAAAACCGATGGTTGATAATGTTAACCAGTCTCAAGCTGATGGCGTTAAGGAAACGGGGAGCGTGATTGACGTGTCTGATAAAAATGGGCAAACAATCGCGGCGAAGATTGGCGATGTTATCTACTTTAAGTTGACTGGTCAAGCGGCCAGCGGAAATCAATGGACGGTGGTGAAACCAGTAAGCGGTGATGCTATTTTATTGAAGGATCACCGAGCCACCGATATTAACAATCCCCAAGCGCCCAATGGTGAATTTACTGACGAGTGGTGGATAAAAATCGAAAAAAGTGGCACCATTGAGATGCAATTTGATTATGGTGTTTCAGGGAAAAAATCAACCAAATCATTCAAGCTCACCATTGATAGCCAATAAAAATGAGTAACTCAATAAAAATCGGACGATTGCTGACAGTGCTACTGTTGGTGACAGTGCCGATTTTTATTTTGTCTGGTTGTGCCAGGATTCAGCAAAAAAGTGAACCAATTGCTAATAATGTTAAGGTAAGTGATCTTCCTAAATCCGGACAAGTGAAGATAATTCAAAGTGATATAATCGTTGAACGGCCGCAGGCTAATCAAGTTATCGAGAGCCCAGTTAACATCATTGGTGAAACCGTTGGCGGTATTAATCAAATTTATTTTCAGCTGCTGGATGCTTTTGATCGAGTCTTTGCGTCAAGTACGGTGGAGATTAATGGTACTGGTTTTCAAGATTATTATAGTTATTTTTTAAAATTTAATCTTCCGCCCAGTCCTTATGGAAAATTGGAGGTCTTTAGCTTAGACCGCGCCGGGTTAAAAATCAATGTTCTGACTTTACCAGTCAGCTTTAAAAATTACCGCCCCCTTAAAGTTACGCTTTTTGAAAGTCGAACTGGTAATAAAACAAATAATTGTTCCCAGGTTTATCCACTTGAGCGCGAGATACCTTTCGCCGCTGATTTATTTAAGGCCACCGTGGATGAACTATTAAAACCGCTTACTCAAGAAGAAACGGCGCAAGGTTTTATTAATAATCTGCCGGCCGCTGATACTGCTTTAAATAAGTTAATTATTAAAGATGCAACCGCGACAGTTGATTTTGTTTATACCCCAAATAATAATATTAAGTTTGATCGTTGTCGTTTAAACGCCATTAGGGCACAGATTTCGGAAACAATAAAAACGATGGCCGCTGTCGAACAAGTAATAATTTCGGTTAATGACAAACCGTAGCAAATATTTTTTTAGGTAATTATTTCGGCTCGTGGTATAATTAGCTTGTTAAAATAATAACGTCATTAAATATGGGTATAAAAATTGCGATTAATGGTTTTGGCCGAATTGGCCGAGCCGCTTTCAAAATTGCGTTGGCAAATAAAAAATTAGAAGTGGTGGCGATTAATGATTTAATGGACACCAAAACATTGGCTCACTTATTAAAGTACGATTCAGTTTATGGCCAATATCCACCTTCGATTTCGGCGACGAGCAACGGTATTAAAGTTAATGGCGTGGTTTATCCGGTTTATGCGGAAAAGGAGCCGGCCAAATTACCGTGGGCAAAACACGGCGTTGATGTTGTCTTAGAGTGCACCGGTTATTTTACCAGCAAAGCCGGAGCGTCCGAACACCTTAAGGGTGGCGCAAAAAAAGTTGTCATTTCAGCACCGGCCAAAGACACTGCTACTCAGACTTTAGTTTTTGGAACAAAGTTTTCTAATGATTTAATCAAGCGAGGGAAGAGTGATGCGGTTGTCTCCAACGCATCATGTACGACCAATTGTATCTCGCCTGTGATGCAGGTTTTAGAATCGAAATTTGGTGTTGGAAAAGCAATGATGACAACGGTTCATTCTTATACCGCTGATCAAAATTTAGTTGATGGCCCTCATAAAGATCTCCGCCGCGCTCGCGCGGCCGCTCACAATATCGTGCCAACCACGACGGGAGCGGCGATTGCCACCACTGAAGTCGTGCCGAAGTTGAAAAATTTGTTTGACGGTATCGCCATTCGGGTGCCAACTATTTGCGGTTCCTTGTCGGACATAACAGCAGTGGTGAAAAGAAAATCAGTTACTGTTGAAGAGATTAACCAGGAATTTATCAAAGCGGCAAAGGATCCAATGTTTAAAAATATTTTGGCAGTTTCAACTAAGCCGTTAGTCTCCGGTGATTTTATCGGTACAAGCTATTCATCAATTGTGGATTTAGAATTTACCCGCGTTGTTGGCGGGAATATGGTTAAGGTTTTAGCTTGGTATGATAATGAGTGGGGCTACAGCAATCGTTTAGTTGAGATGGCGGCAAATATTATTTAAGTATTAACAATTAAATAAAAAAAATATGCAATGCGAAAAGTGTTCAGTCGATATGACTGAAGAAATGGCATGCTCATGCCAAAAGACGGTATGTAAAAATTGTTGCGACCATGACGCATCATGCAGTTGCGCCTGTAATGTCTAAATTTTTACTCAACAAAAACCCCGCTTGAAGCGGGGTTTTTGGTTTGACGGAGCGCTTGTTGGGGTGATAATCTAACCAAGCTGCTAATTTCGAAGGAGGCGTCGAAAATGAACACAGTAGTCCAAATCAGTTTCAATGTCGTAGGTGAGGGACTGGGTATTTGCTCGGGTGTCGATTTTCTATGTGAGCCGTCCCGGCAGGACCTAACCCGTCGGCATGGTTTTCGGGTCACGGGATACATTAATTCGGGTGACTCGGCTAGAGTTGTGTCGGCTTTGAAAAAGGCTGGCGTGAGTGGTATTGCCCTGATAGGCGTCAATCAGTTTGAAGCTTGATTTGTCTTTGTCGTTTGTGGCACAGGAGACCTTTTGGGCCTCCTTTTTTTAGTTCTTGACAGATTTTTTTACCTATGATAATGTATTAATACATTAATACATACTTGTTAAATCTAAAATAATGAAGGGGATTCATCAGCATAAAAATAATGAGACCGAATCTTTATATCAAACGATAGTGTCATTAAAAAATGTCAGTGAAAGTAAATGTTTTTTTAGAGATTTACTCACCATTGAAGAAATTACGGAATTCTCTAAACGCTGGCAGGCCGCAAAATTGCTTGATCAAAAATTACCATACCGAGCGGTCGCTACTAAAACTGGTTTGAGTACCACGACCGTTACGCGCGTCGCCCACTGGTTAAATAATGGCAAAGGCGGATATAAATTAGCGATTAATAGATTAAAAAAATGAACTATTTATTTTCAATTTTTGGGCACCATTATGCTTTACCCTAGGGGAGAGCAGCGTGGTTTTTAATTTTTTAGAAATTAGTCTGGTCTCTCCATGGTGGAGAGATTTTTTGTACCTTAAAGGAGATTAGCGATGGGCAAGACGCTGTTACCGAATTTTACGAAAATGGCTGGGTTAATCGTGGCGATTATTCAGGATTACCAAACCAACGAAGTTTTAATGCAGGCTTTTATGAACGAAGCTGCTTGGCGGCTGACTTTGGTGGAAGGTCGGGTCTACTTTTGGTCACGGCGCCGGCAATGCCTTTGGTTTAAGGGTGAGACCTCCGGTAATATCTTGACTGTCTGTGAAATGACCCTTGATTGCGACTATGATTCCGTACTAATCAAGGTCAAGGTTGAAGGTGATGGCTTAGCTTGTCACACGGGACAACGGAGTTGTTTTTTTACAACCATACCGAGGAGTTGATGATGAATAAATCGGGCGTTAGGCTATTAGTACCAGATGGCTCGTTACAGAAGATTGTTGAGGAGCTTATGGCTAAGGCCGGTATGGCACTTAGCACTTCAAGTAGCCGCAGCTATATGGTGACGGTAAATAATCCGCGGCTATTTCCGCCGCCGTTTAATCTGGCGCGCCGGTTGCGGCCGCAAGATGCAACCTGGATTGTCGCCGATGGTTTAGCTGATCTAGCGTTTGTTGCCGAAGACCTGATTGAGGAATCAGGCCGCGCTAGTGACTTAGTGGTTTTACGATATATTCCTAAGTCGCGCGGTGGTCGGCAAATGACCAGGATTGTCTTGGCAGTCCCAAATGATTCGGCGATTAAATCAATTGCCGAGCTAATGCCCAATCATGAGGTCGTGACTGAATATCCGGTGATTGCGGCTAAATGGTTTGGGCAGCATGGCGTTAGCCCGAGAGTTAGACGCTGTGCCGGATCACTTGAAGCGTATGTCGAAATTGCGGACGCTATCGTTGAGAATGTCGAAACCGGCGAATCACTTGGGGAAAACCGTTGGCGAGAAATTGGTGAGTATATGCACTCGAGAACTTGCCTCATCACTAACCGTCTGGCGGTTGAAAATCCAGATCAGAAGGCAATCATTGACGAAGTCTGCCTGCTGATCGGCTCGGTGATTGATGCCGTCGGACGCATCAGCTTAAAGTGTAATGCCACGCCAACCGTTGTTGGAGCAGTGACGGGAATTCTTCAGCAGTACGGCGACCCGACCATTAGTTTGCTGGCCGCTGACGCCGGTTCGGCCATGGAAATCGTTGTTAATGAAGCTGAGGCCGAGACCCTGATGCCGTTACTCAAAGCCGCGCTGGCGACTAGAATCATCACCACGCCAATTAACCAGTTCATTGAATAATTGCCGGAGTTCATCCGGACTACTAAGGCGCTGACTAGCAATAGTTGGCGCTGTTTTTTATAAGTACTATGATGATGGGGTTTTCCGTTTTTTAATTTTTAGGGTATAATTTAACCGTCAATAAAAATATGATTAAAAAGATTTCATTACTTTTGGCAGTCGCGGCGATAATTTTATCCGGTTGCCAGCTCAAAGAAAATTATTCAGTTCAATATGGTTTTAGTAATGAACTGGAAACGGAGTCAACTTTTATAGCGAATAAAGATGGTTACGAGCTTACGTCACCATTTGCCGATTTTACTTGTGATTCACAAAGTGTTAAAGCCAATTTAGCGCGAAACGGCAATATTTTTACGATGATCCTTAGTGGTACTGAAACGACTCAACGATGTAGCTACAAATTTTTTGCTAAAATTACCGGTGTTAATCCAGGCGATTATGAGTTTAAATTAATTTATCAGCGCGACAACCTTCGCCAGCAAGTCATGTATCAGCAGTTTTCGGTTTCAAAATAAGGATGTTAATAAATAAACGGTTTTTAGCTGGCCGTTTTTTTATTTTTATGGTATAATTTGGGATAATATGGAACTAAAAACCATTCGAGATATTAAGCAGTTGTCGGGCAAAAAAGTTCTGCTACGAGTCGCTTATGATGTGCCCCTGAAACCGAAGGGCAAGGGTTGGGAGGTGGCTGATGACCGCCGAATTTTGGAAACTCTTCCGACAATCAAATATTTGCTAAACAACAAGTGTAAAATTGTTTTATTGTCGTGGTTGAATCGACCGGACGGTCGGGTCGTTGAAAAATACAAAATGGACCCGGTGGCCATAAGATTAGCGCAGATTTTGAAAAAACCGGTTCAAAAACTCAATGACTGTATTGGCCCTAAAGTCTTTGAATCAATTGAAAAAATGAAGGCTGGTGAATTAATAATGTTGGAGAATGTTCGCTTTTATCCGGAGGAAGAGTCAAATAATAAATTATTTTCAAAATTATTGGTGCACGGTTTGGATTTAATTGTTTTTGATGCCTTCGCTCAGGCCCATCGCGTCCATTCGTCAACGGTTGGGATTACAAAATTACTCCCGACCTACGCCGGGTTATTATTAGAAAAAGAACTTAAGGAATTAAGTAAGGTTTCAAGTAAACCCAAACGTCCGTTGGTGGTGGTTTTAGGCGGTGCTAAGATTTCCGATAAAACAGCGGTTTTAATGGAATTAATTAAGATCGCCGACAAAGTTTTAATTGGTGGTGGATTGGCCAACGTATTTTTAAAAGCATGTCACAGACCGATTGGCCGTTCGTTTATTGAAGATAAATTTGTCGACAAGGCCAAGCGCAAGAAAATCAGTTCGGTGAAACTGGTCAAAAAAATACTAAAAAAATTTGGTGCCAAAATTGTTTTACCCGTTGATATGCTGGCGGGTAATATAATTGATGCTAAAGCGCTGGTTGAAAAAATCGATTTTGAAGCGGCACAGCAGATAAATAAAAACTGGCTGTTTTTGGATATTGGTCCTAAAACCATCGCCAATTTTTTAGTGGAGATTAAGCGCGCTAAAACAATTTTTTTTAACGGGCCGATGGGAGTGTTTGAAATTGACCAGTTTTCGTTTGGCACTAAAAAAATCGCTGAGGCGATTGCCCGATCAAAAGCAATCTCGGTTTTAGGTGGCGGTGATACCGAAATGGTTATCGCTAAATACAAGCTTGCTGGAAAATTTACTCACGTCTCAACTGGCGGCGGTGCCAGTCTAGAATTTTTGGCAGGAGCTACTTTACCGGCTTTAAAATATATTTTAAAAAAATAATTAACAAAAAAAATATGGACCCAGAAAACAAAACTTTAAGCATTAAGCCACCGGTTTGGGGGCTTGTTTTGGCAACTATTATTGTCATCATGCTGACAATTTTTCTTGCGATTTTAACTTGGAATCAGTTTAAGCAGCATGATTATATCGGTCGGACTGATCAGCAGCTTTATACCATTACCATTGATGGTGAAGGTAAAGTCAATGCGATACCGGACATCGCCCAAGTTTCGCTTGGGGTTACAACGGATAATTTGAAGGTCGCTGATGCACAAAAAGAAAATACGACCAAGGTTAACGATTTGATGAAAAATCTTAAGGCCCTGGGTGTGGCCGATAAAGATATTCAGACCTCAAATTATAATATTTATCCTAAGTATGATTATTCTAACGGTAAGCAAAATTTAATTGGCTATACAGTCAACCAGTCGCTAAACGTCAAAATTAGAAATCTTGATTCGGTGGGCAATATTATCGAGTCAGCCGGCCGGCTGGGCGCAAATCAAGTTGGCAGTTTGAATTTTACTATTGATGATCCGGAGATAATAAAACAGCAGGCTAGAGAAAAAGCCTTGGTAAATGCTAAAGAGAAAGCAGACGCTTTGGCAAAAGTAGCCGGGGTCAAGCTAGGCAAATTAGTTTCGTTTGCTGAGAATAGCGGCAATGCCGGTCCGATCTATTACGATAATTTAAAGTCGGCCGCACCGAGCGGAATGGGTGGTGCCGAGATGGCACCAGTTCCCGCCATTGCTCCCGGTAGTCAGGATGTGGTTGTCGACGTGACGGTAACTTATGAAGTTTTATAGTATGTCTGACACGGTCATAAAATCAGTTAAAGCGTTAGAAATATTAGACTCGCGCGGGAACCCAACAGTTGAAGTTTTTGTTGCTCTAAAAGATGGGACTGTGGCTAAGGCCTCGGTCCCATCTGGGGCATCAACCGGAGTTCATGAAGCTTTAGAATTGCGTGATAATGACAAAAAAAGATACAACGGTAACGGTGTATCTAAGGCGGTTAGCAATGTAAATAAAATTATTGCCCCCAAACTGGTTGGAAAAAATTCAACCAGGCAACGCGAGTTAGATGAACTAATGATAATGCTTGACGGGACACCTAATAAAGCCAACTTAGGAGCTAATGCTATCCTAGGAATTTCCTTGGCGTTGGCGCACGCTGCGGCCGCGTCGTTGAACTTGCCACTGTATAAATATATTCGTCAGACCTTTGGCTTACCTTATAAGGGTTGGAAATTGCCGATTCCGACGATGAATATTTTGAATGGCGGTGCGCACGCTGCTTGGTCACTGGATATTCAGGAGTTTATGATTATTCCGTTGCAGGAAAAAATGTCTGAGCGAATTAGGTGTGGTGCCGAGATCTTTCATTGCTTAGCAAAAATATTGGCCGAGTTGAAGTTTAGTACTTTAAAAGGTGATGAAGGCGGTTACGCGCCAAGGCTTAAGGGTAATGAGGCGGCGTTTGATTTAATAATGAAAGCTATTAAAACGGCTGGTTATAAAGCGGCGAAGGACGTGGTCTTAGGAATTGACGCGGCCAGCTCGGAATTTTATGATAGCAAGAAGAAAATTTATCATTTGAAAGCGGACAAGAAAAAATTAACCGCCAAGCAAATGATCGAACTGGAACGGCGGTGGATTAAAAAATATCCAATCTATTCCATCGAAGATGGGTTAGACCAAGATGATTGGGATAATTGGAAAATTTTAACTAAAACGCTTGGTAAAAAAGTTACGCTGGTCGGTGATGATTTGTTTGTAACAAATGTTAAGCGTTTAGAGCAGGGTATTGAGCTAAAAGTCGCCAACGCGATTTTGATTAAACTAAATCAAATTGGCACGCTGTCGGAAACAATTGACGCGATTGAATTGGCCCATCAAAATCGCTATCAAACTTCAATTTCGCATCGTTCCGGTGAAACTGAGGATACCACGATTGCTGACTTGGCCGTCGCGGTTAATTCGGAGTTCATTAAAACCGGTTCATTATCCCGATCAGAACGCGTGGCCAAATATAATCGGTTAATAGAAATTGAAGCCGAATTAAAAAAAACACCCAGCTAGGCGGGGTGGTTCGGCAATCATTGTTGATCGCCACGGACTGATTCTAAATGAGCAGGGTTACTTTTTTTTCAGGAGTGAGGCGTTTTGAAAGGCATTAAGCAGAATCATGCCGATGAAAATTCCGCCTACGCCCCACACCAGTAGTAGAGCCGGGTGTTTGAACTCGAAATAGGAGCAGACAAATGAGCCGATCTAAAGAGCGACCAGTAAGCCAACGGCGGTGCAAATTTCGTGCAGGATACTTACCAAGAGTCTGGTGTTGTCCTTCATGTTTATCCCTCTTGTTAGTTGTGGACTTTGGCCAAATGCCAATGACAATATTATTACGCCAAACCGAAAAAGTCAATGAAGGTAAATAAAATTAAGCTTAAAAATTCGCCGTTAGTGCTGCTGATTTTAGACGGTTGGGGTATTGCCCCGCCGAGTCCGGCCAATGCCATTGAATTAGCAAAAAAACCAAATTTTGATCGGCTATGGAAAAATTATCCCCATAGCAAATTAAAGGCGTCCGGAAAATATGTCGGTTTACCCCCAGAACAAGCGGGAAATTCGGAAGCGGGGCATATGAATATTGGCGCGGGGCGCATTGTTTATCAAGATAGTGTTTTTATTTCGCGTGAGATTGATACGGGAAAGTTTTTTAAAAATGCGGCTTTTGAAGCGGCCTATAAACATATAGTACAAAATAAGTCCGATCTTCATCTGATGGGCTTGATGTCAAACGGCCAGAGTGCTCATAGCGATCCCGATCATCTATTGGCGCTATTGGCCTGGTCGAGAATAAAAAAAATAAAAAATGTTTATCTTCATATTTTCACCGACGGTCGTGATTCACCACCGCATTCGGCGTTAAAATCAGTTGAAGCCTTAATGCGAAATCTGAAAAATAAGGAAGTTAACGGTAAGCGAAGTGGCGAGTGGATTGCTACTGTGACTGGCCGTTTTTACGCGATGGACCGAAAAAAAGTTTGGTCACGAACCGGGCAAGCCTATCATGCGATGGTGTTGGGCCAAGGTCTAAGCGCCAAGAGTCCGCAGGCAGCAATTACGCAAGCTTACAATCGTGATGAAACTGATGAATTTATTCCGCCGTATGTTATCAAGCGAAACGGTGAGCCAATTGCCAAAATTAAAGATAAGGACGCGGTGATATTTTTTGATTTGCGGTCTGATCGAGCGCGGCAAATGGCCAAGCCATTTGTTCAGTCGGATTTTAATCAAGAGAATAATGGTGGGTTTAAAAGGAAAAAAGTTTTAAAAAATATTTTATTTGTGGCGATGACCGATTTCGGTCCGGATTTGGATTCAATCTTAACGGCCTTTCCGTCGGCAGACTTAACTCATACGTTGCCGATGGTTTTAAAAAATTACCGTCAACTGTATATTGCCGAGAAGGAAAAGTATGCCCATATTACTTATTTTTTTAATGGCGGCTATGCCGATCCGGTTGGCGGCGAAGATCGAATATTAATTGATTCGCCTAAAGTTTCAAATTACGAAAAAACGCCATCAATGTCGACACCACTCATTGTTAATCGCGTTGTCAAGGAATTTAAAAATTATGATTTTATTGGCATTAATTTTGCGATTCCTGATATAATTGCGCACACGGGTAATATTATTGCGGCCATTAAATCGGTCGAGGAAGTGGATAAGCAAATTGAACGATTGGTTAAGGCGGTAGTGAAATTAAGTGGGACTCTGATTATTACCGCCGATCACGGTAATGCTGATAAGATGCTGGACTTGAAAACGGGCGAGATGTATACTGAACATACGGACAATCTAGTGCCGTTTATTTTATTTCAAGCAAAAGGCACAATTAAGTCAGTAAAAAATGGCAAATTAGGGGACGTGGCCCCGACGATTTTAAAAATTTTGGCTATCCCTAAACCAAAAAAAATGACCGGCAAAACATTATTTTAATATGGCCAATACGAGACCAAAACCAGTGGCGTTAGTAATTATGGATGGGTGGGGTGTTGCCCCTCCCTCAAAAGGTAATGGGGTAACTTTGGCAAAAAAACCAGTGTTTGATCATTTGGTCACCAATTATCCCGTGATGACGCTGCAGGCATCGGGTGAAGCGGTTGGTTTGTCTTGGGGTGAAATGGGAAATTCAGAAGTTGGTCATTTAAATTTAGGTTCGGGAAAAATTGTTTATCAAACGCTGCCGCGAATTAATAAATCAATTGAAGAGGGCACGTTTGGAAAAAATGAAGCCTTTGTTAAAGCTTTTAAGCAAGTTACAAAAAATAAAAGTCGTTTGCATCTGATGGGGTTAGTCTCAAACGGCGGGGTTCATTCTCATCAAAATCATTTGTACGCTTTGTTAGATGCTTGTAAAAAACAAAATTTAACTGAGGTATACATTCATGCTTTTTTAGATGGTCGTGACACGTCAAAAGATGGCGGTCTTAATTTTATTAAGCAATTACAGGCTAAAATTGATGAAGTCAAGATCGGTAAAATTGCTTCGTTGTCAGGACGATTCTACGCGATGGATCGTGATAATCGCTGGGATCGCGAAGAAAAGGCCTATCACACGATTGCTTTAGGAACAGGTGAGGCAAAAAATGATGATCCACTGACGGCCATTCAAAAGTCTTATCAAAATAACGTGTTTGATGAAGAATTTATTCCAACGGTCATTACTTCAGGCGGGAAGCCGACCGCGGTTGTTGAAGATGGTGATGCCATAATATTTTTTAATTTTAGAGCTGATCGCGCCAGACAGTTAACGGCCGCGTTTACCGTTCCCGGTTTTGATAAATTTAAAAGGGAAAAATTTTTTAAGAATCTTGCCTTTATAACTTTAACCGAATACGAGAAAGATTTGCCGGTTGAGGTCGCTTTTCCACCGTCATTGATTGAAAAACCTTTGGCCCGAATTATTGAAGAAAAAAATTTGACGCAGCTTCACGCCGCGGAAACCGAAAAGTATGCCCACGTGACTTTCTTTTTTAACGGTGGCCGAGAAGAACCTTTTAAGGGCGAGGATCGAATCTTGGTTCCGTCACCAGCAGTGCCAACTTATGATCAGAAGCCGGAAATGAGTGCCGCGGCAATGAACGCCAAGCTTTTACCATTGGTCAAAGAAAGCAAACACGATTTTATTGTGGTTAATTATGCCAATCCGGATATGGTCGGGCATACCGGTGTCATACCGGCAACGGTCAAAGCCATTGAAACGACTGATAAATGTGTCGGCGATTTGGTCAATGCCATTTTAGGCGTTGGCGGAATTTGCTTGATAACCGCGGATCATGGCAATGCGGAGGAACTAATTAATCTTCAGACCGGCGAAGTGGACAAAGAACACAGTACCAATCCGGTGCCTTTTATCGTGGTGGGTCGTCGCTGGGAAGGTCAGACGTTAACTGGCGGGGTTGATAGTTTTGGCAGTGATTTGAGCGTCATTACGCCATCGGGGATGTTAGCCGATATTTCGCCAACGATTTTGAAAATAATGGAAATTGACCAACCTCAGGAAATGACCGGCAGCGCTTTAATATAAATTTTAATTTATTTTTTTAAACTTGCCAAAGAGGCATTTTTTTGTTTAAATTAGTTTATGAACGATGCAGTAAAAGAAAGAATTTTGGAGATGATTCCGGGTATTTTGGTTTGGCTGACGTTTTTAGGAATTATCACGTTATCCTTTGCAAAGCCCTTATGGGCTATTTATTTTATTATTGCTTTTGATTTATATTGGTTATTGCGGATTTCGTATATGTTAATTTATCTTTTAACGTCTTGGTTTAGATTCAGACGGGATAAAAAGATTGATTGGTATGCGTTGGTTAAACAGTCAGTGCAGTATCAGGACTATTACCATTTAATTTTTTTGCCCACTTTCAAGGAGCCATATCAGATTGTCGAAAAACCTTTTTTGGCGTTGTGCCAATCTAACTATGATTTAAAAAAATTTATCGTGGTGTTAGCCGGTGAAGAAAGAGATCAGGATAATTTTTTGGAAATAGCGAAAAATATTGAACAAAATTTTGGTAATAAGTTTTTTAATTTTATGGTTACGGTTCACCCGCGCGACGTTGAAGGTGAGCTACCGGGCAAAGGTTCAAATACTAATTATTCAGCGCGGCAAGCTCAACGATATATTGATGAACTTGGTTTTGATTATTCAAAAATTATTGTTTCAAATTTTGATATTGATACCTGCGTTCACGATCAGTATTTTGCTTATTTAACATATAAATTTTTGCATCATCCTAATCCGACTCACGCCAGTTATCAACCCATTGCCATTTATAATAATAATGTTTGGGAGTCGAATCCAATTGTTCGAGTGGTGGCGAGCTCGACTACTTTTTGGCTGTTTACTGATTTGTCTCGGCCAGAACGACTTTTTACTTTTTCGTCGCACAGTATGAGTTTTCAGGCCTTAGTGGATGTCGGGTTTTGGGATAAAACGATTGTTACCGAAGATTCAAGAATTTTTTTACAATGTTTAATTAAATACGACGGCGATTACCAGACGGTGCCGATGTATCTACCGGTCTATATGAATACCGTTGACATCGGCGACTTTTGGCGCAGCTTAGTTAATCAATATAAGCAAATGAGGCGCTGGGCCTGGGGCGTCGAACATTTTCCCTATATGGTAAAGCAGTTTTGGTTCAAAACTGGCGAGGGTCGCGCCGTACCGTTGCTGAAGAAAATATATTATTTATGGAACCAGACGGAAGGTGTTTATTCGTGGGCCACGGCGCCAATTGTAATTTTGATTGCCGGCTATTTACCATTGTGGTTAGCGTCGACCAATGATCGGGCCACGGCTTTATTCCAAAATGCACCCCATGTCTTATCTTGGTTAATGAGATTATCAATGGGTGGCATGATTATTATTGCACTGCTTTATACCTTAATGCTTCCGCCCAGGCCAAAACATTTATCGGCTAAATATTATTTATTGATGCTGGCTCAATGGTTGATGGTTCCGGTGACTTTAATACTATTTGGTTCAATGCCGGCGACCGATGCCCAAACTAGATTAATGCTAGGCGGTAAATTTCGTTTAGGTTTTTGGGTAACCGAAAAAAAATAACATATGGCAAAAGTCTCAGTCCAAATTGTTACCTGGAATTCGATGCGATATATTTTTGATTGCATTGAATCACTGATGCGTCAAAGTTATCGAGATTTTTCGATTATGATTATTGATAATGGTTCCGACGATAAGACGGTTGAATTTGTTAGGACAAATTATCCAACTGTTTCGGTTTTGCAAAACTTTAGAAATTTAGGCTATGCCAAAGCTAATAACCAGGGAATTCATTTAGCCAGCGGTGAGTATGTCTTAGTTGTAAACCCCGACGTTATTTTGGAGGATGATTTTTTAGAACAGCTTGTCCAATCAGCCGACCGTCATCCTGAGGCTGGCAGCTTCGCTGGTAAAATTTTAAAACTAACCACGGAGGCGATTGATGGCAATGATGAAGCCGGATTGCGCGAAGCCATCAAATCTGATTTTTTTGATTGTGCTGGCTTGACCATAAAAAAAAGTCGGACCGCAATAAATCGAGGTGAAGGCAGTAAAGACGTTGGACAGTTTAATCGAGCCGAAGAAGTTTTTGGTCACTCCGGTGCTTGTGTATTGTTTCGTAAGTCAGCTCTAAACGACGTGATGATAAAAAATGAATTTTTTGATCAGAATTTTGGTTCTTATAAAGAGGACGTTGACTTAGCGTGGCGCTTAAGGCTGTATGGCTTTTCCGCTTGGTATATACCGTCCGCCGTTTGCTATCATTATCGGCGCTTGGCGGTCAGTAGTGGCAACAGCTTAAGGGCGATTATTAAACATCGTCGACAGACGTCAACGGTTTTACGTTCAATGTCATTTCGAAATCAGCGCTTGATGTTAATTAAAAACGATCAGTTCTCTAATATTATCGCGGCGCTGCCATGGATTCTAACTCGCGAAATTACCGCTTTTATTTATAGTTTATTGTTTGAAAGATTTGAGATTAAAAATTATTTTGAAGTTATAAAATTGTTTCCAACGATGATGATAAAAAGAAAAGTTATTATGGCGCATAAAAAAGTTACGGCAAATGACATAAGGAGGTGGTTTAAATAGATATGGATTTATCAATTGTTATCTTGAATTACAAACAGCAAGGCTTAGTCAAGCAATGTATCAGGGGGATCGTGACGGCCAGGCCTCAGCTTAGTTATGAGCTGATCGTGGTTGATAACAATTCCGGTGACAACTGTTTAGAAATGGTCAAGTCGATGTTCGACCCGCGGGTTATTAATGACCCAAACCAGCCCAAATTGCCATTGCCTGAAAGCTTAAGTATTCCTAAGATTGTGACTATTGATGCTAAAAGTAATGGTGGTTTTGCGGTTGGTAATAACATCGGCATCAGCGCCGCGGCAGGAAAGTACGTTATGATTTTGAATCCTGACATTGCCGTTGTTCCAGGCGCCATTGAGACAATGTTTAAGTATATGGAGCAAAATGAAAATGTTGGAATCTTGGGACCGAAGTTAACTAATCCAGACGGTTCCGTCCAATATTCCTGCCGCCGTTTTCCAAATTTTTTAACGCCCTTATTCAGGCGAACAATTTTAGGAAACTTAACAATGGCAAGAAAATGGGTTGGCAGTTATTTAATGCAGGATTTTGACCATCACAAAACTCGCGAGGTTGATTGGTTATTCGGTGCCTGCTTGTTTATTCGAAAGTCGGTCCTGGAAAAGGTAGGAAGTTTTGATGAAAATTTTTTTATGTATTTTGAAGATTTGGATCTTTGCCGCCGCGTTTGGGAAGCTGGGTTTAAAGTGGTTTATGTTGTGAACACTGAAATGGTTCATTACCATAGTCGCTTATCGGCGGAACGAAGCGGTATCCTGGGGGTCTTTAGTCGCGGCGGGCGAATTCATTTAATTTCTGGTTTGAAATATTTTTTAAAATATTGGCGTAAGCCTTGGCCAGTTAATAATTTGTAGACTGGACAAAACTCTGATTTTTCATTAGAATTAATTTGCTCAACATTAGATTGATTTATGTTAATTAAGAAAATTGGAATCGATTTAGGAACGACAAATTCTTTGGTTTATGTACCGAAGCGGGGTATTGTTATTAATGAACCGTCCGTCGTTGCCGTGTCGATGATTGATAAAAAGATTTTAGCCGTTGGCGTCGAGGCCAAAGAAATGCTGGGTCGCACGCCTGATACGATCGTGGCGGTGAGGCCGTTGAAAGACGGAGTAATTGCCGACTACAAAACCACAGCAGCGATGTTGCGTTATTTCGTCAATAAAGCCTTGGGCGGAGTGAGATTATTTAGGCCAGAAGTGATGGTGGCTGTGCCAGCGGGAATTACTTCAACGGAAAGACGAGCGGTCATTGATGCCACAATTGCGGCCGGCGCTAAGGCCGCTTATATCATCAAAGAACCAATCGTGGCGGCGATCGGCGCTGATATTCCGATTGGCTCGCCGAGTGGTCATATGATTATTGATATTGGTGGTGGGACATCAGAAATGGCGGTTATTTCCTTAGGCGGAATTGTCGCCTCAACTTCGGTTAGAATTGGGGGAAACCGTTTTGACGCCGCTATTGCTGAATATATTAGACGAAAATATAATTTAGCAATTGGCGAACGAACGGCCGAGCGGATCAAAATTGATATTGGTTCGGCGATGTATATGGAAGAGCGTTTAAGCGAAGAGGTTCGTGGTCGAGATATCATTACGGGTTTGCCAAAAACAATTACGGTCACGTCAGATGACATTACCGACGCCATTCAAGTTGAGCTCGAAGGGATCGTTCAGGCCGTTAAAGATGTGCTTCATAAAACGCCACCGGAATTATCGGCCGATGTCATTGATAAAGGTATTATTATGTCGGGCGGTTCAAGCCTACTTAGAAATATTGATCAACTTATTACTCAAGTTACTGGTGTTTCAGCCTATGTTGCCGATGAAGCTTTATACTGTGTCGCGAAAGGCACTGGTATTGCATTAGAAAATCTCGAAAGCTACAAGCGAAGTATTTTGGCGATTAAGTAGATTTATAATTTGGCCAGATTATCGGTGCCTCTGCCATTATTAAATCGTCGGAAGGGCGTCTGCTTGCTTGGTCGCGGTCATATCGTCATCCTGAATTCATTTCAGGATCTCTGAGATGCTGAACCCACCGCCACGGCGGGGCAAGCAAGTTCGGCATGACAATGCTTGATGAGGTTATATCTCAGAAGAGTTTGCAGCTCTAAAACCCGCCGGGTCAACTAAAGGAGTCATTCGACTTTTTTTTACCGAAAAGCATTGATTTGGTATAATATACCTATGACAAAACTCGGGATTTTTTTTGGTAAACTCAATCGTTGGCTAAAGTTTTTAGCCGTTGTTTTAATATTGATCGGTATTTGGTCTTCACTTTTTAGCTTAAATTACGCTCCGACTCATACCGAATATGGTGTGACATTTAGCGATAAATATGCCAAAGATTTAGGTTTAGATTGGCAGTCGGCCTATTTAGCGATGTTGGATGAGTTAAAAGTTAATAATGTTCGGCTAATTGCCTATTGGGATGACATTGAGGCCACTCAAGATAATTTTGATTTTACAAATTTAGATTGGCAGGTAAGTGAGGCGAGTAAGCGCAACGTCAATATTATTTTAGCGGTTGGACGCCGTGCGCCGCGTTGGCCGGAATGTCATGATCCGGCCTGGCTGTCAAATTTAGCCGTGACCGCTATTGAACAACAACAGCTCGATTTTATTCAGCGAGTTATCAATCGCTACAAAGACAATCCGCTAATTAAAAATTGGCAAGTTGAGAACGAACCATTATTTGGTTGGTTTGGTAACTGCCCAAAGCCGAGTAAAATTTTTTTAACACAAGAAGTTGATTCAGTTAGACTTAATGATTCAAGACAAATCATTTTGACCGACAGCGGTGAGCTTAATACTTGGCAAGGTGCGGCTAGTCGATCAGATATTTTAGGCATCACGATGTACCGCATTGTTTGGAATAACTATTTAGGGTTTTGGGATTATTGGTTTGTGCCGCCGGCAATTTATCATTTTAAAGCGGAAATTACTAAATGGTTTCATCCTAATTTGCAAAAAATAATTGTGACGGAATTGCAAATGGAACCTTGGACCTTAAATAAGCGGATGGTTGATTTAACCTATGACGAGCAACTTCAATCTTTTTCCTTGAGACGATTTAATGACAACATTAGCTATGTGAAAAAGGCAGGGTTTAGTGATGTATATTTTTGGGGGGTGGAATATTGGTATTGGCTGAGCCAACAAGGTCATCCGGAGCTCTGGCAGCAGGCAAAAACACTCTGGCAGTAGGTAATAGACATCTTTGTATTTTTCATCTAAATGTGTTATAATTTAGGCTTGCTAAATGATGATTTTGTGATAAAATGTAGCCATGTCTAAATCGCTGACGGATCGGTTTAGTTGGTCAATAATTGGCCACTCTAAGGTAGTAAATTTTTTGCAGCATTCGCTTGTGAATAGTCAAGTTGCACAGGCTTATTTGTTTGTTGGGCAAAATCAGGTTGGAAAATCAACGGTGGCAAGAAATTTTGTGGATTCATTGGTATGTCAGAACGTTGATAAGTCGGTGATGCCTATTCCTTGCTTGCAGTGTGAGTCATGTCGGCAGGCCGTTAAAAGGATTCACCCGGATATTTATTGGGTTGGGTTAGAACTGAACGAAAAAACTGGTAAGCTAAAGAAAAATATCAGCGTGGAGCAAATTAGAAAACTGCAAAATAAGCTGAGTCTTCATTCTTTTTTAGATACCTATAAGGTGGTGGTTATTGAAAATGCCGATTTGCTCAGTCTTGAAGGGGCAAATTCACTGTTGAAAACCTTGGAAGAGCCAACGGCTAAAACGGTTTTAATACTGCTTTGCACTAATATTTCGTTGGTGCCGTCAACGATTGTTTCAAGGTGTCAAATATTAAGATTTTTACCAGTGAGTAATTCGGAAATTTATCGGGCGCTGCTTAAACGTAAGGTAGAAGATAAAAAAGCCAAAGCGATTGCGGCGGTGGCATACGGCTTGCCTGGGGCAAGCCTGTCATTAGTTGAAAATTCTAATGATTACCTGGAAATTAAAAATGAAGGTTTAAATTTTTTGACCTTACTTAAAGCCGACGTCAGCCAGCGGTTAAAGCTTTTAGATGGAATGTTTGATTTTTCCAACCAGCATCAGATGAGAAAAGTCCTGTCGAACTGGAAAAAGATTTTAAGAGATATTTTTTTAATTAATAGCAACTGTGAAATGTTGATTGGTAATGCCGCGCTTTATTCGGAATTGGTGAATGCCTCTGATAAACTTAAAAATGAGAAAATTATTTCAGACCTCACCAACATTGATTCCAGTCTGCAATATTTAAATGAAAATTTAAATTCAAGGTTAGTTATTGAAAATTTAGTTTTAAATTTTTAACTATGAAAAAAGCGATTATTGTTTTAGCTTTAGCTTTAATAGCGACAACTGGTTGCACCATTAAATTTGGCTCAAAACAGCCCCCAGTGATTGCCGGTGTTTTTAAATCTTTCGATAAAGGTAATAATTGGCAGGATAAAAATTTGTTTTTATACTCAGGCGGTACTGGTAGTATCGGCGGCGTTAATGTGATTAGTATAAATTTTGATCCCGAGGACAATCGGGCAATTTATTTAACAACGGATACCAGCGGCTTATTTTATAGTTATGACGGCGGTGATAGTTGGCGTAAGGCCGATCAAATTGGTGATGGCTTGATCCAGTCAGTTGCCATTGATCCAAAAAATAAGTGTGTCATTTATGCTACTTATGCCAACACCATCTTAAAATCAACTGATTGCAGTCGGACCTGGTCGGAGGTTTATATTGATACCAGAAAAGACAAGCCAATTACTTCCTTAGCGGTTGACCCAGTTGATAACCTGGTAATTTTTGCCGGTAACAATGCCGGTGATGTGTTTAAGAGCGTTGACGGTGGTGGTAATTGGCAAACGATTTATCGATTAAATAATCAGATTATGAAGATTATGATTGACGCTAATGATAATCGGACGATATATATTCCGACTAAAAGTGCGGGTATCTTTAAGTCAATCAGCGGCGGCTCTGACTGGTTTTCAATTAGCGACGGTCTAAACCCTTATTCCGGGGCGAAAGAATATCGAGATTTAATTTTTGATTTAAGCTCGTCGAATTCATTATTGTTGGCCTCAAAATATGGTTTAATCAAGTCTAACGACGGTGGTCAGACTTGGCAGCCGTTATCGTTGATTACGCCACCGACGTCCGTTGATATTTTAGCAGTTACCATTAGTCCAAAAAATAACCAAGAAATTTATTATTCCACCGCCTCAACTTTTTATAAGACCGAAGATGGTGGAAAAAATTGGATAACTCGGAGGTTGCCGTCGGCCGCCGTGGCGAGCTATTTGGTAACTGATCCGCTTGATTCAAGTGTAATCTATCTAGGAATGACTAACCCAAATAAAAAATAAATTAATATGGAGCAAATTATTGATTCACATAAACCGGAATTTGAAAAGATTATCGCCAATCTTAAAGAAGAGCTGTCAACTTTAAGGGTTGGTCGTGCTAATCCTTTGATGGTTGAAAATATTATGATTGAGGCGTATGGCTCAAAAATGCCCTTGAAACAAATGGCTTCAATAACGGTACCGGATGCCAGAAATATTTTAATTCAACCTTGGGACAAGGCGATGTCTAAAGACATTGAGAAGGGAATTATTGTGGCAAAAATTGGCATTAATCCGGTTAATGAAGGTAGTCAGATCAGATTGACTGTTCCGCCCTTAACCGAAGAAAGTCGAAAAGAGTTAACCAAATCAGTTGGCGAAAAAATGGAGAAATCCAGGATCGCCATTCGTCAGATTCGCGATAAGGTTAAAGATGAAATTATTCAGCAAGAAAAAGCTAAGGCAATCTCCGAGGATATTCGCTATAATTTGCAGGAAAAATTGGATGAATTGGTTAAAAGTTACAACGAAATAATTAAAGCCACGGGCGAAAAAAAAGAAATTGAAATAATGACATTATAAATATGATTTTAACGATTGTTACATTTTTTATTGTTTTAGGTATTTTGGTCTTAGTCCATGAAGCGGGGCATTTTATGGTGGCCAGAAAAAATGGGGTTAAAGTCGACGAATTTGGTTTAGGTTTGCCACCCAGAATTTTTGGTTTTTATCGTGATGAAGATAAAAAATGGAAGCTCGTCGGGATGAAGTCAAAATCAACGATTAATACTATTTGGTCACTCAACTGGATTCCGCTTGGTGGCTTTGTAAAAATTAAAGGCGAAGATGGTGGTGAGACCAGTGATCCCGACAGTTTTGTTAATAAAAATGTTTGGCGCCGAATTTGGGTGGTGTCAGCAGGCGTAACAATGAATATACTTTTGGCCATTGTACTATTATCAATCAATTTTACCGTTGGCTCGCCACAACTAATTGATGGCCCGTTGCCCAGTGGCGCTCGGGTCAGTCAAGAGCAAATCAGAATTGTTGAAGTTTTGCCCGCGTCACCCGCCGCTACAGCTGGAATAAAATCGGCTGATACTATTATTTCGATTGATGGTAACGCTTATCAAAATATTGAAGATTTACAAAAGTATATCGAAAGTAAAGTCAGCGAAAATATGGCGGTCAAGCTTGAGCGAGGATCAAGTGAGGTGAATGTTTCGGTGGTGCCAGAAATTTTAAAGGAAACTAATCGTGGTGGAATGGGGGTTTCGTTAGTTAAAACAGCCTTAGTGTCATATCCTTGGTATGTCGCGTGGGTCTACGGTACTCGCCAGGTGTTTGTGATGATGGGAACAATTATTTACGGCTTATTTTTTATCATTAAAAGTTTAGTAATCTCGGGTAAGGTTGTTGGTGAAGTATACGGTCCGGTCGGCATTGCCGGCTTAGTTGGCGATGCGGCGCGTTTGGGATTTTTGTATGTAATGCAATTAACCGCGTCACTGTCGGTAATTATCGCAGTGATAAATTTTTTGCCGTTACCGGCGCTTGACGGTGGCCGAGTTTTATTTTTGTTAATTGAGGCCTTAAGAGGTAAACCGGTCAATCAGCGTTTTGAAGCACTAGTCCATAATACTGGTTTTGCTTTATTGATGTTGCTAGTCTTGTTTGTAACATTTAATGATGTTTCCCGATTGACTGCTGGCTTTGGCGGATTGTTTCAATCGATATCCAGGTTGTTTTAAATATGGAAATAATTTTACCGGTGGGTTTTAGTGAAAATTTGAAACGGTCGATGGGGCGAGCTGGCTACTCTGTTCACTTTGATCAAAGAAGTGGTAATTCAAGTTATGTCAAAAGATTGTCCCGTGATTTTTATCCGCGCTTTCACGTTTATTTAAAGCAACTGAATAATCAACAAGTGCTTAATTTACACTTGGACCAAAAAAAATCCTCTTATGCCGGTACACACGCCCATGGCGGGGAATACGATGGAGAATTAGTTAAAGCTGAAGCCAGTCGTCTTGAACAGCTATTAGTGGTAGCTGACAGTGGCCGTTTACCTGAAATTACTGTTGAAAGAAAAAGTTTTTGGTCAAATTTATTTAGAAAGTAATTATCATTTTTATGTTGCAGTCAAAATTATTCGGTAAAACAGTTAAAGAGCCGCCCAAGGACGAAGTTAGTGTCAATGCAATTTTATTGAGTCGTGGTGGTTTCGTTGATAAGTTAACCGCCGGAGTTTATACTTATTTACCACTTGGCTTAAGAGTTTTAAGAAAAATTCAGCAAATTGTCCGTGACGAAATGAACGCCATTGAGGGGCAGGAAATTTTAATGCCGGCCTTGTTACCAAAAGATAATTGGGTTAAAAGCGGTCGCTGGAGCGATCCGGGTAAAGAAGTAATGTTTCAATTTGAAGGTCGGGCTGGTAAGGAATTTGGCCTCGGTTGGACTCACGAAGAAATAGTCACGCCGTTAGTCAAAAAATTTACCAGTTCATATAAAGATTTGCCGGTTTATCTTTATCAAATTCAGGATAAATTTAGGAATGAGCCAAGGGCGAAATCTGGTTTGATGCGTGGCCTTGAATTTTCAATGAAGGATTTATATAGTTTTCATCGTGATGCTGACGACTTGGCCAAGTATTATCAAGAAGCTTTAGCGGCTTATCAAAAAATATTTTTACGCTGCGGGTTGGAGGCGTTGGTCACCGAAGCGTCGGGTGGTTCTTTTTCAAAATATTCACATGAGTTTCAGGTTTTAACTGAATTTGGTGAAGATACCATTTTTTATTGTGCTAGCTGTCATTATGCCCAGAACAAAGAAGTCGCTGAGATTAAGGGCGGTGATAACTGCCCCAAGTGTGGTGGTAACATTTTAGAAGGCAAAGCAATTGAGGTTGGCAACATTTTTTCGCTCAAGACGAAATATTCTGAGCCTTTTAATCTTGAATATACTGATGTTGACGGTAAGGTTAAACCGGTGATGATGGGATGTTATGGTATTGGCCCAAGCCGGGTCATGGGTTCAATTGTTGAAATTCATCATGATGATAAGGGAATTATTTGGCCTGCCAGCGTGGCGCCATTTGCTGTCCATTTACTTCAAATTGGTACCGACGAACCGGTTGCGGCGAAAGCTAAAAAGATATATAATGAATTGCTGGAGGCTGGAGTAGACGTGCTTTTTGATGACCGCTCCGAAGCTAGCGCCGGACAAAAGTTCGCCGATGCTGATTTAATTGGTATTCCTCTAAGATTAGTAATATCAGTTAAGGCTGGAGATAAAATTGAAGTTAAGAAAAGAAGCGAAGCAAAAATTGAGCTAATGACTTTAGCGCAAGTAAAAAAAATTATTAATGTTTAATCGATTATTCAAAAAATTCTCTAAAGATGTCGGTATTGATTTGGGTACATCCAATACGTTGATTTACGTTAAGGATCGTGGCATTGTTGTCAATGAAGCATCAATTGTGGCGATTAATAACCGTAATGATCAGATTTTGGCTGTCGGCGAAGAAGCGCAAAAAATGGTTGGTAAAACGCCGCCCCACATTACAATTTCCAAACCATTGGTTGATGGAATTATTTCTGATTTTGAAGTAACGGAAAAAATGTTGAAATATTTTATTGATCGGATTTATCAAGAAAGTTTTGGTTTATCGGCCCGACCGCGGGTTGTGATTGGGGTGCCTTTAGACGTTACGGAAGTTGAAAAAAAGGCGGTCGAAGACGTGGTATTATCAGCCGGCGCGCGCGATGTATATTTAGTCGAAAATGTGATTGCTACTGCCATTGGTGCGAGATTACCGATTCAGGATCCGTCGGGTAATATGATTGTCGACTTTGGTGGCGGCTTGACCGAAATTGCCGTTATTTCACTCTCTGGCGTTGTCGCGTGGAAATCATTAAGAATTGCTGGCAATAAATTAAATCAAGATATTGTTCAATTTGCGCGTAGTGAATTTAATTTGTTGATCGGCGAAATGGTCGCCGAAGAAATAAAAATTAAGGCTGGGCGCGCGATTGAGGCTGGCGAGGAAAACGCCGAGTTAAAAATGCGTGGTCGCGATTTACTTACTGGTTTACCAAAGGAAGTTTCCATTAGCGGTTCGCAGGTTCAGCTCGCCATTCAGCGTTCCGTCGCCGCGATTGTTGAAGGTATTAAAAGTACCCTGGAGATTACGCCGCCTGAGCTAGTGGCCGATATCTATCAGCGCGGAATGATTTTAGCCGGTGGTGGCGCTTTGCTAACTGATATTGATAAAATTATTGCCAAAGCAACGAAAATTCCAGTCAAGGTGATTGAAGATTCGTTGACTTGTTCCGTTCGAGGTATGGGCTTAATTTTAGAAGATGAAAATTTGCTTCGGGAGGTAGCTATTCCGTCGTCAACTAAAGAGGATAACAATTCACGCTAAAATCTAATGTTTAGGTTTTTACGATCAATCAGTCGTTCGGTAATTTATTTAGCAGCTGTCATTCTGCTAATTTTTTTGCATTATATTGGTATTTTAAAACCGCTTGAGGATTTTGCCATTTTTTTACTAACCCCAATCCAGGCTAGTGTTTATCGGTTAGGTGGCGGTATTAATCAGCTTTATACGGGTTTCCCCGGCCGGCAGGATTTAGCAAAAGAAAATTCTAGCTTGACGGAGCAGGTAAATAAGTTAATAGTTGAGAATTCGCAGCTCAAAATGATGATCGAGCTAAATAGTGAGGTATCAGTCCAGCAAAAATTTCTTGAACACTCTGGTTTAAAAGCGATAACGGCGACAATCATCGGACGAAATCCTGAACCGAATTTGCAATCAATTATTATTGACAAGGGTAGTAATGACGGAATAAAACCGGACTTGCCATTAATTACCGCTGATGGTGTTATGGTTGGTAAGATTTTAAAAGTTAAGGGAAACAGTTCCGAAGCAATTTTAGTTAATGATTCTCGCAGTAGAATCGCGGCGGTAGTACAAAACGAAGCTGGCAGTAAGGGGGCGGTTATCGGCGAACACGGCTTGAGTCTAAAAATGGAGTTAATTCCTCAAAATGATAAAGTGAGCGAAGGTGATGTTGCAATTACCTCAGGTATTGAACCAAATATACCGCGAGGATTGGTTATTGGCACAGTCAGTCGAGTAATTACTGAAGCCAATGGTTTCTTTCAGACAGCGCTCCTTCAGTCACCAGTAAAAATTAATAATCTTATTGTCGTTTCGATTGTCACCAATACTTATGATAATTAGTGCGCTGGTCACGACCTTGGGAATTATTTTGATTGGCATAATCCAAGTCAGTTTTTTAACTACCTGGCCAGCGCCTGTTAGCAGTTTGAATATTATTTTAACGCTCGTAATTTTTTTGGCAGTAATTGTGAACTATAACAAAAGTTTAATCTGGGCTTTTGGGGGAGCTTTATTTTTAGAGCTATACTCTGGTCAGCAATTTGGGGTAACCAGTATCAGCTTAGTTTTGACAGTCATCATTATTAATTTTTTATTTTCTAACGTTTTTACAAATCGTTCCTATTACTCATTAATGATTTTAGGCTATTTAGGCACGATGATCTACAATTTGCTTATTATTATTACGGGGTTATTGATTTTTCAAGCGGCCATCAAAGATATGATAACATCCTCGGGATTAATCTTTTTGTTTGTTTGGCAGCCAATATTTAATTTGATAATTTTAACGGTTGTTTTCTTTACGTATTATTTATCAACCGGACGATTAAAAAATTTCTTTTTATTTAGAGATTAAGATGAAATTCACCGCCGACGACAATCCCTTTGAAATATTATCAGCTTCAAAATTTAACGGCTACTCAGTCGGCCGCCGATATCGCGGCCGTTCAAAGGAAGTTGATCTTTTTTCGGGTTCAAGTAATCCAGGGAAAAAGATTAGTTCGTTAGCCCCGGTAACAAATTTAAATATTATAACCATTTGGTCCGTTGTTCTCTTTTTTGGGCTGGTGATACTTGCCAGTCGAACTGCCTACTTGCAATTATTTAGAGGCTCATATTTTAGCAGTGTGGCTGAAGGAAATCGAATTAGAATTAATGACCTCAAGGCTCAGCGAGGCATTATCTATGATGCTAATCGAGTTTTGCTAGTTGAAAATGTCCCCAGTAAATCATTGGCGATTATTCCTGTTGATTTGCCTAAGGTGGATAGCAATTTACATAATTTAGCCACGGAAATTTCGAATATTATTAATAAGCCAGTTAATGAGCTTTTGGATATGATGAAAGCTCAGTCGCCCTATTCTTATCAGCCGGTTATCATCCAGGAAAATTTAACTGATGATCAGGCGATTCTGGTTCGAATCTTAAGTGGGAAGTTTACCGGTATTACGCTGAGAACTAATAATACTAGACATTATTTAGAAACTACCCAAGATGAAAGTTTGTCTCACATTCTTGGCTATGAAGGAAAAATTAATCCTGATATCCTGGATGAGTATTTAGCCAAAGGTTATCTAATTGATGATTACATTGGTAAGGCTGGTGTTGAGATGAGTTATGAGAATCTACTCAAGGGAAGTAACGGCCGGGAGCAGGTTGAAGTTGATGCCGTGGGTGAAACAAAAGAACTGTTGGCATCAGACAAACCGCAGTCTGGAAAAAATTTAGTTTTGACCATTGATTCTGAATTGCAGCAGGTTGCTGAAGATAGTTTAAAAAAGGCGCTGAAAAGTGCCGACAAGAAAAAAGGCACGGTCATTGTTATGAACCCGAATAATGGCGCGCTATTGGCAATGGTTAGTTTGCCGGCCTATGATAATAATTTATTTAGTAAAGGGATTGATCAAAACACTTTTTCTCAGCTTATTAATGATCCAAATCAGCCACTTTTTTCCAGGGCCATCAGCGGCCAGTATCCTTCCGGATCAACCATCAAAATGATTATGGGTGCGGCTGCTTTGCAGGAAGGTGTTATTAATGAAAGTACTACTTTTAACAGTGTTGGCGGTATTAGAGTTGGGCAGTGGTTTTTTCCCGATTGGAAAGCTGGCGGTCATGGCCTGACCAATATTATTAAGGCACTAGCTGAATCAGTTAACACTTTTTTTTATATTATTGGCGGCGGTTATAATGATTTTACCGGATTGGGAATTGAAAAAATGAAAGAATATGCCGAAAAGTTCAATCTTAATAAGCCGTTGGGTATTGATTTGCCGAACGAGGCTAGCGGTTTTTATCCGGATCCAGTTTGGAAGGAAAAAACTAAAAATGAGCAGTGGTATATTGGCGACACCTATCATGCCGCTATTGGGCAGGGTGATGTTTTGGTAACGCCATTGCAAGTTGCTGAATATACCTCTTTTTTTGCAAATGGCGGTACCTTGTACCAGCCTCATGTCTTGGGTTCGATTTTAGATTCAGACAATAAGTTGGTTCGAAGTTTTGAGACAAAAGTATTAGGAAATAATTTTATTAGTTCAAAAAATATTGATATAATCCGTCGCGGATTAAGACAAGGAGTATTGGCGGGAAGTTCAAAGCGATTAGGTACTTTGCCATTTACGGTGGCTTCAAAAACCGGTACCGCCGAATTTGCGGACGCTAAAGAACCCCACGCGTGGATGACCGCATTTGCGCCTTATGAAAAATCGCAAATTGTGGTGACTGTTTTAGTTGAAGAAGGGGTTGAGGGAAGTACTGTAGCAGTTCCCGTGGCCTATGATATATTAAATTGGTGGGGCCAAAATCGTTATCAAGAATAGTTGTTATTCAAATTTTGAGCGGTTGGTGATATAGTGTCAATTCAGGTATTATTTAAAGTTAGGGGAAAAAGTAGGATTTTATTGCTAATTTTAGCTAATATTGACTATCTAAATGGTGATGTGGATAATTAATTTTTAGTCTATTGACAAACAATGGTATTAAGATTAAACTAATTTTTAATGTCTGGTAATAATACAGTAAATTCTGTATTTTTTATATAAATCAAAATTAAAATATGGGAACAAATTATATTACGCCGAATGGTTTAGAAAAACTCAAGGAAGAAATGGAGCATTTGAAAAAAGTAAAAATGCCGGAAATTATTGAGCGGATTTCACGGGCTAAAGAATTAGGTGATTTGTCGGAGAATGCTGAGTATCATGACGCCAAGGATGAACAGGGTTTTATCGCCGGTCGCATTATCGAAATTGAAAATTTAATTAACAAGTCAATTGTTATTCAAGAGAGTAATAATCATGACACGGTTAATATCGGTTCGACGATTAAAGTTAAGTGTGGTGATAATAAATTTCAGTATACTATCGTTGGTTCGAATGAATCTGACCCAACTAAAGGTTTTATCTCAAATGAATCGCCGCTGGGTCGAGCATTTTTGGGCCATAATAAGGGTGAAAAAGTAAAGGTGATTGTGCCAAAAGGTGAAATGGAATGTGAAATATTAGAGATTAGCTAGAAACCAATTTATTAAAGAGCCTCCTCGTGGAGGCTCTTTTTTGTTAAGTTAAAGGCGGCAATAAATGACGATTTCTCGACTCATTATACTCTCCAAAGCGGAGTCGCTTGATGGCGACTCAGCGTGTGTTCTGCGGTTGAAGGTTCAGCGCTTGGGCATTTCTTAAAAAAAGTAATCAGCTAAATGGTTAAATTTGTTGGCTATTAATTTAGCCAAATTTATCCGCAAGTATTAGCTTATTACCAGGCGAAGGTCCCAGCGGTTTGTGTTTTGGTACGAACAAAATATTATAAAATATAAAGTTAACAATGTCAATAGCACTAGAAGCTGGTTGATTGACCATAGTGCTATTTTTTAGTAAAATAACTCTATAAATTATTGTTATATATGCCAAAAATTATTCTCGACGAATTCAAAAATCGATCGGCTAAGTTAAAGTCTATTTCCGAAATGGGTATAAACCCGTATCCCGACCAATTTGACAAGGAAATAAGTGTCGCCGAGTCAGTCAAACTAAAACTTGGCGATAAAGTCAAGATTGCTGGAAGAATGTTGACGCTACGAGACTTGGGTAAGATAATTTTTTGTCACCTGCTCGACAGTACCGGCAAAATTCAATTAGTAGTTAAGGAAGATATTGTTGGTAAAGATAAAATTAAATTATTTTCTAAAATCTTTGATGCTGGTGATTTTATTGGTGTTGAAGGGGAACTATTCAAAACTGAACGGGGTGAGATTTCGGTGCTGGTAAAAAAATATACTTTGCTAAGTAAAGCATTAAGACCGTTGCCGGAAAAATGGCACGGCTTGAAAGATCAGGAATTAATTTACCGCCAACGATATTTGGATTTAATTTCTAATCCAGAGTCGTACCAAAGATTTTTATTTCGCAGCAAATTTATTAAACTGCTGCGAGAATTCTACTGGTGTCATGGTTTTGTTGAAGTTGAGACGCCAATTTTAGCTAATAACGCTTCAGGGGCTTTAGCTAAACCATTTAAGACTCATTATAATGCTTTAGACCTTGACGTTTATCTGCGAATTGCCATCGAGACGTATCTTAAAGAGTGTCTGGTCGGCGGTTTTGAAAAGGTTTTTGAAATTGGTAAAGTCTTTCGCAATGAAGGAATGGATCCGTCACATCTGCAGGAATTTACTGGCGTTGAACATTACGTCGCTTATTGGAACTTTGAGGATAATATGAAATTTACCGAGGAGATGTTTACATTTTTACTTGAAAAATTATTTGGCAGCTTAAAAATAAAAATTAAAAACCGTGACGGCAAAGAAATTGAAGTTGATTTTACGCCACCTTGGCCGAAGGTCAGTTTTGCGCAGTTGATTAAAAAAGATTCCGGAATTGATATTGATAAATGTCCGACGGTTGAGGCGTTGCGCCAAGAAATTAAAGCTAAAAAAATTAAAATTGATGATGCGTCAAAACTCGGTCGTGGTAATTTAATTGATGCGCTTTATAAAGAGGTTTCTCGAAATAAAATTATTAAGCCTACTTTTGTCATTAATCATCCCATTGACATTTCACCGCTAGCAAGACGAAATGATGATAATCCGGAAATTGTTGATCGGTTTCAGTTGTTAGTTAATACCTGGGAAGTTGTTAACGCATATTCTGAGTTAGTTGATCCCGTTGACCAAAAGCAGCGTTTTGAACATCAGGCCAAAGTTAAGTCAGCCGGTGACATGGAGGCTCACGGTAAAGACGATGAATACGTTAAGGCGCTTGAACATGGGGCGCCACCGATTTCCGGCTGGGGTATGGGTATTGATCGAATGTTGGCATTATTATGTAAACAAGATAATTTAAGAGACGTAGTATTATTTCCATTACTGCGTCCGGAAAAATAAAAATATGTTACCACTTTCAACTATTTTTTTTAGATTGCTCATCGCCGCGGTTTTGTCTGGTTTGGTTGGAATTGAGCGTGAATTACGCCACAAGGAAGCTGGTTTGAGAACCAATATTTTAGTTGGCTTAGGCTCGGCTTTAATAATGTTAGTCTCGATTGTTTTTGAAGCCGATCAGGCTAAGATTGCCTCCGGCGTTATTACTGGCATTGGTTTTTTGGGAGCCGGTTTAATTATCCACGGGCAAGGACATATTAAGGGAGTAACCACGGCGGCCACGATTTGGATTGTTTCATCAATCGGCTTGGCTTGTGGAATTGGTTATTACTCAGCGGCCGCGTTGGCGACAATTATTGCGCTATTTGTGTTATATTTTTTTGGTAATGAAAAGGTTAGAGAAGCTGCTAAACTAAACGATTAACGATGAAAAAAGTGATGGTTTTTGGGACATTTGACATCCTGCATCCGGGCCATTTGAATTTATTTAAACAAGCGAGGAAGTATGGTGATTACTTAATTGTGGTGGTCGCTCGAGATGTTAACGTCGAAAAGTTGAAGGGTCAGAGACCAAAAAATAACGAGAATGCCAGAAAGTCTAACTTAGAACAAAAAGATGTTGCTGATAAAGTTGTCTTGGGATATGAAGATAATCCGTATCGAATAGTTGGCGAAGAAAAACCCGATGTGATTTGTTTGGGCTATGACCAAAATAGTTACGACCGATATTTAGGTGAAATTTATCCGGAAATTGAAGTAGTGCGCGGTGTGTCTTTTAAACCTGAAATCTATAAATCATCAAAATTTAGAGAGTAAATAATATGTTGGACATAAATAAAATTAGAGAGCACAAGGAGGAGGTTAAAAAAGCGTTGTTAAAGCGAATGGCAGCGGCCAAAATTAATTTGGATGAAATATTAGAGATTGACGAGAAACGCAAAACGCTATTGCTCCAATCAGAAACCTTAAAAGCGGAAAGGAATAAATTTTCGAAAACTAAACCTGATGATGAAACGATTTTGAATATGAAGCGGATTGGTGAGGAAATTAAAGTTTTAGATGATAAGATTCGAACAGTCGAGCTTGAATTGCGTGATCGAATTTCAGAACTGCCAAATATTCCGGCCGATGATGTTTTAGCCGGCGGTAAGGAAAATAATAAAGTTTTAAAAACATTCGGTAAAAAACCGAGCTTTAAGTTTGAGCCAAAAGATCACGTCGAATTAGCAACCAGTCTTGACGTAATTGATTATGACCGCGGCGTTAAAATGTCAGGTAACGGTTTTTGGATTTATCGTGATCAAGGAGCATTGTTAGAGTGGGCGCTTTTGAATTACTTCATTGAGTTCCATCGCAACAATAATTATATATTTATTTTGCCCCCGTTTCTTTTGACTGAGGAATCGGCTTATACTTCGGGGCACCTGCCAAAATTTAGAGATGATCTTTATTGGACGCAAGATAAATTGTGTTTGAATGCAACGAGTGAAATGATGTTGGGCAACTATCATCGTGATGAAGTTTTGGACGAAAAATTGTTGCCGTTAAAATATTATGCTTACTCCGCTTGTTTCCGTCGTGAAGCTGGCAGTTATCGCAAAGAAGAGCGGGGGATGATTCGCGGCCATCAGTTTAATAAAATTGAAATGTTTCAATTTACTAAGCCGCAGGATTCGTGGGCAGCTTTTGACGAGTTAACCAAGAATGCGGAAGCTTTAGTTGACGGTCTTGGTCTTCATTTTCAGACGGTTCAATTAGCGGCTGGTGATGCGAGTGCCGCCATGGCCAAAACCATTGATATTGAAGTTTGGATCCCATCAATGGGGATCTATAAGGAAGTCAGTAGTGTCTCCAATGCCTTGGATTATCAAGCGAGACGCGGCAATATCAGATATAAAAATAGTCTAACGGGAAAAAACGAATTTGTTAGTACACTTAATGCGTCGGGTTTAGCAACAAGTCGATTGGTGCCGGCAATTTTGGAACAGTTCCAGAATCAAGATGGTAGTGTGGATATTCCTAAGGCGTTACAGAAATTTTGTGGTTTTGCGAAACTTGAAAATTTAAAGTAAAAAGATTTGCGGCACGTCGATTGGTGTTCGACGTGCCGCGTGATGTTTGGGGTTTGCCGCTATTTTTTTGCGGCTTCGCTGCGAGCTTCTTCAACCTCTTTGAGTGCTTCTGAGAAGCTCTTTGCGACGTGTACCTGCCCGGTGCTGTCTATAATCACTGTCATGGCTTTTTCCCTCCTTGGGTTGCCATTGTTGTTTTTATCCATCAACCCCAAGTTGTGGATAACATTTAAATATACCATATTAATTAAGTTATGTCAATGCTATTTATTATAAAAGTACTAAATTTAGCCAAATATAATGTATCTATCATGGGTTGAAATTTCACGTTCTGCGATTTTGCATAATCTTAGGCTGTTTAAGCGGTTAGTTGGAAATAATGTTGAAGTGATGCCGATTATTAAAAGTAATGCTTATGGCCATGGCTCGGCTGAAGTCGCAACGATTATTTCAAACGAGGTAAATTGGCTTGGCGTAGTTGATTTATCGGAAGCACTTTTTTTACGTCGGATGAAAATAAAAAATAATATCCTCGCTCTTAGCTACGTTGAGAATGATTTACTCAAGCAGGGCATTAAAGCTAAGATTGATTTGCCGATTTATGATTTTGAGACCGCCCAACAAATAAACAGGCTGGCTGGTAAATTAAAACAGCTTGCTAAGGTTCATATAAAAATTGATACGGGGGCCGCGCGAATTGGCATTTTGCCAAAGGAAACTGTTAGTTTTGTACGAAAAGTTAGCGGTTTAAGTAATCTAAAAATTAGAGGTATTTATAGTCATTTTTCAGCGGCGGAAGAAAATGAAAAATACACAAAATTTCAGGTTAATATTTTTCGTAGCATTTTAGTCGAATTGAAGAAAAATAAAATTAATATTCCTTTAAAACATTTCGCCTGCAGTGCGGCCACATTGGTTAGGCCGGAGTCACATTTTAATTTAGTTAGACTCGGGCTGGTACTTTATGGTTTGTGGCCATCTGATCAGATTAGGAAAAAAATAATGAGGAAACACCCAAATTTTAAATTGCAACCCGCGCTTGAATGGAAAACTAAAATTATTCAAGTTAAAGAAATTCCGGTGGGTAGTAAAATTGGCTATGGTTGTACATATACCGCCGGAAAGAAAATGAAGTTAGCGATTATCGGGGTTGGCTATTGGGAGGGGTATGACCGAAAATTATCGAATCAAGGCGTCGTAATTATTAAAAATATTAAATGCCCTATTGTTGGCAGAATTTGTATGAATTTATCAATGGCCGATGTGACAAAAGTAAAAAATGTAAAACCTGGTGATGAAGTAATTTTGTTGGGCGGGGGAGAGAGTGCTGACCAAATGGCCAAAAAAAATGGCACGATTAATTATGAAGTTGTAACACGTATTAATCCGATCCTGACTAGAATAATAAAATAATTTTATGAATAATAAAAAAATTAGAATTGGTGTTATCTTTGGCGGACCATCCAAGGAGCATGAAGTGTCCCTAGCTTCAGCCAGGTCGGTTATCAAGGCCCTGGAAGAAAAGGAAATAGATTTTGTTCCGATGGCGGTGACGAAACAAAATTCTTGGATAATGGGGGATAAGGCGCGCAAGTATTTGTCGCTCCAATCTGGCGACGCCAAAGAAGATGCAATTTCAATTAAACAGTCACAAGCGTTAGTCGTTAGCGGTGATACCGATCAGACTCTACGGCCCTTGGTTGAGCCTTCATTGGCTGATACTAAAATTGATCTGATGTTTCCGTTGATTCATGGTAATTATGGTGAAGACGGTAAACTTCAGGGATTTTTTGAATTATTTAATATCCCTTATATATTTTCTGGATCATTAGCCAGTGCGCTAGCGATGGATAAGCCTAAAGCTAAAATTATTGCCAAGCAGGCTGGGTTAAATGTTCCTAATGATTTGGTTTTTAGTAGTAGCAAAGATTTTTTGGTCAATAAAGTTACTGACGTTATGCCATTCCCCGTAGTTATAAAACCGGCTGAGCTTGGTTCGTCGGTTGGTATTTCAATCGCCAATTCAGCCGATGAATTAATTAAAGGTGTTAATGAAGCTTTTAGCTTTGGTGATAAGATAATGATTGAGGCTTATATTAAAGGCAGGGAGTTAACCGTTGGTGTCTTTGGCAATAATCCACCAACCGCTTTGCCAATCGTTGAAATTATCCCTAATATTTCTCCTTTTTATGATTATAAGGCAAAATATGATGCTGGTGGCAGCACCCATATTTGTCCAGCCAAAATTCCAGCAGCTATCAAAAACAAAGTTGAAACTGACGCAATAACAATATTTAAAGCCCTAGAATGCAGAGATTTAGCCCGGGTTGATTTTATTTTTGATGAAAGTGCCAACGATATTTTCTTTCTTGAGATTAATACAATTCCTGGTATGACTTCGGTAAGTTTGGTTCCTGATGAAGCAAGAACGATGGATATCGCTTTTCCAGATTTTATTGAGATGTTAATTAATGAAGCGCGGAAAAGGTATAATATTTAATTTTTTGTGAGAAAAAAAAGAGACTATAATAAAAAAAATTTTCAGAATCCTTTTTTTCCAGCGAAGGTAAATGGTAGCAAAGGCCGTCGAAAAATGGTGATATTTTTTGGAGTGGTCAGCCCTCTTATATTGTTAATTATTTTGTCATTTTTTTTAAGAATAAAAAATATTAACATTAGTGGCGGCTCCGAATCGGAAATAAATGAAATAAGAAATATGGCTCAAGCGGAGATGGATAGTAGAAGATTTTTTATTTTTGATGAACATAGTTTAATTTTTTTTAACAAGAATAAATTAGCAAAATCAGCGACAGCCATTGAGTCTGTTTATTCAATCGCTGTCGCTAAGACATTTCCGGATACTTTGGATATTAGTATAAATAATAAGGCGGTTAGCGCCATTTTGATTAGTAACGGAATCAAATATTATTTAGATGACTCGGGTGTTGCAATTAAAATTGAAGACACCACTGATGTTGTCATTGAAAATGGTGGCAATAATACTCAGGTCGTAAGACTAAAATCAGATTCAGATAGCTATCCCACTATTATGATTGATAATTTATCGAAGATCAGAATCGGTTCGGAGGTAATTGAAAAAGGAAAATTGGATTTTATACTAGCAATCGACAGTGCTGTGAAAAAAAGGGGAGGATTTACTCCAACAAGCTATACTCTAAATTTAATTACCTCGGAATTAGATTTGTTGGTAAATGATGGTTGGCAAGTTAAATTTGATGCACAAGGCAAAGCCCTAGAGCAGCTGGATTCTTTGTACTTAGTTTTAAATAATAAAGTTAGTGACAAAACTTTACTTCACTATATTGACGTTCGGTATGGTGACAAAATATTTTATCAGTAACTGTGGATATCTTTTGTGTCGCAAAATATAGTAAGAGGGAAGTGTCCGGTGTAAAAAAGGGAAGCAATATAGTTAAAATATTTTAGTCATGACACCCAGTGGTAATTGTACTAATAATTATAAAATTTGTTTTAGTTAGAATTAGCGGCCGTTAGGCTTGTTTTGTTTTATTTTATGGTACCAAATCATCTTGGTTATTTTTTTTTGATCTGTAGCTTGCTTAGAGGGTAAAATTAAACATTAAATCTGACCAAGCTAGCTTGTTTAGTAGTATTTTAGAAGTTTATTGGTTGTAATTATAGTATTTGGGCTGTTGTAGTTATTGAATAAATGTAAGTCCTCTTGCGTCGCTTAAGATATATTGTGCGACGCAGTATAACCTAAAAAATCTTGTTATTACATACTTCCCCCTTAAGCAGTTGCTTAATTTTTTTTGTTTAGTTTCGTTTTAAACGAGTTTACTAATTTAATTTTCCTTGACATTATTTCTAAAATATTTTAATCTGGAGTGTTTGCCTATTTGATCTTTAAAATAAGTTGCCCTTCCCTACCTGGCGGTTTCTGCCACTAGTTAAGGGAGGGCAAATGTGAAACTGTCACAATACCAGTTGTCGGCTGGTGTAGTTAGCCCAACCAATTATTCATAATTCATTTATATGTTTTACGCCCTAAGGGTTGGTTTGACTCTCGCAGTCGCCATTATTGTGTTCAGAATGTTTCTCCCGGAGATTGCCGATCGTTTGATTGAACTTATTGTTAGAATACTTGATATTCTAAACTCTGAGGTCGCTCAAAATGCATCAGGCATAATCCGGTAAAAAAAATAGGCTCGAGGTATAATACCCCCGAGCCTTTCTTTTTGTTAACTTTATTTTTGATTTTTAAATATCAAATATGAATAGATTAAAGGAAATAGTCCAGCCATTATAATGGCGGTCATAAATAGAATTAGGGTTACTTGCGCCGAGGATTGTAATGTGGCACTGACTATTAGAATGATACCGCTAACAACAAACATTTTACCACCAAGTCGGTGAGTTTTATTCCAGTTATCCTCACTGGATAATGTCCATGGTGTTTTGATGCCAATGAACCAATTGGGTTTTATTTTGCCCATATAATTTCCCATGATCATAAACATTAGACCAACGGCACTTGGCATGATGGTGTTTACTGGAACATTATAACCGAGTGAAGTTATAATTATCAGCGCGTAAACACCAGTCATAAATATGATAATTATACTTTTAACGATGTGGTAGACATTCTGAAATTCAGCGTATCGTTCTTTTTTTGGATCAATAGCTGGTAGGGTGAGGAAAAAAAGGTACATAATTAAATTTAAAACTGGTATTAAAAAAATGCCGAATGTTTTATTTGAGTATTGGTCAATTTGCCCTGAAAAATTCCAATGCGTCGGAATCTTGTCTGGTAGCACCGGATAAAAATAGCCTGCCACTATAAATGATAAAATAATCAGGGTTATCGGTATTAGCTCAGTTTTAAGGGTAAAATTAAGTTTATTCATATTATTATTATTATTTATTTTTTTTAACACCCTTACCGATTATTCCATATAATTCACCGATGATTTCATCAACCACCGATAAATTCAAAGAATAAATAATATTTTGGCCAGCTCGCCTACTACTAACCAAGTTCGCCATTTTTAGAATATTTAAATGATGGGATAGCGAAGGTAAAGTCATGGTAAAATTTTTTGCAATTTCCCCGGCGGGTAAATCTTTTTTCTTTAAGAGCTGAATTATTTTTCGGCGCGTCGGATCAGCTAAAGCGTTAAGGGTTGTACTTAAGGTCATATCCCCTGTTGTTTAGTGACTAAGATTAATTTAGATATTTAGGTAACTATCTAAATATTAACACATACCTATTTATTGTCAATATGCTTAAATAATTAAAAAACCCCTGAAAATTCAGGGGTTTTTTAATTATTTTTGGTTACAACGTGGCAAACATTTGTTCGCTTGAGGTTGCCATATTTCCATTGGAATCAGTTGATTCAACTAGGAAATAGTAAGTTGAGCTTGCGTTCAGACTACTTAGTTGCAGCGAGTGTACTGTAACCAAGGTAGTATCAAGCACGGAGTTGGTGCTTGAGGCCGTTGCGAGATGTTCATTTGAATATCTGACACGGCTATTACTGCTTTCGTTAGTGTTCCAGTTGATGACAGCTGATGTGGTTGAGGCGGTGGAAGTGATATTCAATATTGTTGGAGCCGTAAAATCGTTATTGTTTGACTTATCACAGAATCGCTCAAGAATTTTTTCAAACGGTCCAACTCTTTGGTGTTTTTCATCAAATTTTTCCGCTACTTTTTCAATGACTCGACAGCGTACGGTTTCGGCAATTTGATGTATCTGACCTAGCTTCAAGCCATGATTTTCATCAATGGTTTGGGTGTCGTTGGCTTCAGAATCAGCATCATAATCATCATCGTTATCAATAGGAGCGCCAACCTTATATTGACTAATTAAGCTTCCGGGTAAATCGTCGACAAGCTTATTCCAATTATCACCATATAAATGCTTAGCAACTACTTCATTTTTTAGCCATCTTAATACCCCATCTTTACTAACTGCAAAGACATTTGGGTTGTCAGTTGATTTAACTAAAACAATCCCCGGCCGATATAGGACATTACCTCCTAATGGTACCGTCGCTAGTTCTTCGACACTAACAGTTACAACATTTTTGAATCCCGAAAACCAGGTTCGGAATATTTTTTCATTCGGAAAAATATATTTTTTTCCGTCAGCCGCGACGTAATAAAGAGTGGGACGGTCAGTCACCTTTACAATTTGACCGACAGCTGATGATTCAGTGGCGGCGGCCGGTAGCACTGTTGACAGCGCTAAGGCCAAAAACGCCAGCGAAAATAAAGTTTTTTTGAGCATATTTTTTATTAGTTATTAATCTTTTGCTCTTACAGTATAAGACGGTTGGTTCTAGAAATTCTTACAACTCTTGCCAATATTAATACTTTAAAAATAATGTTGCCATTTATTCATTAGTTTAGTAAGTCGGTAAATATTCTAGAGGATTTACCGGTATGCCATTGAGGCGAACCTCAAAGTGAAGATGTGGTCCGGTAGTGTATGGCCCGGCGCCAATAGTGCCTGGTGTTGCCCCGGTTAAAGCAATCATTTGTCCTTTAGTGACATATTCGTCTTCTTTGACATAAACGGTTGAAATATGTCCAAACACCGTTGATAAGCCGTCGCTATGAAGGATCATTAAATACGCATAACTCTTGTCACCTTTAAAATTGACTTTGCCAACATAGCCAGATTCTGGCGCTTTAATTGGAGTTCCTTGAGGTACCCTGATATCGAGACCGGGATGTTCAAATAAATAGCGAAATGGATAGTCGGGATCATGAAAATAGGTACTTATCCCTTTGCCTGGACCGACTGGCCAAGTAAGCCTGGCTGGCCCAAGACTGCCAAATTTAGAGGCATTTTGCTGTTCCTCTAGTTTTTGCCGGAGTTTTTTTTCGGCGCTAATAATGTCGGCGTTGGCTTGTTGTTGTTCAAGTTGAAGTTGGTAAGCATAAGATTGGTACTGTTTTTGCGTCAGCCTGGTTTGAGAATATAAGACTTGTTGGGCGGTTTTGCGTTCGTCGAGGCCGGCCTTTTGTTGTTGAAGCTGATCTTTGAGTTTATTTTCCTCTTCAGATTTGGATTGCCAATTGGATTTTTGGATTTCAAGCTGGTTTTTATCCATTTTCAGCTTATCTAAATTATCTTTTATGTCATTATGAACCTGCTCGGTATATTTAACCTGATCGAAAAAATCGGAAAAAGAATGGTTATTTAATAAAATTTCGAGGTAACTAACCTGATCATCCCGATAAATCAAGCGGAGGTACTCCCCTATTTTAGTTTTACTGTCGAAAATATTTTTTTCAGTATCCTTAATTTCTAAATTTAATTTTTGAATTTCTAAGTTTGTTTGGTTGATTTTTATTTGAGTTTCTTCGATATCTAAATTAACTTTGGCGATTTGGTTGTCGAGAATGGCAAGTTGATTCTGCAGGGATTTGGCTTCTTGTTGCTTGGCCTGAATTTGTTTTTGATAAGCATCAATTTCTTTTTGTAGTTCATCAATTCTCGATTTTTGGTCGGTAATTTTATGATTTAATGAACTGACGTCGTCGTCGGCTTTTAAGGGAATAGCAAAAAAATTAGCTATGCCAAAGCTAAATATTAGGCAAACAACTAATATTTTTATTCGCCTCACTTTTTGATTTTTATTTTTAGCCATTAACTGAATTATACCATACTTAAGCGCTATTTTTCTAATAGCGCTATGGCCGTTTTAAGCCTTTGTAAGGAAACTGCTTGACCGAGCGCGTCAGCAATCTCAAACGGTCCTGGTGATGCTTTCCGGCCGGAAAGCGCGACGCGCATCGGCCAGAGCACGTCACCGGTGCCAATATTATTTTCAGTAATTTTGGCTTTAATAATTTTTTCAATTTTGGCGGCAGTCCAGTCGTCAATTTTTATTGGTTCAAGAATATCAATCAGTAATTTAAGGTTAACCATAATGTGTTGGGGCTTGGTTTTTTTCCAAATGAGCAAGCCGGGATCATAATTAGGGTTGGCAAAGAAAAAGCCGGTCGCCTCTGGCAGTTCACTAAGTTTTTTAATTCTTGGCTGTTCCGTTAAAACAATTTTTTCTAAATCAAATTTTTTAGTTTTAATATTAGCTTTCTCATAAAATGGTAACGACAACTCGGCTAATTTTTTTGGGGTTAGCAGTTTAATGTAATGACTGTTGAGCCAATCGAGTTTGGCAATATTAAAGACCGCCCCGGATTTATGGACGCGCTGGAGGTCAAAAGTTTTAGCCATTGTTGTCAGATCAAATATTTCTTCATTATCGCCAGGATTCCAGCCTAACAGCAAAACAAAATTTAAGAGTGCTTCAGGCAAATAACCCTGAGTTAAATAATCTTCAACGGCAACATCGCCTTGGCGTTTTGATAGTTTTGATTTGTCAGGATTTAACAGCAGTGGCAAATGGGCGAACTGCGGGGAGTCCCAGCCAAAAGCTTGGTAAAGCAAAATATGTTTTGGCGTTGAAGATAGCCACTCCTCACCACGGATAACATGGCTAATACTCATTTCATGGTCATCCACAACTGAAGCCAAATGATACGTCGGAAAACCGTCCGATTTGATGATAACTTGATCATCTAATATTTTATTATCAAAATTGACCTTGCCTCTGACAATGTCGACAAACTCCGTGTTGCCGGTTTTAGGCATTTTAAAACGAATTACATGAGGTTCCCCTTTTTTAATTCTTTCGCTACATTCGTCTGATGATAGATTTCGGCATTGACCGTCATACATCGGCGGTAATTTTCGTTGGATTTGTTGACTGCGGAGTTGTTCTAATCTTTCGGTTGTGCAAAAACAATAATAGGCCTTATCTTCTTTAATTAAAACTTCGGCCATATCACGATATTTTTTTAATCGTTCCGACTGGATCATTGGTTGATTATCCCAATTGAGGTTAAAACGAGCCAGGACGTCTTTGAGGTTTTCAATCGCGCCCTCGACTTTTCGTGACTGGTCAGTATCTTCAATTCGGAGCATAAATTCACCGTCGTTTTGTTTGGCAAAAAGGTAATTGTATAAAGCCGTTCGAAGACCACCGACATGTAAAAAGCCGGTTGGGCTAGGGGCGAAGCGAGTTTTGATTTTGGTTGAGGTTGACATAAGGTGATTTTACACGTAAACTGCCGTCGTGGTCAAAGGAGGGCCAGCAGCTTGAAAAAAATCACTGGCGTTATGAGTCTAGATATTCAAAAAGCCTGGGAAAACGCACCGAGATTTAGTCCTGATGCAAATGGTTTTTTGCCTAAAGAGGCTAAGCCGCTGAGAGTGGAGGAAGAAATTTTCGGTGCCATCATTGATGCAAGTATTAGGGGCGATGGTGCAATACGAGTGCATCGTCTCGATTTTCCCGGTAAGGGCAAGCGACATACTCAGCTAATTAGCTGGGAGCGTCACGGTGATAGCCGACTGTTTAGTTGTGTCACTGAAGAGCCTATGGCTCATAGATACCGAATAATGTTGGAGACCGGTAGTCTCGGTGACTGCTAGCTAGCGATCTTTGTCACGATTTTTTCTGAGGCCTGCGTTAAGCAGCCTTTTTTTTATAATCAAAAAAGGAAAGACAAAAACGGCAGTGCAAATTCTGGGCCAGCGGTTTGGTTCATTGATAAGCCGAAATAGCCATTCCAGACCGATTTTTTGCATCCAGGCTGGTGCTCGTAAGATTGATCCGGAAATATAATCAAACGCTCCCCCAACTCCGATGGCCAGCCTGACTGAAGGCAAGCGGTCTAAATTATAAAAAATCCATTTTTCCTGCTTAACTTGTCCAAAGGCGACAAATAAAATTTGTGGCTTAGCAAAATTAATTTGATTAATAAGTTTTTGGTTGATTTCAGTTGGATCAATAATAACACCGCCGTCGTCAGCCCCGCTGACATTTAAATTGGGAAAATTTTCTGTTAAGACATCAGCGGCGGCTTGGGCGACACCTTCCCAGGCGCCTAATAAATACACCGAGTAATTTTTTTGTTCAGCGAGTTCAGCCAAGCTCCAAACTAAATCAACGCCGGTAACGCGTTGAAGATTTTGGCCTTGAAATTTTGCCGCTTTAATCAGACCCACGCCGTCGGCCACCGCAATATCGGAGTAGTTTAAAATTTCTTTAAAATGTGAATCATGTTCAGCAGCGACTAGAAATTCCGGATTAGCCGTGACAACGTAGTGCTGGTTTTCCGAATTGATAAAACGATCAGCTTGTTCTAGCACTTCTTGCAGGGACAGGTTATCAATCTGAACACCCAAAATTTCAACTTTTTCCATCGTGATTTAATTTAGGTGGTAAGGCACTGGCTCTAAATCGCTGAACCTTTTGTGGTCCGGTCGCTTTAAATTGGCTTTTGGACGTGAATCTTGTGACCTTTGACTTATTGTAACGGCGCGATGAATGATCACGCATAATTATTAAAGTTAAATGTTTTTAGGGGTCGATACCTCGATCCGTCGGTTCCTAAATCGCTACTAAACAAGTTGATTTAATTAATTAGCAGTTTAAAGTTTTTGCGGGCGGCACCAAAATTAAAATGATTGGCATTTTTTATAGTGGTTGCCTCACTCCTCGTTTGGTTTGCCGTTTCATCAATGTTTAAGACAATAAAAAACTCAGCTTGTCATAATTGAATTGTATCATCAAATAATGCTATAATCAAGATAATAATCAATATTATACCGATGAAATTGAAGAGGTTTATTTTTTTGTTGTTCCTATTTTTTTCGCTTTACCCATTTGGTGCCAAAGCGGAATTTTATTTTAATCCACATTTTATTATCAGTGATGATGAAGCGACTGATTTTACTTCCCTATCACTTCAGGGTATTCAGAATTTTTTGGCTGACAATGGCAGCGCTTTAGCTAGGCTGACTTTGCCTGATTATGAAGGTAATGACAAAACCGCCGCGGAAATAATCTGGAATGCTTCTCAAGAGAGTCGGATTAGTCCAAAATTGCTTTTAGCCACCTTGCAAAAGGAACAGAGTTTAGTTACCTCGCCAATTCCGACGCAAAATCAGCTTAATAAGGCGATGGGTTATCGTTGTCCCGATAATGGCGTTTGTAATCCTAAGGCCTTCGGCTTTGGCAAGCAAGTTGATGCTGCAGCGTGGCAGTTTCGACAGTACTTTAATAATCCATCAGATTGGTATTTTAGGCCCAATCAGACCTATAACATTGATGGTTTTACAATTTCACCGGCTAATCAGGCCACGGCCTCACTTTATAATTATACGCCGCACGAATCAGGTAATCGTCATTTTTGGCAGATCTGGCAGAATTTTTGGGGCAAGGATTTTCCCGACGGTTCTTTAATTAAAGCTAGTGGCGATCCAGCGGTTTGGCTGGTTCAGTATGGCACGCGTCGGCCAATCGCTTCCTGGTCAGTTTTGCTATCTAGGTTTGATCCAAAAAAGATTGTCACTGTTAATCTGGCCGATTTAGAAAAATATGAAGTTGGCCCGGCTATTAAATTCACTAATTATTCTTTGCTTAAGCGTCCCGACGGACAAGTGTTTTTGTTGGTTGATGATGAGTTAAGACATATCGCTTCGGAAGAAGTTTTCCGTAATATTGGTTTTAATTGGGCTGAAGTTGAGGCGGTGACAGACAGCGATTTAGCGGCTTACTTCTATGGTACAGAAATTACCTTAGAGAGTGCTTACCCGGTCGGCGCGTTGTTGCAGGATAAAATAACTGGCGGGGTTTATTTTGTAGAAAATGGCATTAAACATCCAGTCACTGCTTATGACATTATGATTGTCAATTTTAAAAATCGGGTTTTAACAACTGTTAGCACCCAAGAGTTAGATAAATACCAAACTGGCAATCCGGTACTATTTCGTGATGGTGAGTTAATTCAGGCTAATGGTGACCCGAAGGTTTATGTCATTTCCAATGGTACCAGACGCTGGATTATGACCGCTGATGCGTTTGCTAAATTTGGCTATAAATGGGATAATATTATTGTAACTTCTTCGTCAACGGTGGCATTACATCCGCTCGGCGATAATATTGAATAGAATTATTTATGCCTTTAGTTTTTGCAGGTATTTTGCCACATCCGCCGGTGCTGATACCGGAAATTGGCAAAGACCATGTTAAAAAATTAGCTAAAACCCAAGCGGCTTTTAAAGCTTTGGAACAAGATTTGTATGCGGCAAAGCCTGATAGTATTTTAATCATCTCGCCGCACGGCAATGTTTTGAATGACGCTTTTAATATTAATTTATGTTCAGATTATAAAGCTAATTTTAAAGACTTTGGTGATTTTGGTTTGGAATTGAGCTTTCATAGTGATTATATGTCAATTCAACAGATCAGAGCTGCCGACGAGAGTAATGACAAAGTGCCGATTGTCCTGACCAGTGAAGAAAATATTGATCACGGTTTTTCAGTTCCTTTGTATTTTTTAACTAAACATCTTAAAAGTCTGCCGATTATTCCGGTGACCTATTCGAATTTGGATTATCAACAACATTTTGAATTTGGCGATTTTTTGTATCAACAACTGTCAAAAATAAATAAACGCTTTGCCGTGATTGCCTCGGCTGATTTGTCTCACAAATTATCAAAAACAGCACCAGCTGGTTATTTGGCGAAAGCGAAAGATTTTGACAAAAAAATTGTTGAAATGTTGAGGAAAAAAGATGTCGATGGTTTTTTGAAGATTGATCCAGCGGCCGTCAAAGAAGCGGAAGTTTGTGGCATTCGATCAATAATAATTTTTTTGGGAATTATCAAGGAGATGAATATGAAGCCAGAATTGCTTTCCTATGAAAGTCCCTTTGGTGTCGGTTATGCAGTTTTAAGCTATAAGCCGGTTTAGTTGATTTGTTTATTTAGTCGCGGCCGCCGGGTCGTTTTTTTTGTTGCCCAAACTGGCGACTACTTTAAAAAAATAGCGCCATGGTTCGCCGGTTTGGCAAAGCTCCTTAGTTTCGTTTAAGCATTTTTCGATGAAAATTTTGTCGTATTTTTTGCAGACTGAAAAAACTGAGTTTCTTTTTGCCGCCGGGATGCCAAGATCAGTGATCACCTTAAGAGCTAAATCTTGCCATTGATAAGCTGGGGCTTTAGCCGTTTTTTTTTGGCTTAAAATATCATTAAAATTTTGGAAGCCTTGATTGGTTGGCATAGCTTGATTATATCAGAACCAAGAGTATAAAAAAAAGAGCTGATTGGTATATTACAGCTCCCAGGTGTTGACATCAAAGTCTTCGATGTCATTGGTTAGGCAGAGGAGGACTATAAAGCATAAGCCTCCAACAGTCACAACTAGCCCAATTAGGGCCAATACGACAACGATGGCGATTCCGAGATAGTACAACATCTATGACTTCTCCTTGGCACCACGTGCCATGGCTACCGCCGTTAGGATGTAACAAAACGGCAGTAAGATGACGTCTTTAAGTAAGGAACGCCAACCTCGCCACTCCACCCAAATTCCGATCGCTAGACGCAGGCCGATGGCCAGATAAAACAGAATGCCCGCGGCAAAAAATTCAAGTGCGGCAACGATCATGTCGAGCCCTCCCTCATGTAGTTAACGATATTATTGGTAATTTATCTTAAATTGTTGGTACTGTCAATTTATCCCCAAGCGGTAATAGCTTTTACTTTTGACAATTTCTACCAGTGCGGTATAATTATTGTTTCCAGAACAATTATCCCTCCAAGCGGTTGGAGGTTTTTCATTTTTTTAGTCAAATAAAAATAAAAATATGCCCCAAAATTTTGATTCCTTGGTTGATGAGCTGAAGCATTGTTTGACCCTGCAACTGGAAGCTTATCAAAAAAAAGATTGGCATAGTTATCGCCAACTTGAGCGTAAAATCCTGGAAATTGAACAATCCATCTAGTTGACTTATTTAGTGTGATATAATATAATAAGCAACTTATGGCATTATTAACACTAAAAATTTATCCCGAGCCGATTTTGCGCTCCCAGGCCAAAACATTGACTACTGAAGAGTTGCGAAGCCAAGAAATTCAGCAACTCATTTTGGATATGGGCCAGACTATGCAGCAAGCCGATGGTGTTGGTTTGGCGGCGCCGCAAGTTGGCAAGTCGATCAGTCTGGCGGTTATTAATACGGAAGACGGTAATTTAGTTCTGATTAATCCGAAGATTAGTTATAAATCATGGCGTCAGGAGTTGGGTGAAGAAGGTTGTTTGAGTATTCCCAAAGTATTTGGTCTGGTTAAGCGTTCAATAAAAATCAAAATAACGGCCCTTGATCAAACCGGCAAAAAAATTAAATTTACGGCCACGGGTATGTTCGCCCGTGTCATTCAACATGAAATTGACCACCTTAACGGCGTGCTGTTTATTGATAAGGCTAAGGAAATTAGCAGTGGCCAAGAAATCCTAAAGACCATGCAAAAACAAAAATAATATGAGCGTTGAGCCTAAAATTATTTTTTTGGGTACACCCGATTTTGCTTTGCCAACCTTACGGCTCCTAATTGAAAATAACTTAAAACCGGAAATTGTTATCACTCAACCTGATAAGCCAGCCGGTCGCGGTTATAAAATGTCTCCCCCGCCGGTCAAGGAGTTGGCGACGGAAGTTGGTATTAAGGTTATTCAGCCAAATAGTCGGCAAGATTTAACGGAATTTTTTAAGCAAAATAGTTTCGATCTTGCCGTTTTAGTCGCCTACGGCATGATCATTCCTAATGCTGTTTTGGCCGCATCAAAATGCGGTTTTTTAAATCTTCACCCTTCACTGCTGCCAAAATACCGCGGTTCCTCGCCTATTCAGGCCGCTATTTTAAACGGTGATAAAGTTAGTGGCGTCTCTATTATAAAATTAACCGCTAAAATGGATGCCGGTCCAATCTTGGCTCAGCAAGAAGTTCAAATTTTAGCCGCGGACACCGCCGAGCTTTTATTTGGAAAAATGGCTAAAGTCGGTGCGGAATTAATGGTTAGGACAGTTAACCAATGTTTAAGCGGTCAAGGACTGGAAACGATTCAAGATGAGACGCAGGCAAGTTATACCGATAAAATAAATAAAGAAGCTGGACACGTTAATTGGACAAAGTCCGCTTCGGAAATTTATCGTCAATTTCGAGCTTTTTCTCCTTGGCCGGGTCTATACACTTTTTTTGGCGGTAAGCGGCTAAGAATCTTAAATTTGAGGGTTATAGAGGATGCTGGTGATCGAGCGCCAGGTTTAACTTTTAGCGTTGGCAACGGTTTTGGGGTGGCCTGTGGCCACGGTGGAGTTGAGCTTACCAAAATTCAACCGGAGGGCAAAAAACCAATGGACAGTCACGAATTTATTTTGGGTAATCGAGAAGTTTTGGGTCAAATTTTAAAATAGAGTAGCTAAAAAAATCGCCTTAGCTTAAGCGGTTTTTTTGGTTGGTAAATATGGCCGATGATAGCAGAACAAAACTGATACCAAGTGGGTGGTTTAAATATGGTGAAAAAATATTAGTGACTGTCAGGGCGACTAAAGCCGAAATAAAACCAATGGCAATTATTTTATTTTCGTGGTCGGGTTTTAAGGCTTTACTGATGATTGCCACGATCAAAAAAAGATAAGCGGCTAGGCCCAAGAAGCCAATTTTTAACCAAATATCCAGATAACCCCACTCAAAAGCGTAGGTGGTGAATTTGCCGTCAGGGTTAGTCTGTCGAATTCTGGGGTCGTCGCTTTGGTAAGTCAACTCTTTACCAAAGCCAAAGCCAAAAATTGGCTGTTGGGTAATGGCGTTGGCCAACGGTTTTAACTCATTGAGTCGAGTCAACCCGGCGGGTTCAGCCGGCAGGTTGCTGAATCTTTGCGTTAAAGGATTAGCGCTGAAATTGCCAGAAATTATCTGCAGTAAAAAAATTTGGCTGATGATAACAATGATGGTGGTGAGTAAAATGACAATTATTTTTTTTAGACTTAATTTAATAATGACTTTGGCCAAAATAATTAACAATAAAAAAGCGGCCATAGCACCCAGCCAAAAACTCCGCGACTGGCTGATTATTAAACTAAAGGACATTAAATACACGTAACCAAATGATAATAAAATTGTATTTTTGGTTTGGGCATTCTTTTTGGCAAAAAATACCAGTCCCAGAACAATAAATAGACCAATTAAGATGTAAATTTGCGACTGGAAAAAGATTCGAAAAACGCTGCCGGAAACGTAGGTAATCTCGCCGACGCCGGTCGCACGGATCCAACGATATATCGTTCCGCCAAGGCTGGTAAAATTGTGGGCGAAGAGGATTAATAAAATAACGGTTTTTAGCGCTAAAGTAACGGTGCCGGCGGTAATGACCGCCAGCATGTTCGAAATTAATTTTTCATTGTAATCAAGATAAAAAAATACGCCCAGTAACGTCAAAAAAAGCCAGGCGTTGGCGTCATAATAAACTAGGCTCGGGCTAAAATGGCGGCTGCCATTAAAAATACCAACGGCCATGGCGATAAATAGTAGCAGATAGGCGGTTGAAATTAGGCGGTTAGTAGCTAGCAGTGAACGGACATTGTTAAAATTTTTCGTTGACCAAAGTTTGACGATGATCAAAATCAGCCAGGCTAACAGGGTAATACTGAAAAGCGCTATCCGGATGGAAACAAGGTGCCCAAAAATTTCAGTTGAAAAAAGATAACCTTTGCCGCCGATAACCAGCTCACCTAAAACAATTAGTAAACCATATTCCAGTTTTTTAAAAGCCGCGGTGGCGGTGGTAATAATAATAACGATAAAAAGTAGCGGCCCAAGGGCTGGGATTAAATAACTAAGTAATGAAAACAGCTCAGCTAAAATGATGAGCAGTGCTGTTAGTTGAAAGGTTTTGCCAAATAAGGTCTGGCTCATAGTTACAGTATACCGCAAAAAGACAAAAAAAAGAGGCTCCGCCGGACCTCTCATAATGTTACTGAAAAGGCTTTGGCGGAGCCACCGTTAATGCGCGATCCAGGAGATTCTCCGGATCGGAAGTCTTGGGGGGGGGGTAGGGCTTTATGCCCTACTTGATACTGCTGGCCTTAAGCCGCTTTACACCTGTGCGTGGGTTAAGCGACCAGAACCAGGTTCGCCTGATTGTGCCACGTCGTCTCCGCGTATACGCCGCTGAAAGTGCCGATCGAGTCGGCCGTATTGGCGACAATGGTGGCCGCTGCGCTCGCTTCCAGATCGGTTCCCGCTCGGACGTACGCATCGTCGACGGTGCCGTTGATGTTGGTCGCGTTGACCGTATCGGCCTGATTTGCCTTTATGGTAGTCGCAGTCTCAGCGGCAGCCAGCTTGAAAGGCGCGTCGGCCGAAGTCATTGCCGTGTTCGTCGGCACGATGCTCGGATTCGCCAGATTCGTCGGAGTCGTCACAGCCATGGCCATCGTCAAGGCCGGGGCCGTCATCGGAGTGGTGTTCGTCAGATTCGCGGTGTTGGTCGGCACGATCTCGTCGGCCGCATTCGTCGAAGTCGCAGCGTTAATCGTCGTCGCATTCGTCGGCACGAAGTAGCCAGAGGCCACCGCCAACAAAACCAGAAGCGGAATCGCCAGTAACGCGGTGATGTACGTCGGTTTCATGATTGGGGCTCCTTAGAGTGTGGCGCAGTGCGACATTGCACTGCGATGTTGCGGTGGGTTCGTCGGATATCCGACGTGGAGCTGTATCACCCCCTTTCGTTTGTAAGGTGCATAATCACCTCCTCCCTACGCCAGTAAGCTTTGACGATCGATCTCGTCGCGGCTACAGGCGGCATGCCGGTAAGACGTTTAGTCGGACACCGACATGATGGGTTTCATCCGGCAGTAAAACCGCCGTATGATTATTGATACAAAATTATCAGAAAATTCCAAAAATGTCAAGCATTGAACTGATTTTTTGACTTAATGTAAGTAGATTATTTTAATAATTTGTGGCTAATAATTTTTAAAAAAAAGCAAAGTTTAAGACCCTCGGCGTGCAGCTGAGGGTCTTACTAAGGGTTTGGAACGTGGGATCGTGGTGAGCCCACTATTCACTTTCTTTCGGTGGCAGTAACGAACTTACCACCTGGGTATAGTGTCGCACAATGGATCGCACGGCATACCCCGTCTTGGGTTCGTCCAGGGGCGCCCCCATATCCTTGGCAATGAGCCTGATCAGCCCGTCATGGGATTTGTTGTTCTCGATCCCGACGAGTTTTTGGAGGAGTTGACGAAGAGTTGTCGTCTTGTCGATTTCTTCGTTAGAGTCTAGCTCGATTCGAAGATTCTCGAGCCACCATTCACTTTGACGCGGGTCGCGGACCAGTTTGTCCAATGGTAGGCCGAGCATGACGCCGGGCGCTATCTCGAACAATTCGAGGTGATCACCTTTTACGACGCCCCACATATACGGGGTGTCGAAACAGTTCTCGACCTCGTAGGATTTTTTTTGTCCGTTTTCATAGACCGAGAACGGGCAAGCCGCATGGGTATAGCTCTTCCGCCAGAACACTGGTTCTAGCTTGCCGGTTTCTGCCGACAAGACATTGTAGCCAGTTTTGTCCTTGACGAAGTTCATACCGGTTTTGCTTTCCTCGGCCACAGCCAGCGTCATGAAAAACGCCAGTACCAGCAACGCCACGAACGGCAACAATGAAACGTGCTTCATGAGTCTTCCCCTCATTTATACGGAAACCTGATTGTCCCGTAATTATAGATTATATCATAATAATCGATGACTATCAAGGTTATATTGGAAAATACCTAGCAGCGGTAAGACAATTTAGGCTAAAATTAGGGAAATGTGAGATTGCCGCGTTCACTTCGTTCGCTCGCAATGACATGCCAGAGTTGCCTATTCGTCATTGCGAGGAGTGAAACGACGAAGCAATCCCAATGGTCACTTGTCATTGTGAGATTGCCGCGCTCACTTCGTTCGCTCGCAATGACATACAATAAGTTATTGACATAAAATAACAAAAATCCCCTGTTTGGGGAATTTAAGCTTATTAAATCCGATTTATTTAGAAAGCGATATTACACTAGCGTGAATTGTAAAATCCGTGTTTTATAAAATAATACCACGCACTTTTAAAAAATTGCCGTTGTTTTTTTATCGCCAATTGCTGAGCAAAACTCTGACCGCCATAATGAATAATTTCCGCGCCAGCATAATACCAGACTTGCCAGCCAGCGTCATTGGCCCGCTTACACAAATCTACTTCTTCAAACCAAATAAAAAAGTTTTCATCAAATAAACCAATTTCATCAAGCGCTTCGCGTCTGATCATAAAAAATGAACCGGCGACTTGGTCAATGGGCTGAGTTATTTTATAATTAAAATCCTTGGCTAAATAATAGTAAATGGGTGGAAGATTTGGAAAAATTTTGGCTAGCTTGGTAAAGATGAAAAAAATTGGCAAAAAGTCGGGCAGGCGTCTGACTGATGGTTGAACCGTCCAATCAGGATTTAAATGCTTGCAACCGGCGATGCCAATCTGATAATTTTTTTCCATAAAGTCGATCATTTTATTAAGGGCATCTTTAACAATTACGGTGTCAGGGTTTAAGACTAAAATGTAGCGACCTTGGCTTTTTAAAATACCTTGATTATTGGCCGCGGCAAAGCCGAGGTTGTGCGTGTTGGGAATTAAATCGATCGCTGGGAATTCGTTTTTGATCATTTCGACTGAGCCGTCGTGTGAGGCGTTATCAACAACGATAACTTCAATATTTAGTTTATTTTCTCTAACAAAAATTGACTTCAAGCACTCACGCAGAAGTTTTTTAACATTCCAAGATACGACGACGATGGACAAGTCAATGTTACTGATCATAGTTCCGTTATTTTTATTTCTCGCCAGTGACCTTCGGGCAGGTCACCTAATTCCAATTTTCCAATTCTAATTCTTTTTAATTTAACGACGGTGTATCCTAATTTTCCCAGTTGTCGCCTGATTTGTCGATTAACACCTTCTTTCAACACCAGCCGCGCTGATCTATTTTTTATTGAAGACACTTTAACCGGCCGTAGTCGTTTGCCGTCGATAATCATCCCCCGTTCTAGCTTTCTGACATCGTCCGGTTTTAAATCTTGGTCTAAGACAACAAAATATTCTTTTTCCGAACCGTTTTTAGGGTGCGAGATGACATTGGCAAGTTCACCGTCATTAGTGAGTATCAGTAGTCCGGAAGAATCCTTATCAAGTCGACCAACCGGGTAAATTCGTTCGTGGGTATTTATTAAGGTTAGGACTGATTGACCTTGAGTGCTGACAGTCGAGCTAACATAACCAATCGGTTTATTTAGGGCCAGGTAAATTTTTTTGGATTTTAAATTTATTTTTTTCCCAGCATATTCAACGGTGTCGTTAAGCTCATCAATAACCGTGCCAAGTTTAGTAATAACTTCGCCATTAACTTTTATTTTACCGTCGACAATTAACTGCTCGGCTTTGCGTCGCGAAGTTATGCCTGAATCAGCGATATATTTTTGCAAGCGCATCATATTATTTTATTCCAGTTTAAGTAGTTTTTTAGTCTTATAAGCCATGTTTTTCTTTGATTATTTTTTCGGCCGTCTGATATTTTTTAACAGCAGGCAAAAATGGCAGATGGTAGAGAAACTTCGGTAACCATTGGCTCATTGTGCCGCCGCTGGCGATGGTAAAAAGCTCTTGATTGATAAAAACTCCGCTTTGGCCACGAGCCAACATCGTCAGCCATAAATCCCAGTCTTGAAATTTGTGTAGTTTTTTATCAAAGCCGGGAAAATCAGCGCGCCGAATTAGTGAAGTCGTGTGAATATATGGCATTTTTTTAAGCTTTTCGGGATCAAACGGCCAAAGGGCAAATGATTTTAGGCCAAATTTAAAGGATGAATAGGCATATGATGCTTTGGGGTGGTCAGTTAATGTTTGTAGCATCGTTGCCAACATTTTTGGTTTCATGGTGACATCGGCATCACAGAAAATAATAAATGGCGCTTTGGCGATTTTAGCGCCTTCATTCCTGGCTTTGGCTGCGCCGCCATTAGTTTGGTTGATGATAGTAATTTTATCCTGATATTTTTTCACTATTTCTAAACTATTATCGGTCGAACCATCATTAACGATGATAATTTCAATTTTTTTAAAAGTTTGCAAATAGATACTTGCCAAACATTTTTCAATCGTCTTGGCCGCATTATAAATCGGTATAACAACACTGATCTCAATCATAAATTACCAATAAAGTTTTTTATTTTAGCGGTCTGAATTTGCCAATCAAATTCGTTGCTGGCTCTTTCGAGCCCCTGAAGTCCAAGTCTTTCGGCATAGGCGGTATCACTGAGTAATTTAATTGAGGCATTGGCGATTTCGTCAAGATTGGTTGGGTTTACGAGCAGCCCAGTTTTGCCATCAATGATGGCTTCAATGACCCCACCGTTTTTACCGCCGATAACCGGTTTACCAAACATATTGGCCTCTAAAAAAACAATCCCAAAACCTTCAACATCACCATTAGATAATTGACGGTTGGGCATAATAAATAAATCACACATTTGATACAGCTCAGCAATTGCTTCCGAAGCCAGCGCTCCTAAAAATTTAACCTTAGTATTTAAGCCAAGCTTATCAACCAGGCTCTTGAGCTCATTTTTTTGCGGTCCATCACCGGCAATTAAATAAATCACATTGGGAATTTGAGCGATTATTTTCGGCAGCGCTTTAATTACCATATCGTGGCCCTTCCGTTCTACTAGTCTGCCAACGGTCAGTAATATTTTTTTACCGGTTAAATCGTTCTGATTGATCAGGGTGGAAATATCATTGGTTTTGGCTAAGTGCGGAAGTATAGCTGGGCAAGGATAAGCAACGATAATTTTTTTCGGATCAGCTCCTAAAGCTACTAATTCATCAAAAGTGTAATGACTATTAGCAATAATACCATCGGCTTGGGCAATAACTTTTTTCAATATTTTTTTCTTGCGCATAAATTGTTGCGGTAACATAATATCTAGACCGTGGGCGAAAAAAATATAAGGAACTTTATAAATTTTTTTGTATAGTAATGCCAGGGTTCCGAGCGGCAAAATTTGTCCGGAGGCAATTAGCTCAATATTATGGTCAGCCACTAGCTTTTTTACATTACTGATAAGTGACAGCCATTTGACTGAGGCCGCTAGTTTAATGACACCGGCGATTGTTGTCGGCCAAGGACCGGACGGAATATTTATTAAATTTTTGCGGATAATTGGAAATTCTTGTTCATCGTCAAAGGTGGCTGAGTTGATTTGGGTTTGTGACAAAACAACAATTTTATCGGGGGGCAGATTCTTGGCGAAATTATAATAATAAACCTGCTCACCACCAACAGCCGGTGGAAAGTTTAGCGTTATTAGCAAAGTTTTTTTGAATTCGTTCATTAGAATTGATTTTTGGCGATTGTTTTTATTTCAGACCAAGTTATCCCCTTAAAAATATATAAAGCGATAAAGTACGCCAGGGCGCCAAAGGCGGAAACGATAAGCAAATTGAAGATTGGTTTTATTAATATGACGACGACCACCATTATTGCTACCGCCGTGGTTGATTTTATTAAAGTTTGAATGATAAATCGATAGTCGAGCGGAACAACTTTTTTTACCCAGTAGAAATCGAGGAATAGTAAGATGAAATTAGTGGCAAAAAAAGTTAAACCGGCACCAAAATAACCAAATTCCGGTATTAAAATTAAATTAAAGATTACGGCTAGGGCCGTAATGATGCCCCGGTTGATGGTATTATTTTTTTGGTGATCACAGGCATTTAAGAGATAGCCGGTTGGGAAGGCTAAGAAAATAAAGGGAATGGCTAAAGCCATTACCATAAAGGTAGGCAAAATTGGCAAGTAGGTTGGCCAAATTTTAGTAATTATTTGCGGTGCTAGCGTCACGAGGCCGGCGGTAATCGGCAAACTAATTAACGTCAGATATTTAAAAGCTTTGTCAAAAGTCATTTTAAGCAGATCTTTTGAGTGCGTATAATAGTAACTGAAGGCGGGAAAAATGACGGCGGCAAACGCGGCGGGAATTACTTGCTGAAAGGCGTAAACGACTTTGGCGGGGACAGCATAAAAGCCGACGGCCTTGTCATTTGCCAGATAGCCTAACATGACGGAATCGGAAGTGTTATAAATTTTTATAAAGATTCCGGCAATGGCAAACGACGGGATCAGCTTTAAAAAATATCGTGAAATTTCACGGTTAAATTTGGGCCGAAGCGAAAATTTAAGCCTAAATTTGATTAAACTAGCCGAAAACAGAAAATTGAAAATACTGGCAACCAAGAGGGCCAAGATTAGATCAGTTGTTTGGCCGGTGTATTTAACCGCTAAGCTGCCTAAGACAAAAATAATCAGTTGGACTATAATAGTCGCGATGCTTTCGTACTTTAAATTTTGTTGTGAGCGGAATATCACCCAAAAGGTTAGGGAAAATGAGTCAAGCAACATGATAAAACTAGACAAATAGACTAATTCGGCAATGGCGGTTGGCTTGCCACTTAGTGTTATGGCCGACCAAACTAAAACCATAGTAATTGCTGCTAACGGAATTTTTAATCCTAAGACTCCTTGCAAATAGTGATTGGCCTGGTCATTGTTTTTTGAGGCTTCACGAGTCAAAACTGGCGATAACCCGAGGTCAATTAAAATTGAAAATAAGGTAGTAAATGAAAGAGCAAAAATGTATTGCCCAAGCTGATCTGGTAGCAGATTATTTGAAATGTACCAGAAATAAATAAAAGCCAGTATTTTTTGAAAGGTCAGAGCGGCGGTAAAATAAGTTGTATTCTTGGCGAGATTGGCCTTGATCATAAGTTAATTATACTAAAAAATTGGTATAAAAAAAAGCCTACATTTAGGCAAAAGGAAAGATTGAGAGTTTTTGTTGGGGGGAGAAGTTTGGGGGGAGTGTTGGGTTGAGGTTGTTTGGTTGGTTTGTTGTTTTTTTGTTTGAGTGAGATGGTGTTTGGGGGATGAGTTCTGATCCCCTTTGCAGAGGGTCAAAACTCATCCCCTTTCCCAATCCATCCACCAACCTGATAACCTTTTAAACTTCTTTCCTACTCTCAATCTTGACTATAGTGTAGCATACCCTAAAACGGTGTCAAGAGAAGTCTGGGTAGCTTAATTGAGCGACAAAATTGACTTATCCACCTCAAGTTTAATTTAATCTAAAAATAATTAATGTTAAATAGGAAGCAAATAGTGACCAGAGAGCATATGGGATTATTAAGACGGACGCGACTTTTGATATTTTCCAGAGGCCAATTATTAGGCCAAGACAAATTAATGACAGTAATCCTGCCTCCCAAACGGCAGCACCAATTAAATGGTTGCCAAAGAATAAAACACTCCACGATACATTAGCTAACGCGTTTAAAACAAACAAGCCGCAAACTAAGTGTCGATGATTATCGCTTATTTTGCTATTCCAAAAAATTAGGGCTGAAATAGTGGCTAGAATAAACAGCACTGTCCAGACGGCACCAATCACATTTCCCGTTGGCGTCCAGGCTGGTACTCGAATTGTCTTGTACCAATCTAAGCCCTGACTCGTCACAAAACTACCGGTGAACGAAGTGAGAATTGTTATTAAGGGAATAGCGAGATAATTAGTTTTCATTATTTTCGAATTCGTTTACGGCACTACGATAGGCGCAAAAGTCGCAGTCAGGAGACGGTTGAGGTAAAATTTCAGTCATCAGGCATTGATGAATTTTTTTTATTGTTCCAGAAATCCATGAATCATTGCCCTGGTACGGAATAACTTTAACGTCAAATTCTAATTTAGCGTCAAAAGCTTTGGCGTCAGTCTTGCCGTTAACATAAACAAAGTATCCGATTTTAGAAACTTTAAAATTATTTTTTTGAAATAGCCATTGGTAGATTTCCATTTGTCGTTTGTAGCCAATTTGCCAGTCGGCATCCAAGCTAACCTCGCTATCTTTGGCAGTTGCTTTATAATCAACAATAATTAGTTCCCCGGCTTTATTTATCCAAACATCATCAATACCGCCGGTAATTAAAAAATTATTTTCTTTATCCAAATAGGTAATTCCACCACGAAGCGCATCGCGCCACTCATTAATTTTTTCGTGGTTATAAGGCACCGCGTCAATGCCATAGGCTGACATCATTGGGTGCGGTCGACCTTGGGCTCGATGGATATCGAATTCTTTTTTTAACAGCAAATCAACGGCCGAGTTTAACGAAAAAGGATAACCGGGCGGTTGAGCCACACCCAATTTTCGATCTAAATAAAAACACCGTGGACAATTTAAAAATAAGTCAATTTTAGATCGGCTTAATCGAAAAGGAGTATTGCTATTTGGATCAAATATGTTAGATTTTCGTTTTGGGTTGTAATATTGGCTCATAATTTAATTATATCATTATTCAGAAATATAGTAATTGTTTAAAATATTGACAGGTTGATTATAAGGGCGTATACTGTATTATACGTTCTTTGGATTTACTGATATTTTGAATAGAGTAACGGCTCTCACAAAAAACTTCGGTTTTGCCGAGCTATTATTCTTGTCAAAGTCTTTAAAGGAGATGAAACTTGATTAGCCTCTATCTGGTAGTCATTATGTTGAATGGTCCGGTTTTGAGCGTTGATGCTCAGGCGGCTCCGACGCATAAGATGTCTGTTAGCTGGTATGCGCTTGATGGTAAGACCATGGCCAACGGTAAAATTTTCCATTCCAGCGACCTAACTTTGGCGGCACATAAGCATTATCCATTCGGGGACAAAGCTTAGGGTGCTAAACCCTAAAAATGGCAGGAGTTTAGTTGTTGAGGTTACTGATCGCGGACCATTTACTAAGGGTCGTGATCTAGACGTTTCAGAATCAGCCGCCGAATGGCTCGGTATTAAAGACAAGGGTGTCGCCACCCTTGACGTCATTGTTATCAGTAACAAGGCCCTATCCGCTTGATAGGGCTTCTTTTTTTATGTTAATTTTTTAAAATCAGGAAAGTTATTTTGTGGCACTTAAATTTTTATTTACTTGTTCCCAGTTAATGATATTGAAAAATGCTTCAATATAGTCCGGCCGACGATTTTGATATTTTAGATAATAGGCATGCTCCCAAACGTCAAGACAAATAATTGGTTTTTTACCTGACGATAATGGTGAATCCTGATTAGTTGTTGTCATAATGGATAATTTTTCTGAATCCATAACTAGCCACGCCCAACCGCTGCCAAAAACGGAGGTTGCCGCTTGAGAGAATTTTTCTTTAAAAGTATCTAAATTGCCAAAGGCCCTGTTTATTTCTTCACTAATGGCGCCGTTGATTGAGATATCTTTTTTAAGCAACTGCCAAAAAAAAGAATGATTGGCGTGTCCCCCGCCGTGATTAATAACCGCCGTTCTAATAGCTTCAGGAATGGAGTCTGGGTCTGAGATCAAATCTTCAACACTTTTAGCAAATAAAGCTTGGTGGTTTTCAAGTGTGGCATTTAACTTATTAACGTAAGTTTGGTGATGCTTCTCGTAGTGAATTTTCATTGTCTCAGTGTCAATAAATGGTTCTAGCGCATCGAAATCGTAAGGAAGGTTTGGTAATGTAAATGACATATAATTGGTGTTATGGATTAGGTCTATCAATTTTATCACAATTAAAAGCTCTGCTCAATTATCGTCGTAGCTTTTAATTTATTCGTCCCATGTTGATTGTCGACACAAAAAAACAGTCCCGCCTCGGCGGGACTGTTTGGATATATTATCGTTTTGCCCATTGTGGTGCACGTCGCGCTCGTTTTAAACCAGGTTTCTTTCTTTCTTTGCGTCGAGGGTCTCGCTTGAGGTAGCCGTGAGGTTTTAAAGTTTTTCGAAGGTCTTTATCGAATAATTGTAACACTCTCGAAATACCGTGGCGACAAGCTTCGGCCTGACCATGCGATCCGCCGCCAGTAGTTTTAATTGTTATATCAAATTCTTTAATCTTGCCAACAACCACTAGCGGTTGTCTTACTATCTCTCTGAGCTCAAGCGTTGGGAAATATTCATCAACATTTTTTTCATTGACGGTTATTTTACCCTCACCTTTTTTGAAAAGTCTTACTCTGGCCACTGATGTTTTTCGTCGGCCAACAGCGTATAAATAACTATGTCTAACTCTCTTTTTTGATAAGTCAGTTTCTTTTTCGCTCACTTCTTCAGTTTTTTTAGTTCGAACCATAATCGATTAATTAGAAATCTTTAAACGTTTGATCATTTGATCTCTCATTTTATTTTTTGGTAGCATATTCCATACTGCCATTTTCAAAATTTTGCTGGGATCAGAGTTAAAAACGTCTTTCATTACTCTTCGCTTCAAGCCACCTGGATATCCTGAATAGTGAAAATATTCTTTTTGTAGTAATTTCTTGCCACTTATTTTTAGCTTTGAGGCATTAATCACGGTAACTGAACTTTTGCTATCAATATGTCGCTGGAATGTCGGCAAATCCTTACCGCGCAATAGAATGGCGATTTTAGTAGCAAGTCGGCCAACAATTTGATCAGTGGCATCAATTTTGTGAATCACCGGGTTGACTGCCTTGACGGCTATTTTTTTTATAATTTTTTTATCGGTAGACATATTTTTTATACAAATTCAATCTGGACCATTTTAGCGCCATCACCCGCTCGGGGCTGAAGTTTTATTATTCTGGTGTAACCGCCCTTGCGATCGAGATACCTTGGGCCAAGCACTTCTAAAACTTTATTAACTGCTTTTTTGTGATATAAAACTTGCATTAATTGACGTCGTGAAGTTAGGTTATTTTTTTTACCAGCGGTAACAAGTTTTTCAACTAACGGTTTAACTGCTTTTGCTTTTGCTTCAGTCGTTTTTATTTTTTCATAGACAACAATACTTGTCACCAAACCTCTCATCAAGGCCTCGCGTGGGGCTTTCTTTCGATCTAAAATTTTACCTTTAATGCGGTGTCTCATACTTATTTATCAGCTTTCTTTTTTGCCTTTTTTACTTTTTTTTCTTTTTTAGCTTCTTTATCATCTTCCGTAGCTGCTTGATCAGTTTCAGTTGTTTCTTCAGTACTTACTTCAGCGTCGCTCGACAGCTTAGCCGATGGTACAAAATCGCCAGCAGCTTGCTGATCAATAAAATTGAAGTGGTCAATCAAAATCTGATTTGATTTTTCTAATGCTTCATTTGGAGTGATTGATCCGTCTGTTTCAATCGTTAAAATTAAATCTTCATAATTAGTCATCTGACCGACGCGAATGTTGGATATTTTAATGCCGACATTTTTTACCGGAGTGAAAATTGAATCAATAAGAATCATATCACTTTCAATATTATCCTTTTCCTTAGCTTCGGTGGGAACATAGCCTCTGCCTTGAGTAACCAACATTTCAATTTCTAGCTCAGCATTTTTATCAGTTAAAGTGGCAATAACCAGGTCGGTATTAACAACCTCGACATCACTAGTGGCTTTAATTTCTTTAGCCGTAACCCTTTTTTCGCCGCTGGCTTTAAGATATATTTTTACTGGTTCCTCTGAAAAAACTTTTAATCTTAATTGTTTTAAATTTAGTGCGACTTCAACCAAATCCTCTTTAACATTGGGCAGAGCTGAAAATTCATGGCTAGCACCTTTAATCTTAAAAGCCGTAACCGCCGCACCGGGAAGTGACGAAAGCAAAACGCGACGTAACGCATTGCCAAGCGTTGTACCATAACCAGGGAAACAAGGCTGAATACTGATGATTGATTCATTGACCTTGCTGCCGGCAGTAATTTCGATTTTTGATGGCAAAGGAATTTTTTCCATAAATTTTTTCCTCCCAAAATTATGGGATTAATTATTTTGAATAAAACTCAACAATAAGTCGAGGATTAAAAGTTTTCTCTAATTCATCACCAAGGGGCAACGAGATAGCTTTGGCAGCTTTAATCTTTTTGTCCAAACTGATCCATGATGGTGTTTCGTATTTTTCCAGTTTTTTATCTAGCTCGGCAAAAACTTTTAATTTTAATTTTTCTGGTCGGATTGAAACCTCATCTTTTAATTGAACTTGATATGAAGGAATGTCAACTTTTTTTCCATTAACTAAAAACATACCGTGGCTGACCATTTGTCTGCCGTGGCGGCGAGATTTACAAACGCCCATTCGAAAAACGAAGCTATCAAGTCTGGTTTCAAGCAGTTGCTGCAAAATTTGTCCAGTGTCCCCTTTTTTAGCAATTGATTTTTCGTAGTAATTTCGAAACTGTCGCTCCATAATGCCATAAATTGCCTTGGCAATTTGTTTTTCACGCAATTGTTGACCATATTCAGTCTTACGATTTCGTCTTTTGGCACCATGAACACCAGGCGGATAATTTCGTCTAATTAACGGACATTTATCTGATTGGCAAAGCTTAATGCCAAATCGTCTGCATGCTTTGTGGGTATTTTCTCTCATAAAATATTAAACTCGTCGTGGTTTTTTAGGTCGGCAGCCGTTATGAGGAATAGGCGTTATATCGGTTATTCCTAAAACATTAATGCCATTTGCGTTAATCGCTCGAATTGCCGCTTCTCGTCCACCGCCAACACCTTTGACAAAAACATTGACTTCCTTAAGTCCATAAGGTTTAACCTTTTCGGCGGCTCGGGCAACAATAATGCCGGCCGCATAAGGGGTTGATTTTTTGGGACCCTTAAAACCAACTTGACCCGCTGAACATTGGGCTAAGGCGCCACCGGTGGCGTCAGTAAAACTAATTAAAGTGTTGTTATAGCTAGCACGAATATAAGCTCGTCCAGAACTTGCCTGTCGTTTTACTTTACTTTTTTTTGAACGAGTAGGGGCAGCAACTTTATCAGCACTTTTAGGGGTTTCTTTAGCCTCCTCGTTCTCGTTGGTAATTTTAGTTATTTTTTCTTCAGACATATTGATAGATAAACTTTAGGTCTTTTGGCCAGCTGGCTTTCGTCCTGAGCCCATGGTTCGACGGACATTGCCACGAACTGTTCGGCCGTTATTTTTGGTCTTTTGGCCTCGGGCCGGCAATTTTTTAGCGTGCCGACTGCCACGATAGCTGTCAATTTCCTTAAGGCGTTTGATATTCATTAAAACATCACGCTTTAACTCACCTTCAACCTTGTAACTTTTATCAATAATTTCTCTCAGGCGATTAACCTCATCGTCAGTCAAATCCTTAACTCTTTTGTCCGGGTTAACTTTGGCCTGCTGCAAAATTCTGTTAGCTAAAACACGGCCAATGCCGTAAATGTAAGTTAAAGAAATCTCAACTCTTTTTTCTTTGGGAATTGTTACTCCAGATATTCTAGCCATAAATTATCCTTGTCTTTGGCGATGCTTAGGGTTTTGACAAATAATATGAACCCGCTTTTTACGCCGGACTATTTTACAGTCTTTACAAATTTTTTTTACGGAAGCTCTAACCTTCATAATTTTATATTTAAAAACGATAAGTAATTCGACCCTTAGTTAGGTCATATGGTGTCATTTGAAGTTTCACTTTGTCACCTGGCAAAATTCGAATTTTGAACATTCTCATTTTACCTGACAGATGGGCCAGAATTTCATGGCCATTATCAAGTTTTACCTTGAAACTGGCAGCTGGTAACAATTCCAGCACTTCCCCGCTCATTTCAATAAAATCTTTGCTAGGTATGGATTCGGTGTTTTTTGGCATATTTTGTCAAAAAATAAAATTCTAGGGTCAGTCTAAAATTGGGGCTAGCCCAGAATTTTACCTAAAATATAACAAATTTTTAGCTCTTTTCACTGATGTTATTATATCAGTTTGTTTCAAAATGTCAATAATGCTCACATATTATAATGAATATAACTATTTGTCAATAAAAAAAGCCGTGGCGTCTCAAACAACGGCGGCAATTGGACAAAACATAAAGTGCTATGATGCCAAACGGTTTAATTTGGCGTAGATTGTTTGGGCTGAGACCATCATGGCCTCTAGGCTAGAATATTGATATTCACCCTTTTCGGTAACTACTAACCAACTGTCAGTCTGGGCTCGGTGATGGTATTCCTGAATAGTCACCTCAAGCGGTGTGCCTGGATCCATGGTGGGTCCCTGAACAAGGCAAATTTGCCTGTCGGCGCAACGGCGGTAATAATAAGCGCCAGTTTCACGACTAATGGCCATTAGCTCGGTTTTGAGCAGGTTTTTTGCGCGCTGGGCCAATGCCCAGTGATAGCATTCTTTCACTGTTACCAGAAACCGTTTTCGGATGTTCATAAAACATCACCTCCGATTGTGTTGAGCAGTTTAGGTTGTCAATATTTTAGCCTAAAACAGCCTTGAGACGCCGTACGCCGGCGCTTGAGGCTTCTTCTTTGGTAATTTTATAATGGACTAACTCCGCGGTGTTACTGACGTGTGGACCGCCACAGATTTCTTTAGAAAAGTCGCCAATCGTGTAAACTTTAACTTGGTCGGTATATTTATGTTCAAAAACGCCCATCGCCTTCTGGGCTTTGGCCTCATCAAGACTGACTTCTTCCCAGGTGACAGGAATTTTTTTGGCAATTTGTTCGTTTACCAAATCTTCAACCTGTTTAATTTGTTCGGGAGTCATTTTGTCGGGATGTGAAAAATCAAGGCGCAGACGCTCTTTAGTGATATTTGATCCTTTTTGAAAAACATGATCACCGAGGACTTGGCGTAAGGCCGCTAGCGTCAAGTGGGTGGCAGTATGCAAACGCGTGGTTTCGGCTGAATGGTCAGCAAGCCCCCCCGCAAATCTTTGTTCAGCGCCGACTCGTGATAGTTCTTGGTGTTTTAGAAATTCTTCATCAAAACTTTTTTCATCAACGGTTAAGTTCCTTTCGGCGGCTAGTTCTTTGGTCATTTCTAACGGAAAACCGTAAGTTGTAAACAAGATAAAGGCATCACGCCCTGATATTTTATTACCTGATATTTTATCAAATTGTTTTAAACCAAGCTCAACTGTTTCATTAAACTTGGCTTCTTCGTTGGTCAATTGTTCTAAAACAAAATGTCGATTGTCATTTAACTCTGGATAAATGGTTGAATAGTTATCAATGACAATCTCAGCAATGGCGGCGGTAAATTGTTGATGGATGCCAATCATTTTGCCATGACGAATCGCCCGTCGAATTAAACGACGCAAAACATAGCCCTGGTCGACATTTGACGGGGCAATACCTTTTGGGTCACCTAAAATAAAGACGGCCGAACGTAAATGATCAGCAATAATTCTGACCGACTTTTCGTCCTCTGCTAAGGCTAAACTTTTAATTTTTTTTGTAATTGGTAAAAAAAGATTTGTTTCGTAGACATTTTTTAGGCCGTTTAGAATAGCGACTGTTCGTTCAACACCCATACCGGTATCAACATTTGTTTGTCGAAGTGGTTCATACTTTCCCTCGGCATTTTTATTATATTGCATAAACACGTCGTTCCAGATTTCGACCCAGTATTTATTTTTAGGATCAAAATTTTCTGGGGCAGGTTTAGGTCCGGTCCAATAGAACATTTCGGTATCTGGTCCACACGGGCCAGTTTGACCGGCCGGGCCCCACCAATTATCTTCACGATCAAGGAAAGCGATTCTTTTTTCAGCAATGCCGAGTGATTTCCATATTTCAGCGGATTGATCATCTTTGGGAATTTTATGTTCAACTTCGCCAATAAAACAACTGACGGCAATGTCATTAGTAGAAATATTAAGTTCCTGCGTTAAAAATTTAAAACTCATTTTGATCGCCTCATCCTTAAAATAATCCCCGAGTGACCAGTTCCCTAGCATTTCAAAAAAGGTTAAATGCCAATCGTCGCCGACTTCGTCAATATCGCCGGTTCTGATACATTTTTGGACATCAGTAAGTCTCAGGCCGGCCGGATGTTTTTCGCCGAGTAAGTATGGCACTAGTGGATGCATACCGGCTGTGGTGAACAGAACAGTCGGGTCGTTTTCGGGAATTAACGAAGCCGAGGGGATTATTTTGTGCCCCCTGGCTTTAAAAAAGTTAAGATATTTTTCGATTAATTCGGTGCCAGTCATAATAAGAGTATATTATTATAATTACCCTATTTTATCAAATTTTGTTAAATATTATGAATATTTAATTGGGTAACTGACTGTGGATAGTTTAGGTATTTACTCTTGACATATTTATCCTGTTTTGTTACAATAGGGATGTAAGTGATAACTAATAATTAAGGTTCTGGTTATCCTATTTTTTTACGATTTTTTGGAAATCGTTTATACCACCAGAACTAAAGGAGAAAATCAAATGATTTTCGACGACGAAATGACCAACATGCCTGAAGAAGGCGATGAAGAGTCAACTGAAGAAACCCCAGTTGTTGAAGAGGCTGGCGATGAACCAGAAGATGGTTCAGACGAAACCATGTAACCTCATAGAATCGCAAGATTCTAACATAGATCAAAAAACCCCGCGTAAGTGGGGTTTTTTGATTCTTAACACTAATTATTTATATTTGCCAGAGGGTAACGGCGGCACCTAGCAGAAACATGACAATTAGCGCCATGATAACGCTAGATGGCAAATTCATTTTATAGGGTGGGTCTAACTCTGATTTTTTTCGAGCTCTTAAATATACTAGAAATACCATCGTGCCATCGATGGCCATGGTAACGGCTCCCGTTAGGATGGTGACAATAATAAAGTTTTGAAGACCAATAAAATATAGAATCATTGGCACAAAGCAGGCAATAATCCAAGCACTGAAATGATTAAATTTTAAATCGTACCAAAAAACCTTTTTAATTGTTAGGCCGATTGTTAGGTAGGAGGTAAAAGTTGCAATGAGACCAAAGATATAGCCAAAAATTAAGATTCCTCGACCCAACGAAATTTCGAGTCCGCTTAAGGCATCTTCGGTTGTGGCGGCACCGGAAACTCCTAAAACCAAATAAATGAATATTAAATAAGTAATCGCCGGAATCAGAGTGCCAAAAATGATGACATACTTAAGTAGCTTGCCCTGGCTGCCTAATATTTCTCGGGCTTCGGGGATAATGGACATTCCGGCCAGGGAAAAAAGGATTAAGCCATAAGGAAAAAACCAGTAGCGATAGTCAACTGTTAAAAAATTGCTATGATCGATGTGTGGCAAGCCAAAGATAACTAATACGGCCAAGGCAATAAAAAATATTAGCAGACTAATAAGCTCTGTTTTAGCGGTCGCCTTGCTTCCAAGAAAAATTATAAAGGCGCCGCTGGCGAAAAAAATCAGAATGTAAGTTAGTTGATTTGCCCCAAAGATTGGCATCAGTAGGCTAGCTAAAAAACTGCCACCTAAAATGATATAGGCTAGGTTGGCACCATAGAGACCAATTGAGTTATTGATAATTGATAAAATTCTTGCTCTTTTACCAAGGTAGATGCCAACGTAGCCAGGAAGTCGGTGGCTACCCTTGGTTCTGAGGATAATTTCTCCGAATACGAGCTGAATGGTAATTATCATGATTGAAACTAAAACGAAATAGCCAAGGGTTGGGAAAAGGCCGAGCTTTGAAGTTACATAAGGCAGACCAAAAAGCCCTACCCCAATGATTGTTCCAGTTAAAACCGATATTGAATAGAAAAAATTTTTCATAAACTAAGTATAACAAAAAACAGGCATTTAATCCCCTGCCCTCTGTTGATAATTTATTTAACGGCCAATCCCAAAATATTTGAAGCCATTTTTTGAAGCGTCGCTGGGATTAAAAATATTTCGGCCGTCAAATATGATCGGTGTTTTCATTAATGATTTAATTTGTTGCAGATCAAGCTTTTTGAATTCCGGCCATTCAGTGCAGACAATTAAGGCTTCACTGCCCTTACTGACTTCATATGGATCAGGGCAGTATTCAAGATTTGGAAATACTTTTTTTGTATTTTCCATTGCTTCGGGGTCATAAGCTTTGATTTTGGCACCGTCAGCAACAAGTTTCGAAATTATCTTAAGCGCTGGGGCATTTCTGATATCATCGGTATTTGGTTTAAAGGCCAGACCTAATATGCCAATGGTCTTGCCATCCAAGACCCATAATTGTTTTTCAATTTTTTTGACAAACCGCTCGGTCGCATGCTCGTTTATTAATTCAATTGCTGAAACTAATGATGGATCAATACCTAAAACCTCTAAGGTTTTTTTGAAAGCGGAAATATCTTTTGGAAAACAGCTTCCCCCAAAACCAACGCCGGGGTTTAGGAATTTAGATCCAATTCGGTCGTCAAGGCCAATCGCTTCCAAAACTTCAAGGGCGTCAGCACCGGCCACTTCGCACGCTTCAGCGATCAGATTGGCAAAAGATATTTTTGTGGCCAGAAAGGTATTGGCACCGTGCTTGATTAATTCGGCGCTTCTAACTGAAACAATTTTTACCGGTGCTGGTGATTTATCAATAAGAGGTTTATAGACCTTAAGCATTACTGCTTTTGATTCTTCGTTATCAACCCCAATGACAATCCGATCAGGTTCGAGCGTATCAATAACCGCCGTTCCCTCTTTAAGAAATTCTGGGTTTGAGACCACATCAAATTTTGCATTTTTGTCGCTATACCGTAACAATGTTTCTTTAACTTTTTCCGCCGTTCTAACCGGAACCGTGCTTTTATCAACAATTACTTTATAATCGGAATTAAGTGACTGTGAAATTTCGCGAGCGACCGCTTCGACATACTTTAAATCAGCTTGACCATCGGGTTTGGGAGGGGTATTAACACAAATAAAAATAACTTCTGAATTTTTGACAGTATTACTGATGTCATCGGTAAAAACTAAATTGCCAGCGGCGGTATTTTTTGCAATCAGCTCTTCCAATCCTGGTTCAAAGATTGGAGATTTATTTGACTTAAGTTTTTCAAGTTTGACTGGATCGTTGTCGACACAAATAACCTCATGCCCTAACTCAGCTAAGCAGGTTCCAGTTGTTAGGCCAACATAACCAGTGCCAATTATTGCTAATTTCATAATAAAAAAAATTATAACTGTTCTAGCCTAACTAATTTTTTACCAAAAGTCAATATTAAAATTTAATAACCTGCCCCGGCTCAATAATTTTTGATTTTTCCTCTGGCTGTTTATCCTTAGGGTTTGGGTCTAACTCTGGATTTTTGGTAGGTTCTAAAACCGGAGTGACTCGTTCAGTTTTTGGTTTTTTTATTGCCACAGGAGTTTCTGGCTCTTTTTTCTTATCAAAAAAAGTCAAAGGCTTGCTCAGAGCTTCTTGCAGCGAAATTTCTTTCTCTGGCAGCACTTTTTGTTCTTCAATTTTTATTTCAGTAGTATCACCATTTAGAAGTTTCTGTTTAATTCCCTGAAAACAATCCTGACAATAAATTGGTCTCACACCATCGGGCTTAAAACTTACTTCGGTTGGCTTGCCGCATTCATAGCAGTCAACCTGGTAGACATTTTTATTATTTTTTTTACTTTGGCTATTATTTTTGCTAGTTGGTACTTCTGGGGTACTATTGGTTTTAGCGTTAATTTTATTTTCCGTTACACTGTTTTTTTGGGGCTCAATTTCTTGAACACCACTCCACCGACTTATTTTTTCTTCAACGATATCTTTGGCGGTCGCAAATCGCTCTCTTGAAACCTTAATAACCTTCTCGCGGTTGGCCGGAGATTCCGGGGCTGATAATGGCGCCAGGGTGGTCGCTGAAAACGGATTTGAGGCCACGCCATCAATCATTAGTCTCATATAAACATCATATTTTGAAAGATTCACTAAATCTTCTTCGGTAAAATATGGAGTAAATTCTGTTGTTAAAAATTCCGCATCGGCAGCACCAACACGAAAGCACATTAATGTTCCGACGTTTCCAAAAACGGCCGCCTGAACAGTTTCATCCAATTGTTCAATATATTGATGGCCAATAATTAAGTTTAAGCGATATTTTCTCGCCTCGGAAAGAATATTGGCAAATGATTCAGTCGCAAAGTTTTGAAATTCATCAACGTAAAGATAAAAATCATTGCGTTGTTCCTCGGCAATGTCGATTCGACTCATCGCGGCTAATTGAATTTTTGTAATCATCATGGCGCCAAGCAAGGCTGAAGAGTCTTCACCGATCCGACCCTTGGAGAGGTTCATAATTAATATCTTTTTTTCGTCCATGACTTTGCGCAAATCAAAGCTAGATTTGACCTGCCCCACAACATTTCTGATAAGCGCTGTTGAAAGAAATTGACCGACTTTGTTTTGAATCGGAGCGACCGCTTCAACTTGAAATTGCTGGGGATATTTTGAAAACTCGTCAACCCAGAAGGCTTTGACTACCGGATCTTTAATTTTAGTTATAACTTTTGCTCGATAGGATTTGTCAGCTAAAATTCTCATTACGCCAAGTAAAGTGCTGCCGGGATAATCAAGTAAGGCTAGGATGGCATTTCTTAATAAATATTCTAATCGTGGTCCCCAAGAATCAGCCCATAACTTTTTAAACACGCCAAGTAAACCGGACGCAATCAAGTGCTTATGATCTTCCGAATCTGATTCCATAACGTTAAAAGCAACCGGATAATTCATATCAGCCGGATTGAGATAAATAACGTCGTTAATTCGATTTGATGGTATGTAATTAAGAATTTTTTCGGCCAAATCGCCGTGAGGATCGACCAAGGCAACCCCTTCGCCATTGGCAATATCTTGAATAATCATATTTTCCATGGCCGTTGATTTCCCCATTCCGGTTTTACCAATAAGATACATATGGCGGCGGCGGTCGTCTTTTTTGATGCCAAATTTTACTCGCTTGTTGCGAAAATTAGTTTCGGCAAAATATACTATTTCATTTTCTGGTTTATTTTCCATGGTTTTATGAAACTGGTAAATCTGATGGTGGCTCAGATTTCATGGTAAGCGATTTTGGTTTTAAATTTCCTTCACCTGGCATCGCCACGGGCAGACTCATTGGCGGTTCACCCTTTTTGGCTTCAGTCTTTTTAACCATTGGGGCCTTAACCTGCATTACTGGAAAATGCCAAATGGTTGCCATTTCTTCAGTTGATAAAACAAAACCATATTCACCTGGATTCAAAAAATGTCCGCGGGCCATAAAGCGGCGTAGGATACGATTTTTTCTGGTAATAAGTCGTCTATCTTTAAACCAGACAATACCGCCGGTATATGAATGAGTATCGGGCCTAAAAGAGTTTAAACCTAAATCATTAAATTGTTTAAGGCTGCCATAGATACCAATTCCAGCTCGCTGTTTATTAAAGACACTTTTTTCGGCAATATAGATATAGCGAATCCGAGTATTAAAACCTAGCTTATTGGCCTTATGTTCGACCGCGGCGACAGCATCTTTTTGACCGGCCGTTAAATACAAAAGTTGATTGGGTTCACTTTTTTTATCACTACTGGAGCTGGTAGCTGGGGCTGGATTAATAGCTTCGAGAAATATATTTGGTATGTCAAACAGATAGTCGACTAAATTTTTTTTATTATCAGCTTTAGCGCCGATAAGTTTTTTGACAACCCGTTCGCTGGTATGGTTCCAATCATTGTCGGCTGGCGTTATGACATACTGAAGCCAAAGTTCCTCACCGGGGCCAAGGCGCGACATGGCTTCAAGCGTTGATGCCATCGGGTCCTTTAATTCACCAGAAATCGTATCTTCAAATTCTTCATAAGTTGTGATCGGATAGGCCTCGTTGGCTTTAAGTTTAATTTCGGACCCTTGTAAATCGTATTTGTCGTTCGGAAATTTTAAATCGTGCCAACGCTTGGTATAATCTTCAACCTCCGTTATCTCAGCGTCTGGATACTGGGCATAAATAATGGCTTCAACTAAATCGCGATACTTGTCAACAAAGTGGATGATAAATTGAATATAACCACCAATACTGACGATTTCAAAGCTAAAGCTATTTTTTAGTTCACCAAACCACCAATTTTGGTAAAATTTGAGCGGTTGGTGGGCGCCAGCGAGGTGGGAAAAAATATTTTCAACGGCCTTTGGTGTTTGTTCATTATTTTTGGGCACATCAATTGCTAGTGTGGTATATTGTCTAGTTTTTCGGTATTCATTTCGGATATAGTTTTGCCACACGATAATTAAACCGTAACAAAATAAAAAAACTGGATAAATCCAGCCAATAGTTTTAATAAACCACCAGCCAAAAGCTAATGGGTCGTTTGTCGGTATTCCAGAAAAATCTAAAACAATTTCCATATCGTTTCAATATTTTGTTTTTTATTTTTTTATTCGTTAATGGCGTATCGGCCATCGGGAAGCTTTTTGATATTTTCCTTGTTGGTCAAAGCCAAATAAATAGTACTTTTGCGAACAATTCTTTGTTCTAAAACCGCATCAACAATTTGCTCTTTGGTCATCGGTCCCGGAGCTGATTTAAGAATTGACATAATAGTGTCCATCACTGTTCCTGATTCATAACCCCATTCTTTGAGGGCATAGATTCCTCGTCCAACTAAAACATAACGATCATCAAGTATTAATTCATTGTGAATTGTTGCCGGATAAGCTATTTTTTTATCAAATTTAACTTGATTAATTAAATCGGTTATTTCAGTAAAGTGAAGTGGTTTTCCGGACTGGCGCAAAACTAAATAAACTTTATCACTCATTCTTTTTGGCGAAACAGTGTTCCAGTGATTTAAGCCCCATTCACCTAGTATATTTTGATCAATATTTTTACTAATCTTGAGGTATGATTCAATAATGCGATCGATTTCCTGCTCTAATTTTTCTTCTTCAAGACCAAGTCGCAACGAAGCAATTTGATCTTTGTTGGTAGTGTAAAAATCTCCTTTTCGAAAACTATTAAGCAGTTCTTCTGTTTTAAGAAGTTTTTGCTCGGCTTCGATAATATCAATTAACTCCTTTATTGTATCCTTGATTATCCCAATTTGCAAAACTGGTAACTTCCAGCCATTTAAGACATCATCATCGGATTTAATTTGTTCGATTTTATCGTTTAACAATTTGGTCAGAATAAATCTGATTGATTCGTCATTAGTTTTATCACCAGAGACTTCATTGATATTATCCAAGAGGAAGTTTTCTTCCATAACCCCGCCGTTATTTTCTAGTAAGTGCATAACGTGTTGTTCGGCATCTTCAATCTGTTTGCGAAAATCCTTTAAATCTTTGATTTTTTTTATTGTTGCGGTTTCAATTTGTCTAATGCGTTCTCTAGTAATGTCATAATATTTACCAATTTGTTCAAGAGTCTCCTTATCTTTTCCAGCTAAACCAAACCGGCGGGCTAAAATGTCGCTTTCTTTAGCGGAAAGATTTTTAAGTAAACTCGAAATAAGCTCACTTGGGTTGAATTGAGCAGCCTGTTGCTTTTCTTGGCTTTCCATTATTTTGTCTAAAATTGAGTTCTGAGCGTTCATACTTGATTAATTGCTCCGATTAAATTTGGCTAAAATTAGATACAAATTAGGGTTAAACTATTAGGCTTAATTTAAATTATCTTTAATATATCATAAAACCAGTTTCCAGTCAAGTCCTAGTCGTTAGGACCCACAATCAATGAGTTTAAATATAATAAAAAAAACGATGATATTGCTATCACGTTTTTTTAAAAGCTTATTTTTTGGCTGACAGTTTTTCCCAGATTACCAACAGCGGGCTGGCCAAAAAAATTGATGAATACGTTCCAACGGCAACGCCAACAATTAAAGCCATTACGAAGTCCCTAATAGTTGGACCACCGAAAAGTAAAATCGAAAATAAGGTTAGTAAAACGGTAAAAGAAATATTGATTGATCTAATAATTACTTCATTAATGCTATTATCGATAACTTTTTCAAAATCTTCACCGATATGCCTAATTAGATTTTCTCGGATTCGGTCAAAAATAACAATGGTGTCATTTACTGAGTAGCCTAAAATTGTTAGTAGGGCGGCAATGAATGGTGCATTGGCCTCAAAGCCGTATTCTTTTCCAAGAATGGCAAAGGCGCCAACAGTTATAATGATATCGTGAACCAAGGCGATTGCCGCAATGATGCCATATTTCCAAGAGGCGACCGGTTTCGAAACTTTTCTAAATGCCCACCAAATGTAAGTAATAATGGCAAAATTAACGAGGATTAAGGCCCAGACTGTTTTCTTTTTCAGTTCCTGGCCAATGGTTGGACCAATCGAGTCAAATCTTTTTTCAACAATATTTGTTGATGTCGCGTCGGAACCAGCGCTGGGTTGAATGAATTTTTCGTTGAGTTTTTTTAAAATTTCTTGGTGTTTAGTTTCGTCGATATTTTCAAAGCGAAGCACCATCCCATTTTCGTCTACGGGCTGGGCTGAGATTGTGCCAATTTCCAACGCTGACAGGGCGTCGATAACCTGCTGATTAGTTGGACGCTGATCAGGAAAGGACACTTCAAGTAAGCTGCCGCCGGTAAAATCGATGCCGAGCTTCAAACCAATAACGGCAAAGGCGACAATGCTGACAATGATTGCTACGCTTGATAAGGTGAACCAAATTTTTCGATGTTTAATAATTGAGATCATATACGCTTTAGCTGTTTTTCTTTGATGAAATTCCAAATAGCCACATTGAATTTAAAGCCTTTGATTTGATAAAGGTTTTGATAATAACGCGAGTTACGGTCATGGCGGAAAACATACTGACCAAAATGCCGATTGTCAACGTGATGGCAAAGCCTTTGACTGAGCTAGTGGTAAAACTCATCAAAATCAGGCAGGTTATAATTGTTGATAAATTGCCGTCGAAAATGGATGGCCAAGCTCTTTTAAAACCTTCATCAATCGCTGCTGATAGTGGCTTATCGCGACGGAGTTCCTCTTTTAGTCGTTCAAAAATAAGAATATTTGCGTCGACCGCCATGCCAAGCGATAGAATAAATCCAGCAATACCAGCTAATGTTAAGGTAACGTTGATAATTTTGAATAACGCGGCCAAAATTAAGGCATAAAAAATTAGAGCAATTGTCGCGGCGACACCTGGGAGTCGATAATAGAGAATCATAAATAGGGCCACGATAAGTAAGCCGATAATACCGGCGTTAACACTTTGTCGAACCGACTCATTGCCCAGCGAGGCACCAATAGTTTGTTGGGAAATAAGGGTAATCGGGACTGGTAGTGCGCCGGCGTTCAAGCGCTGGGCTAGCAGTTTGGCTTCGACAATTGTAAATTTGCCGTTGATGACGGCTTTACCGTCAACAATCGGTTCCTGAACTGTTGGACTACTAATCATTTGACCATCAAGAAAAATGGCAATTGGTTTACTGATGTTTCTTTTTGTAATAGTGCCAAATAGATCTTTGCCTTCGGTGTTAAATTCCAGACTAATCTGTGGCGCGTGAGAATTAGGATCAAATACAACCTGAGCGCGGGTAAGCTGTTTACCAGTCAAACCAGTATATGACCACTGATCATTAGGATTGATAAAATCAGCTTCAGTTTTCGTTTTGATTAAGATATGTCGGCAATCAGCTTTATAAGTATCACCACTTCCCTGCTCGCCAACTTTTTGGATGATATGGTAGCCGAAGGCGGATTGAATTAACGATTTTGAGGTTTCACCTGATTTTAAATCGTCAAAACAGGCTTTTTCAAATTCGGCAACAAAATTACCACGACTAAAATAGCCTAGATCACCACCATTGGCTTTACTTCCGGCATCCTCTGAATACTGTTGAGCGATGCTGGAAAAGTCGGCGCCTGGCGCTTGAATCTTTTGCAGTACTTCTTCGGCGCGTTTTTTGGCGTCTTCATTATACTGTGCCAGTTGTTTTTTTTGGTCTTCGGTTAAACTGATTTGAGGATTGGGATTTTGTTCCTTGAATTCCAGCAACGGGGTTTCACCGATCATCTTAATGGCCTGATTAATATCAGAAACTCCTGCCAATTCGACAATTACCCGCCAGCCTTCAGAAGTATTAGTAACCTCGACTACCGGCTCGCCGACGCCGAAGGCATTGACTCGGCGTTCAATAACGTCACGGACGCCTTCGACGGCACTGGATTGATCGCCAGAAGGAATATTAGTAACGTCAGCTTGGTAGATTAAATGAGTCCCGCCCTGCAAGTCGAGCCCAAGGCGAAATGGCTTGTTAATAAATGAAGGTAGCTGAATTCCGGATTTGGTAATATATTGCGAAAAATCTAAAACAATGGCTAAAATTGCCATTAAAAAAATGCCCAATAGAGCTAGTTTTATCTTGTTTTTTTGGCTCATCATAAACAGTAAAAATAGTTTAGCAAAATTTTTTTTATTTAGCAAGATTTATGGAGCATTGTTTTAGGAACACACATTTTGCACTCCGGCCAAAGCCTCATTAGGCGTTAGTCCATCTAGGGCGCAATGCTCTAAGTTATTGTAATTACTATTCCATTGTGTAATCGCTCGTTTTAATCCTAGGG
>JAQTYZ010000009.1 GCA_028688055.1 Patescibacteria group bacterium
TTTAGAAGACTTTTTTGTTTTGACTAAAAAAATTTTAGGTCCAGAGGTTGACCGTAAACTTAAACCGCTTTATATCAAAGAGGGTACCTTACAGATTGCATGCCTCTCGACTGTTTTGGCGGAAAGGCTGAAAAATCAAGAAGATGAGATAATCAAAGCTCTTAACAAACCCTATGGCCGTGAGGTAGTTAGCCGGCTTAAATTTTTGGCCTGAAAAGTTGGCAGGCGGTTATTTTTTTGTTATAATAATTTTAACTATGGGCTATAAAACATTTAAAGTGGTCATTTTTTTTGGCACGGTCGTTGCTTTTATCGGCTGGGATCTAACCCTGATCAATTTTAATCCAGATCGGCTGAGTTTGCTTGGTTTTTTACTGTTTTATCTGAGTCTTTTTTTGTTTTTATCTGGAACCATACTGCTGCTGGCAGACTATTTTAAATCAAAAGTTATTAAAAATCAGCTGTTAGTTGTTCGTCTTAAACATTCAATTAGGCAAGCCTTATTTTTTACGGTGCTGATTATCGGCTGGGCACTGTTAAAAAGCAACGGCGTTTTGCGCTGGTGGAATTTGGTTATGTTGATATTGATTTTGGCTATTTTAGAGTTTTTCTTTAGGTCATTTGATCGGCCTAGTCATCATTATGAAGAAACAACTTAAAAAAATAGGTATTAGAGTTTGATCACAAGATGATTGGTGTTTTTTAATCAGTTTTAAATAAATAGTTAAAATGAATTTATTAGTTTCCTACAATTGGCTCAAGGAGTATGTCAGTCTTAAGATGACAGCCGAATCTTTTGCTAAAGAGTTTTCTTTGAAGAGTCAGAATATTGAAAAAATTGAGAAGTTAAAGCCAAAATTTAAAAATGTAATTACGGCTAAAATTTTAGAAGTTAACCCTCACCCCGGAGCTGATCGCTTGAAGTTAGCGACAGTTGATACCGGTAAAAATAAAATAATTGTTGTTTGTGGCGCGCCCAATATCGCCGTTGGTCAAATTGTGCCCTTAGCCAAGGTCGGCGCTGAAGTTGTCGGTGAAGAAGGAATAATTAAAATCGACAAGAGCATTATTCGGGGGCAAGCGAGTGACGGAATGTTGTGTTCACCCCGCGAAGTTGGTTTTGGTGAGGACCATTCAGGCATTTTGGTTTTGCCAAACGATACACCATTGGGGCAGCCATTAGAAAAAGTTGCTAGACTCAATGATGAGATTATGGATCTGGAAGTAACCTCTAACAGAACCGACGCGATGTCAATAATCGGTTTAGCCAGGGAAGCCGCGGCGGTTTTTGGCTCGTCGCTGATTGCCAAAAGTGCTTCGCCAAATTTGAAAATTAATTCAGTGAGGCCGTTAGCAGTTGAGGTTAAGGAAAAAATACTTTGCCCAAGATACCAAGCGATTGTCCTGTCAGATGTCACGGTTAAACCTTCGCCGTTGTGGCTTCAACTTAGATTAATCACCGCGGGCAAGCGGCCAATCAATAATTTGGTTGATATTACTAATTATATTCTTTTGGAGTATGGTCAACCAATGCACGTTTTTGATTATGACCAAGTAGCTGGCAATAAAATTGTCGTGCGCAAGGCTAAAAATGGTGAAAAGTTAATGGCCCTGGATAATAATCAATACGAACTCAAAAACACTGACTTAGTCATTGCTGATAGTAAAAAACCAATGGCGGTTGCCGGCATTATGGGTGGACTTGAATCGGCAACGACGGAAAATAGTAAAACAATTATCTTTGAGTGTGCTAATTTCAGCCCAATAACTGTTCGTAAAACATCGCGATCGTTAAATTTATATTCCGATTCTGCTAGTCTTTTCGAAAAAAATTTGTCGCCGTTTCTGATCAATGCAGCAATGCTCAAGGCGATTGAATTAGCCCAGCAAATAGCGGGTGCTAAAGTTGCCAGCCAAATTATTGATACAAATAAGCAGCAATATCGGGCAGTTAAAATTAAATTTAACCCGACTTCGGTGAAGCGCTATTTAGGTGTTGACCTTAAATTAGCCGAAGTTAAGAAGATTTTAATTCGTCTTGGTTTTAGTATCAGCGGTGGGAAAATTTTAACGGTGGCCGTCCCTTGGTATCGCGCTAATGATGTTTTAGAAGAACACGATTTAATTGAGGAAATTGCTCGGATCTATGGCTATCACAATTTGCCGGTAACTTTGCCTGAAGGTAAACTGTCCGCCGCGACGGAAGCAAAGGAATTAGGTTTGGAGCTGGCGGCTAAAAATATTTTAAAAAGTTTAGGTTATACAGAAACGTATAATTACGCTATGGTGTCGCCAAAACTTTTTGAAAAAGTTGGCCTTGATTCAGATAAATCCGTAAAAATTGCTAATCCGCTTAATGAAGAAATGACGATTTTAAGAACAACGTTATACCCTTCACTATTTGAAAATGTAGCGAACAATATTAATAATTTTAGTAGCATAAAAATATTTGAGCTGAGTAATGTTTTTTTACCTCGGGCCGGTAAGTTGCCCGAAGAATCTCCGAGACTGTGCGGTTTAATTGTCAATGGTAATAGTCAAGCGGCCTTTCGGGAATTAAAGGGAGAAATCAGTTATGTTTTAAAAACATTAGGTGTAAAATATAAAATGATCAGGCCCGATTTTAATAGCAAACTTTGGGAAAAAGAGCAGTCGTTGAATGTATTGAATGATAAAAATTTAATTGGCCGGTTTGGCGTCGTTAAGAGTGATATTTTGGATAGCTTTGGAATTAATTCATCGGTTATTTTGTTTGATTTTGACTTTTTATTAATTAGTGAACTTGCCATAGAAAATAAAGTATTTACGCCGTTGCCGGAATATCCTGGCGTTGTTCGTGACGTGACGGCGGTTGTTGATGAAAAATTGCCTTGGAGTGACATTAGTGATTGTGTTTCCTCAATTGATCCCTTAATTACCGAGGTCAGTTATGTTGGTATGTTTAAAAACAAAACAATTGGTGAAAGTAAAAAAAGTTTGTCACTTCGGATACTGTTTAGGTCTAACGACCGAACCTTGAAGTCGGAAGAAGTTGAATTAATTGTCGCCCAAGTGGTCAAGGAATTGGAAAATAAATTTAGCGCTAAAATAAGATAATCTAAATTGATAAAATAAAAATATGCTTGAAACATCAAAAGATTTATTGTATGTTGTTATCTCGTTTGCCATTCTCTGGGTAACGGTTTTTTCTTGCTGGGCACTATACTATGTGATTGTTATGCTTCGCAACGCTAGTAAAATGACTACTAGCATTAGAGAAAAATTGGAATTAGTTGATAATATTTTAAAGCTAATCAAGGATAAGCTGGAAAAGGGGTCTAACCATATGGCGATGCTTTCCGATTCGGTGATTAAGTTGGTTGGTTTTTTTATGGAACAGCAAAAAAAGAGTTCAGGCAAAAAGGGTAAAAAATAATTTTATTTGTTAAAAGGGAAGCTCGCTTTCCTTAAAGGCCTTGGATTTTTCCGGCTTTTAGAAAGTTTAATATTATGTCGTTTGTCCATCTTCATACTCACTCACACTATTCTTTACTTGATGGCTTGTCTAAAATTGATGAATTGGTTGCGAAGGCCAAAAAATTGGATATGCCAGCCCTGGCGCTCACTGACCACGGTGTTATGTATGGTTTGGTGGAGTTTTATCAAAAGGCTAAAAAAGCGGGCATTAAGCCGATTTTAGGGGTTGAAGCTTACGTTGCTCGAAACAGCCATACCGGCCGGACACCGGGAATTGATGACCGGCCTTATCATTTGATTTTATTAGCTCGAAATTTAGCGGGCTACAAAAATTTAATTAAACTGACAACCATCGCTCACTTGGATGGTTTTTATTATAAACCAAGAATTGATTTTGAATTACTTAAACAATATCATGAAGGGTTAATTTGCTCGAGTGCCTGTTTGGCCGGTGAAATCGCCAGAAATTTTTTGAATAATGATGATGAAAAAGCGGAAGCGACCGCCACACGATATTTGGAGCTTTTCGGTGAAGGCAATTATTATTTAGAAGTTCAGCATCATCCGAGTATCCCTAATCAAGGGATTGTTAATGAGAAAATTTTTACGCTAGGTAAAAAATTGAATATTCCGGTGATCGCAACTAACGATGCTCACTATCTTAATACCGAGGACGATTACGCTCAGGACGTGTTGCTTTGTATTCAAACCAAAAAAACTTTGTCTGACACAGACCGGATGTCTTATATGGGTGAGGACTTTTCCGTCAAGACGCCGCAAGTGATGAAAGAGATTTGGGCCGACCATCCTGAGGTAATCGAAAATACTTTAGCGATTGCCGAAAAATGCAATGTTGAACTCGAATTGCATAAAACATTATTGCCCCACTTTGAGTTGCCAAACAATAAAAAGGATACAGACTATTTGCGAGAGCTTTGTGATCAAGGTTTAATTGACCGGTATGGTGATAAGGTCACCACGGAGATTCGTGATCGCTTAGAATATGAGTTAGGTATCATTGATAAAACCGGTTTTGCTTCTTACTTTTTAATCGTTGCTGACTTTATTAACTGGGCCAAAAATAATAAAATTGTTGTCGGCCCGGGACGAGGGTCGGCGGCTGGTAGCTTGGTAGCTTATTTGATTAAGATTACCAACATTGATCCGTTGAAGTACGATTTAATTTTTGAGCGATTTTTGAATCCTGAACGAATTTCAATGCCTGATATTGATACTGACTTTGCTGATTCTCGACGCGGCGAGGTGCTTGACTATGTTGCCAAACGATTTGGTCGTGATCGCGTCGCTCAGATTATCACTTTTGGCACGATGGCGGCCAGGGCGGCGATTAGAGATGTTGGCCGCGCAATGAATCTGCCATACAGTTATTGTGATCGCGTCGCCAAGATGATTCCCATGTTTATGACTCTTGATCAGGCGTTAGCGGCGGTGCCGGAGTTTAAAGACATTATGGCTGAAGCTGACGGCAAGCGGTTAGTTGAAATTGCCAAAAGACTTGAGGGTTGTGTGCGTCATGCCTCGACGCATGCTTGCGGCGTGGTGGTGACACCCGATTCAATGGATAATTTAGTCCCGCGCCAACGATCCAGCCAGAATGAAAATGATATTATGACTCAGTACGGGATGCACTCCGTTGAAGATTTGGGCTTGTTGAAAATTGATTTATTGGGTTTAAAAAATTTAACAATCATTGAAAATACTTTAGACATTTTAAAAAAAGCGTTGGGCGTCGAAATTATTATTGATCAAATACCGCTCGGTGACAAAAAAACCTTTGAATTGTTGCAGCGAGCTGAAACAACTGGTGTCTTTCAGTTAGAAAGTTCCGGGATGCGACGATATCTAAAACAGTTGGTGCCAACGGAACTGGAAGATATTATCGCGATGGTCTCGCTTTATCGACCGGGGCCAATGGAAGTTATTCCTGAGTATATTAAAGGTAAGCATGGTCAAAAAGACATTTCATATCTTGACCCTAGGATGAAGCCGATTTTAGAAAAAACTTATGGGATTATCGTCTATCAAGAACAATTAATGGAAATTGCCAGGAAGTTAGCTGGTTTTTCTTATAGTGAGGCCGATGTCTTAAGGAAAGCGGTGGGCAAAAAAATTGCCTCGTTGCTGGATGAACAAGCGGAAAAGATGGTGTCGGGTATGATAAAAAATGGCATTAAGCCAAAAATTGCCAAACAAATATGGGATTATATTTTGCCGTTTGCTCGCTATGGTTTTAATCGATCGCACGCTGCCTGCTATGCGATGATTGCCTATCAGACCGGTTACCTAAAGGCGAGATATCCGGCGGAATTTATGGCTTCACTTTTAACCGCTGACCACGGCAACACTGACCGCATTGCTATTGAGGTTGAGGAATGTCGTCAAATGGGAATTGAAGTTATGGCGCCTGACATCAACGAAAGCTTTTCAACTTTTACCGTCGTTTATGATACGCTGGAGCAGCGACCGGACAAAAAAAGTAATAAAATCAGATTCGGTCTCAGTGCCGTCAAAAATTTGGGTGAAAATGTTATTAAGGAAATAATTAAAGAGCGGAAAACGAACGGCCCTTATAAAACGATTGAGGATTTATTAAGTCGGGTCAAGACTAAAGATTTAAATAAAAAATCGTTGGAGGCAATGATTAAGTCAGGCGTCATCGATTCTTTAGGCGAGCGTAATAAGCTTTTATATAATGTTGATAAATTATTGGCCTTTATTAAAAATATCAATCAAGAGGCGGACAGTCTGCAGGTAAGTTTATTTGGTATTATGGCCAGCGCAACGGCAATCCCGAGGCTCAATCTGGATTCTATTGAACCATCCAGTGATAAGCAAAAATTAAATTGGGAAAAAGAATTTTTAGGTTTGTATGTTTCGGCTCATCCGCTTTCGGAATTTGAGCAGCATTTAGTTGATAAGGTGGTAACGGTCAAATCATTAAATAACAGCAAAATTGGTCGCAACGATGAAGTGATAAAAGTGGCCGGCGTAATAACTAGCGTCAAAAAAATTATAACAAAAAAAGGCGAACCGATGGTGTTTGTTAAAATCGAAGATATAACTGACGGAATTGAAGTTTTGGTTTTTCCAACCATCTTAAAAATGAGCCCTGATTTATGGCAGGAAGATCGGGTGGTGGCAATGAATTGTCGACTCTCTGACAAGGAGGGTGAAACCAAATTAATTTGTAATCAAGCCAGAGAAATAAATACACAAAATGTATCTTTAATTCTAAAAGAATTGGATGATTTAAGCGGTAGTGGCAATGGTAACAGCCGGAGTTACTGGGCGAGAAAAAATAGTAAAACAGTCCAAACGTCTCCTGACCCGGTTTCGGGCGGTCAAGTGTTTATTAAGTTGCCAAAAAAAGTTGAACCAAGTATCACCGATCAGTTAAAAAAAATATTTGCCGAATTTCCAGGTAAACATAAAGTTGTCTTGGCAGTTGAGGCTGGAACTGGATTTAAAAAAATTATGACCAATTTTTCTGTTGACCCGTCGGACGATTTGAAAGTTGAAGTCGAGCACATTTTAGGTGAGAAGTGTTTTAAGTCAGTTGATTATTAGTAATTGAATTTTTTTACCTTTTTGGGTATGATATAGGTATGGCTGGAGTAAATTATTTTCTACCAAAATCATTTCGTCGATTGAGTTTTATTTTTTTAGGACTGTCGATTTTTGTTTTGGCTTTTATCTCATATATGATTTGGGCGAGAGTAACAATTATTCTTACGCCTAGTACGCAACAAGTTGATCAAGAGTTTATCTTCCAAGTTAGGGACAGTACGTCGACACCATCATTAGTTCAGGATAATGTTGTTAACGGTCGAATAATTAAATTGAGCTTGAGTGGCACTAAGAGTTTTTCGGCTACCGGTTCAAAATCAGTCGAGTCAGATATAGTGGGGGAAGTAACGATTGTTAATAATTATAGTAAAGAACAGACGTTGGTGGAAACTACCAGATTAGCTTTGCCTGATAATCCGGATAAGATTATTGTGCGATTAAAAACAGGGGTAACGGTGTTGCCTAATTCGCAAGTGAAAGTTCAAGTGTATCCAGATAATCCGGCAGATTTTAAAACCGTTGATGCTGGTAAATTAATTATTCCTGGTTTATGGAAGCCATTACAAGATAAAATTTATGCCACCGTTACTGACAAATTAACAAAAGGTGGCCATAGTGTCTCTGTCGTAACGGAGGCCGATTTAAAGAGTGCTCAGGAAGCTCTAAAAAATGATGTTAGTCAGAAAACGCTTTCTCAAGCTGATAACCAGCTAACGGCTGGCGAAAAACTTTGGCCAAAATTGGTGACTTCAACTGTTGGTAGTGTTAACTTTGGTTCTAAGGTCGGCGATGAAGTATCGACGTTCACGGCCGATCTTAATATAAACGCGGTGGTTGTTGCTTTTGACGAAACTCAGTTGATTTCACTGGCGCGAGAGAAATTGAAGTCGTCAGCTAGTAATAATCAATCCGTTAATCTTGAGGCTAAGAGTTTTACTTATGCTATTCAGGATTATAATAACGCCACCGGCGAAGCCAAAATTAAGGCGACGGTCAAAGGAACGGTTTTGGGTTCATTGAGTAATGATTTATTGGATGCCGGTAAAGTGACTGGAATGACTGCCGATGAGGTTCAGTCATATTATTCACAGTTTCCGGAGATTAAGTCAGCGGAAGTCCGATTTCATCCAGCGTGGCTGATGAAAACGCCGGGATTTAAAGATAAAATTTCGATTCAGGTTAATAATCAGTAAGTTTGACATAAATTTTGTTCAGTTTTATAATAACCTTACCAGTTAAAGATTGGCGGCACTACCAATGCCGTAGTTTATACTTCCCGTTGGGTGGGACTAATTTATCTGGTCAATTAGCTTAAGTGCCCCTCAGGGGAATTTGGGTGGAACCGTCCTAACTATTGGACCCCAAGCAGATAATTTCTGGTTGGTTTTTTGTTTATAACTTTGTCATTCCGTACAAGTCGTATGAAGCGGGATGCGAGGTGAAAGCTAGGATTTTTAAGGTAAAGACCTAGATCCAGGGTTAAGCTCAAAATAACAGTAAATGGTATGTCTAAAAAAATTATCCTAAAAGGCCGAAGGGTTATCTTACGGCCACTGTCACTGAAAGACGCGCCGCGGTTTTGCCAGTGGCTGACCGATCCGGAAGTAACAACATTTTTAGCCCATTATTATGAACAAGGTGCGCCGAGTTTAAAAGAAGAGCGCGCCTGGATTAAAAAAGACAATCACGATAATAAGAAAATCAGTTTTTCGATTGATACTATTTTAGGACGGCATATTGGTAGCACTTCATTGTTTCATATTGATAATTTTAGTAAAAAGGCTGAATTTGGAATTATGATTGGGGATAAGGAATTTTGGGGTCAGGGGTATGGTACCGAAGCGACAAAGTTGTTAGTTGACTATGGTTTTAGAAAACTAGGCTTGCATAAAATTTATCTTGGTCATATTGCCTATAACATCCGAGGTCATAAATGCTACAAGAAAATTGGGTTTAAGAAGGAAGGTGAGGTTAGGGACCACATTTATCGGAATGGACATTGGCATAATGAAATTTATATGGGTTTGTTGCGTGATGAATATATAAAAAAGTTAAAGTAATAATATAATAATTTAGGGTGTGCTGAGTTTATTCCAGCACTTTAGCTGATCCCGAAATAAGTTCGGGCTGCCAAGGAAAAATATATGGATGAAAAATTATTAAAAATTAGGCATACTGCTTCACACATTTTAGCGCAAGCAGTTTTAGAAATTTATCCCGAGGCACAACTGGCGATCGGTCCAGCGATTGAGGATGGTTTTTATTATGATTTTGATTTGGGTGACAAATCTTTTACCACTGAAGATCTGATTGCCCTGGAAAAAAAAATGAAAAAAATTATTGCCGCTAACCAGAAAATGAAGCATTATACCGAAGAAACTGATAAGTCAATTAGCTATATTAAAACAAAGAAGCAACCTTATAAGCTTGAGCTGGCCGAAGATTTGAAAAAAGAAGGTGAAACAGTTCTCAGTTTTTATACCATGGTCGGTCAAGACGGCCAGCAGTATTTTACCGATTTGTGTGCCGGACCGCATGTTGATTCGACCAAGGAAGTTAAGGCCATCAAATTATTGAAAGTTGCCGGCGCTTATTGGCGCGGTGATGAAAAGCGAAAAATGTTGCAGCGCATCTATGGCACGGCCTTTGAATCGCAAACTGAACTCGATCAGTATTTAGAAATGCTCAAACAGGCTGAAGCACGAGATCATCGTAAGCTTGGCAAGGAATTAGAGCTATTTGTTTTTTCGGAATTAGTTGGTCCGGGTATGCCGTTATATACACCTCGCGGTACAATTGTCAGGAGAATGATTGTTAATTATTCAAACGAACTTCAGCAGCAGATCGGTTATAATGAAGTCCATACTCCTAATCTAAATAAGGCCGAGCTGTTTAAAACTTCCGGCCATTACGATAAATTTAAAGCGGATATGCTTTCGGTTAAATCAAATTATACCGATGAAGAATATTTTTTGAAACCGATGAATTGTCCGATGCATACACAAATTTATGCATCAAAGTTGCGAAGTTATAAGGATTTACCAGTTAGACTTTGCGATTTTGCTAATTTGTATCGTGATGAAAAACCGGGAGAGCTGCATGGTCTTTCAAGGTTGCGTTGTTTTTCGCAAGATGACGGCCATTGTTTTTGCCGCGAAGATCAGATTGAGCAGGAATTTACCGCCGTATTGGCTATTATAAAAAAGGCGATGGAAACTTACGGAATGGAATATTGGATCAGGCTTTCATTGTCAGACCCTAAGCACCCGGAATTATATATTGGTGAAAGATCAACTTGGGAAAAATCCGAAAAATTGCTTGAGGAAATATTGGTTAAAAATAGTATTAAATACAAGACCGTTGAGGGCGATGCGGCCTTTTATGGACCGAAAATGGATTTGGTTGCCAGTGACGCCATTGGCCGAGCGTTCCAAATTTCGACTGTTCAACTTGATTTTAATATGCCGCAAAGATTTGGTTTGACTTACGTTGATAGTGATGGTAGTGAAAAAACGCCGGTGATGATTCATCGTGCCATTGTTGGTTCGCCGGAGCGGTTTATGGGTATATTAATTGAACATTATGCCGGAGCATTTCCAACTTGGTTAGCACCGGTGCAAGTTCAAGTGATACCGGTATCTGGTGATTTTATTGAAAATGCCAACAGTTTATCATGCAGACTAGCGGCAGCGGGGATTAGAGTTGAGGTTGATGGAAATAATGAAACGGTCGGTTACAAAATTAGAAAGGCGGAAAAATTAAAAATTCCGTATATGCTTGTTTTAGGTGAAAAAGAGGTGGCCAGCAAAAAATTGGCGGTTCGATCGAGAGGCAGTCGCGATATGAATGAAATGCCGGAAAATGATTTTGTCGATAAAATATTAGCTGAAATTAAAAATCGTAAATAAAAAATTGAGCTCCGCCGAACCATTAAGGTCTGGCGGAGCCGTGCTGCGGGTATCCTCGGCTATTCCGGGGGATTCTTGGGGTCGTTACCATCCCAAGTGAACATCCCGTCGCCGAGTAAGGAGACAGAGATGACACCGATATTGTCTCTGCCGATTGGGTAGAGTTCAAATGTTACCGTTTGGTGCGGACCGAAAGTTGGCCTTTCGAGTAGCCAGTCGATCCAGACAATACCATCCGATCCAATGTAGCCGTTGGCCACGTTGGGCGAATAGTTGCCATTTACTCGGCAGAAAAGCAAGAACCCCTGCTTGTCGTCGTTGGCCCGACAGTGAACGAAGAAAGGAATGCCCTTGACTTCGGTCGGCTGCCAGAAGGTAACACTGAAGGTGTAAATCATCGGTACCTTTGTTGCCGCGGCGGTTGGACGCTCACAGGAGAGCAAGCTTGTCCCGATCGTTGTGGCACAGCCACAGGCGAGTAGGACTAAAAGAGCGGTTAGGGTCCTCATGCGCATTTTTCCTCCACTGGTTGTTGGCGCAAGGTTAATGGAACTATGAATATTACCCAAAAAAATAAAAAAAGTCAACTGCAAAGCAATAATAAAGTTATTGTTATCTTAGGGCCGACCGCTTCTGGTAAGACTAAAATGGCTATAAGGTTAGCCAAAAAATATAACGGCGAAATTATTTCAGCTGATTCGAGGCAGGTGTATCGGGGAATGGACATCGGTAGCGGCAAAGATTTAGTTGATTATGGCAAGATTAAATATCATTTGATTGATATTGTCTCGCCGAAAACAAATTTTAGTGTATCGGACTGGCAAAAAAAAGCCATTAAAATAATTAATGAGCTACACCGCCGTGGTAAAATTCCAATCGTCTGTGGGGGGAGTGGGTTGTATCTTAATGCTTTGGTTGAAGGATATAATTTGCCCCCAGCCAAGCGTAATGCCAGTTTCCGGAATAAATTAAATAAATTAACGCTTAGTCAATTATTAAAAAAGTTAAAAATGGTCGACTTAGCGACTTATGAAATCATTGATCGAAATAATCGTCGACGAGTTGAAAGGGCTTTGGAAATATATTATCAAACTGGTGAACCGAAGTCAGCCTTAGTAAGTAAAAATAAGTTACCTTATGTTTTTTTGCAAATTGGTTTAAATTTTCCCCGCGATATTTTAAGACAGCGAATTAATAAAAGACTTAAGGAACGACTGGCAAAAAATTTGCTGGTCAAAGAGGTTGGAAAATTAAAAAAGTCCGGAGTCAGCTGGCAACGGCTCGAAAGCTTTGGGCTTGAGTATCGCTATGTTGCTAAATACTTGCAGCATAAAATAACGCGTGACGAAATGGTGGAAAAATTGGGCGTGGAAATTTATCGGTATGCTAAGAGACAACGGACGTGGTTTAGGAGAAATGAAGATATTTTTTGGTTAAATAGTTTTGATCAAGTCTCCTCCTTGGTTCAAAAATTTATCGCCTAAAAAACTGCCAATTTGTTGGCAGTTTTTTGATAATTATTTACGCCGTTTCAGTAAACTCACCTTTATCAATTATTTTTATCAATTATTGATTGAATAAATTCAAGATCGGCGGCGCTTAGTTGGTAACGTTCAGGATTAGCCAGAATTAATTTTGCGCCTAAATAGTAGGTGGCGACTTGCCGTGGCGTTAAATCGCGGTTTTGACCACTCAATCGGGCTTGAATCGCTTCAATCGCCTTGGCTTCCTCGGCGGTGGGTTGGTTTTCAGCGATGGCTTGTCGCTCCAGGCGGTCAAAATCGGGCATCTTATTTTAATTTATTGATAATTAAGTCATTAACAGTTTGCGGATCAGCTTGGCCTTTTATTTCTCGCATCACTTGACCAATGAAGAATTGAACGATGGTTAATTTTCCTTTTTTATACTGTTCAACTTGGTTGGGATTTTCCGCTATCAACCGGTCAATGATTTTTTCTAAGTCCTCAATACTTTGGACGGAACCCAGATTTTCATTATCAAGGATATCCGATGGATCTTTTCCGGTTTGATACATAGCGTCTAAAATTTTCTGAGCAATGGCCGAGTTTATTTTGTGGTCATAAATTAAAGTTATAAATTCGGCGAAGTTTTCGGGGGTAATATTTTCGCAGCGCTCAATATTTTTATTATCTTTGTAGATAATGGCCAAAAGTTTGTTGACTAGCCAGTTGCTGGTTAGGGTAGTTAGCTTGGATTTGTTTGTTTCCCAAATTTCTTCCGCTGTTCCCTCGGTTTCATTTAGTGAAATTAGCCAACCCTTTAGCTCGGAAATAGTCTGTTCAAAGAAATTAGCTAAATTTTTATCGTCCGTAATAATTTTAGAATTTTCAGGAGCTAAACCAAACTCATCAATAAATCTTTTTCTTTTAGCTTGTGGCAATTCAATCAATTCCGCTTTAATTTTTTCGATGTTAATTCTGTTTTCGGCGTGGGGTGAAAAGTTTATCGGTGGTAAGTCCGGTTCAGGAAAATAGCGATAATCTGACGCCTCCTCTTTAGTTCTTTGATCCTCAGTAATGCCGGCATCTTCATTCCAGCCGCGAGTGGACTGGGTGACAGGGGGAGTACCTTGATTCCAAAGTTCAGTCTGTCTTTTAATTTCATATTCAATCGCTTTTTCAACGGCTCTAAATGAGTTGATATTTTTGACTTCAGTTTTTGGTTTTAATTTGGCAAGATCAATATTGGCTGGAGCTTGGTCTGTTAATGAAACATTGGCGTCGCAACGAAGATGACCCTTTTCCATATCAGCCTCGGAGACGTCGAGATACCTCATAATTAGCCTAAGCTCTTGCATAAAATTTTTGGCATCGGCGGCGGTTCTTAAATCAGGTTCAGTGACAATTTCCATTAGGGGTGTACCACCACGGTTATAGTCAACTAAGGTGTTTTTCCCATCAGCAGCGTGAAAATTTTTGGCGGCGTCTTCTTCCAAGTGGAGACGGGTAATGTTAATTTTTTTTTGCCCAGCCGGTGTGTCAATAACCAAAAAACCCTTGAGGCCAATTGGTTGATCGTACTGAGAAATTTGATAGCCCTTGGGCAAATCAGGATAAAAATAACTTTTTCGATCAAATTTAGAGATTTGAGGAATTTCGCAATTAATTGCCATTGAGGTCATTACTGACCATTCAATAGCTTGGCGATTGGCTACTGGCAAAATACCCGGATGTCCCATACAAACCGGGCAGACGGTTGTGTTTGGCGGTAAATTTTCGCCACTATTATTACAGCCGCAGAACATCTTGGATTTAGTTTTTAGTTGGACATGGATTTCTAGCCCGATTACTGGTGTTAATTTCATAGTAATATTACTAATTAAGACTGTTAAACCTTATCACAAAAGGGGATAAAAATAAAGGCCCCGTATAGTTAACACCTAGAGGTTACACTTTGGCATCTGATGGGTAACAGGTGTTAACTATGTATATATGAACCCAAAAACCTACCCTAGAGAACTTCGTGGCCACTGGTATCTCTCGGTTGACCGAGATAGCCGTACTGTCACGGAAACCTGCCAGATATTTGGCATCAGTCGAAAAACCTACCACAAGTGGTACAAGCTTGATCATGGCCGAGCAGGAGTCCAACGCCATCGACGAACTGTTCAACCGGCCTTGAAACTAACCACTGTGGTTAGGACAGTCATTGAACGCGAAAAACACCTGACTAACTATGGCCCATTAAAGATGAAGTTATTATTGAAGCGTCGGCTAAATATTGAGGTTTCCACCACCATTATCTATCGCTACTACCAACACAAAGGATTGATTCGTCGTCCGCAGAAAAGATTACCATGGTATCAGCCCATCAAAGATTCAGTGATTCCTCACAAACCAGGTGATGTCGTGCAAATCGATACTAAATACGTCTGGGTTAGAGGCATACGGCAATACCAACGAACATTCGTTGATATATATACGGGGTTCCATCACGCGGTAATAGTTGATACCCTGGAAGCTCGGGCGACAGTTGATGCTTTTGAAAAGGCTGAGCAAGTCTTTTTGTTCCCCATCCTTGGCGTGCAAACTGACAATGGTTCAGAGAACAGAGGCATATTCCATCAGTATCTGGGACAACGAGGAATTTCTCAGTATTTCATTCCCAAATCATCGCCTAACTGGAACGGGGCGGTCGAAAGAGCACACGGGGTGATTGATCAAGAGTTTTATCTCAATCGGACTCGTCCATGGAAAACACTGGAAGAATATCTACACTGGTATAATTATGAACGGATACACCTGGGTAAGTACTTACGGGGACTGACACCCATGGAAAAATTCCAAAGCTACCAACAAAAAGTGTTACCCTTGACTGTTAACTGAACGGGCCCCTTTCAGGTAGAAAACTCATTTTTTTTGCCCTTTTATTGGTTGTAATCTAAGATTCAATAACTTCTTTAGCCAGTTTCCAGATTTTATCAGCGACATTTTTTGCATCAGCGTTGGCATTAACAATCCGCCAATTATATTTTTTAGCCAGTTGAAGATGAACGAGTCGACAGCGATTCATTAACTCATCATCTTTTTCGTGTAGGTGATTATTTTCCTTGCCTTCAAGAAAGCGATCGCCGTCCAGTAAAATAACAAAGTCTTCACCGACCAGACCTTCATTTTGTTTTTCTAAAACAGCTAAGTCTGCCCCCTTAGTTACGCCCCAAGCTAAACCGGTACCGACGTAGTCTTCGGATACGATATGAATGCCACTGGCTAATTTTGAAATTAACGTTGGTTCGTAGTCGTGACGATTGGTCGCGTATAACTGCTGCAGTTCAAGCTCAGAAATTTCTTGCTGACGCCCGCCCCGCAAAATATTATTGATGGCCGGACCGGTTGGCGTGAGGTCATAGATCGGGTACTTTAAATATTCTGCTTTTTGACCTAACGCTAAAATATTATTTAACAAAATTTTGGCTTGAGTACTTTTACCAAGATTGTTAATGCCATAAATGACAATAAATTTTCCGGGATAATTATTCATCCTATTTAATAACTTCGTAATGAAGGATAACAGCATCGTCGCCAATCATCTTAGCGCTATGCAATTTTAAGTTTAAATCTAAATCAACCCCCTCGGTAAAATTTAAGCCGGTACCAAATATTTTGGGCTCGACTGTTATTAGCAACTCATCGACTAATTTTGCTTCGAAAAACATCGCGTTAGTTCGGGCACCGCCGCCAAGGACGGCCGAAGTATAGCCGCGTTGCTCGAGCAGTGCAATAACTTCTGACGGCTGACCTTTAAAAAATTCCAATACACCCGGCTGAGTGTCAGCAACAAATTTATCTGGTTCTAACGTCAAAATTAAATTAAGCCGACCCGGAAGCGGGCGACCAATGGTTCGATAAGTCGTTTGACCCATGATAATAACGCCGTGTTTTTTGGTCTCGGCAATAAAAGCTTTTTTATCGGCCCTGGAAGTCCAATCGGCGAGCTGGGAAGAATTTTTAGCGATGATGCCGTCGGCGGTCATCGCCATAATCATTATTATTTTCATTAGACAGCGATATCAAATTTAATGGTTGGGTAGCTTTGGTAATTAATCAGTTCGGTGTCAGTATATTCCCAGTCAAAAATTGAGGTAATTTTTTTGGTGGCAATTGTGGGCAATGGAAATTTATCGGGGTCGCGCGCCAGTTGTTCCTTAAGACCCGAAATATGATTGACGTAAATGTGAGTGTGCGCTAGAAATCCGGTTAAGATGCCTTCAGCGTAGCCGGTTTCTTTGGCGAGGAGGTGAAGTAAAGTTGCATAACTGGCAATATTAAATGGTAATCCCAGGGCAACGTCGACGGAACGCTGATTCCAGTAGAGATTAAGTCGACCGTTGGTAATGGTGATTTGAAAACCGTAATGACAGTAAGGTGGCTCGGCCTTATCGGTATCTAAAGGGTTCCAGGCCATCACAATCATCCGTCGGTCGGTTGGGTTTTTTTTAGCGATAGCAATGATTTTTTTAAGCTGGTCAACACCCTGGCCGGTGTAGTCGGTTTGGTAGTCTTTATATTCGGCGCCAAAGTGCCGCCATTCCCAGCCGTAAATGGTGCCGAGATCCCGTTCAGCCAGCATTTTGGCTTTGGTGTTATCGTCATTGGCATTGCGCACTTTGAGCGGAGTGCACCATTCGTCCCAAATATGGTTATTGCGGTCTTGAAGCCATTTTTTGTCAGTGATCCCTTTGATAAAAAATTCTAGCTCCGATGCGACTAAGCGGTAGGGAACTTTTTTAGTAGTAAGAAGCGGAAAGCCGTTTTTCATATCATGCTGGAAGAGGGCGCCGGAAACGACTAGGGTATCAATGCCGGTCCGGTTTTCGGTTTGGACGCCTTCGGTAAGTATTTTTTTGACAATGTCTAAATAAGCTTTCATATTTAAGGTTTAATTATATTTTGCCAATCGGAAAATGATTTGGCGCCACTTTGCTCCGAATAATTTAAGGTGGGGCCAAGGGCGAAAAATAATTTGCCGTCACTTGATGGATAAACGGCAATTAAGTAGTTAAAGCCGTTGATCGTTTCGGTTATTTTATTTTTATCGTCTGGCGAATAAGTAAACTGATAATGATTTGGTAAATTGCCCGATTTAATATCACCAGTGACGCTGGCAATTTGTTTATTGAAATTATTGATAAAATTATAATCATCACCTGTTAGGTCCTGGTTGTTGAGTTCCGCTAAAGTGATGTCATATATTTTACTCATTACCAGTTCGAGATTTTTTAATCGTTCATACGGTTTTTGGGTGTTGTCAATTATTTGCAACACCTTGAACCCATCTAAAACCATATTAACGTTAGCTAGTAACTGTCCGTAAGCAAGCGGCTCGGGTTGAATGTAGCCATAAGGGAAAATCGCTACCAAGCCAGTTGGATCTGGCTGAGATTCTTTTTCAACATTGACTGGTCGGTGAAAGTAAGTCCAAGCGCCCAAGGCCGTAGCCAATGAATTTATTTTCCACTCATTAGTTTTCATAAATGTCGGGTAGCCGTTTGATTTGCCGTCATATAATGATTTTAAGGCCGAGAGCAAACTGAAATAATTATTATCGTGCCAGGTGGCGGCATCAAATTTGTTGACGTCATTAGCAAAATTGGTTAATTGATTTTGATAATTGGCATAATCAGAATTTTTTGATTCGGCCAAAATATTTTTGGCGGTTTCATTACCTAATAAATTAAAGATATCTAAAGCGGTTGGGAAACATCGCTCAAAAAGTTTGGCACTGGCGCAGGCGGTAAAAGGCAGGGCCGCCGTTTTGGTTTCGCCTAAATATTGGCCCACCGCGCTACCCGATAATTGACGGAACAGTTTGTTCTCCAATAAGTAATTATTACGTAATAGTCTCAGACCAATTTGACTCTTGTCTTCGGTATCGCCTGACAAGACTGGCGAAAATTTATTGGCGGCAATTTCTTTTTGTAATAAGGCGATTCTTTCTTTGATAATATTGTCATCAGTGCCAAAAATATTAGCTAGGTGGTAGTTGATTTCAAATGTTTTTTCTAACGCTCGATTATAATTAAGATAAGTCAAGTTTGCTTCCAAACCTTTA
>JAQTYZ010000015.1 GCA_028688055.1 Patescibacteria group bacterium
AATCATTGACACATAATGGTGCAGACGTGGCTTTAATAAATCGGTAAAATATTCTAAAGCGGTATTTAACAGCTCCATCACCAATACCGCGGCGACCAACAAAACCACCAAGATAATTTCCCAATTTTTTAAAGGAAAATAAAACGCCAAAACCATCACTACCAAAGCCAACAAAATTTGCAACCGAAAATTATGTTCGGTCTTAAAGGCCAATTTTAAACCTCGCCCCGCCGCACCTAAACTTTTAATGAAACGATTTTTAGACATATTTACAAACCAAGCAGAATTTTATTTTGTAAAGTAAACATTTTTTTCTCGTCAGATTTAACTTGGTGATCATAACCAATCAAATGCAATAAACCATGCGTTAACATCCGTTTAAATTCTTCTTGAGCGGTTACTCCATACTCTTTGGCCTGGCGTTTGATTTGCGGCAAACAGATATAAATTTGCCCCAAAAAATTACTGGCCACTATTTTATCCTCTTGCCAAGCAAAAGACAAAACGTCTGTTACTTTATTTTTCCCTCGATACTGTTTATTAATTTGTCGCATTTCTGCATCGGAAATAATATTAATTTCCACCAATCCCCTGATTTTTTTATCATAACCAGAAATTTTTTGGATAATTTCAATAATTTCCGATTCAAAAAATAAGGCCGGCACTATATTGTTATTCACCTCCACTGTTAAATTCATTATTTTACTCATAAAGCGGTAGTGCTGGTACTGGAGGTGTTAATAACATTTTCTTCGATCAGCTGATTTGGCACTTCACTGCCGGAATTTTGCAAACGAAAACTTTCGGCCATCATGGTTAGCACTATGCGATAATTTACCGTTTTAGCATCGGCGGAATTATAATATAAAACATATACCCGATTTTGATCATAAAAATAATAGACCAAACCATCTTTTCTTATCAAACCATTTACTTTAAAAACCGACACAAATGGCGATAAATCGGACAATTTTTCTGACGGCAAATTTTTAGCCAACCAATCATTAAATGTCTCCCCTAAAGCAAAATCAAAGATCGATATTTCAATACTCTCACCGGATAAAGTACTAAACAATACATCTTGTTTGGCAGTGTCCACTTCTCCTAATACCCAATCCTTGGGATAATACATTTTATAAGAAAAAATCGAATTACTATAATCCTTAACCAAGCCGGAATCAATTAATTTTTTCGGCGCAAAACCATTGGGGTCATACAGATAACTAATCTCATGACCGTCGGGATAACCATCTTTGTCGGTGTCAGCATTACCCGGATCGGTACCAAACACTTCTTCGGCCGCGTCGGAAACTTTGTCACTATCCATATCTTGGCTATCTACCAAAAATTGCGATGGTAATTTTAAATTTATCACCGGAGACGAAGCAATGGGGGCGGTAGTAGTCTCAAGTACCGGTACAATCGCCTCAGGGGCGGTAGTGGTCTCACCGGCTGGTGTTGGTGATTCCGTATTAGTTGGTGGTATTGGCGTAAAATTGGCTGACTGAATCTTTTTGTATTGCCAATAATAATATATGGAAGCACCGATAACCGCCACACCAAACACCGCCACTGAACCAATTATTAAATTTTTGCGGCTGGATAATAAATTTACCGGATGCAATTTGTCATCCCCGCCAGCTTTAGTTTGCTTATCTAATAATTTTTTTTCCGTGGGTGTAATATCTTCATGTTCGCGTGTTACCATCTTGGGTACGTCCTTAAACTGCACTACCGGGTTGGCACCGCCATAAAAATCAGTTGGCATGCTGACCACATCCACTTTTGACTCTTGATTTTTTGGAATTTCTTTTGACTTAAAACCAAACATAAATTATTTTTTGCTGGACGTATTAATAGTGGTAGTTACTACTTTGGCAACGGTAGAACTAGTAAACATATTGGAAATTTTACCCGGGCCAAGTGGGTTGTAGCCACCGCGCACCTCTACTCCATCAGAATAGCTATCGCCATCGGTATCGGGATTCAAAGGATTGGTGTGCCATATTAAAACCTCATCACCATCACTTAAACCATCGCCATCGGTATCGGCATTGTTAGGATCGGTGCCAAGTTCTTTTTCTCTAACATCATCTAAACCATCATGATCACTATCCACCGTTGTGCCAAATAATAATTTGTCATTATTCATATCAGCGGTAACATCACTGGTCGTCGTTGGCACTGCTACATTGGCTGTTGCCGGCTCTGGAGTGGTTGCGGTCGGAGTGGACGCAACCGGTGCAACGTTAGTCGCCGGCGGAATGACATTCTGTCCATTTATCTGATTATAAAACCACCAACCACCAAACCCTAAACCGCCTAATACAGCCGCACCAACAATAAACATAATAATTTTACCAACTATCGGCGACTTCATTTCATAAATTGTTTGCGGCGGCATCGTCGAAACGTCAGCGGCCGGTGCCGATAAATTTTCTTTTTTACGCAACAAACCGGCGGCTAAAGCATTGGGGACGGTCGGCGCGGTGGCGGCTGGTGTTTCATCTTTTTCTACACCGGCAAACATATCCGCCGGTTCGCTTGGTAAATTGGCCGGTGGCGTACTACTATTTTTGTTTTGATCATCAAACATACTATATAAAATAATTAATAATTATTTTTTATTGATTAATTTTCCTGACCCGAGCGGATTGTAACCATGACGAACTTCATAACCATCAGAAAATCCATCCCCGTCGGTATCGGCTTTGAGCGGGTCGGCGTGCCAAATACGCACCTCATCACCATCTAGCAGCCCATCCCCGTCGGTATCCATATTATTTGGATCAGTCCCAAGCTTTTTTTCTTCTTCATTGGTTAAACCATCAAGGTCGCTATCCGTCAAACGAGCTTGATCAATATTTTTATTTAATGTCTCCAACATATTCTTTTCTTTGGCGTCAACCGCCGCCTGTTGTGCTGTGTTATTGGTAACAACTGATGAAGATTTACGGCCCATCAACCGACTAACATACCAAAAAATCAATACACCGACACTAATTACCACTAATATTATAATAATTTTTTTAATCATATTTTATGGAGTTTCTAGTTGATTGACTACAGAAACATCACCGCTAACCCCTTTTGAAATATCTAACACATGCCATTGGCCGCTAACCACTCCGGTGGCGGCATTAAAATTAACCACCTTATAAGGTTTAGAAAAACGATTAGGATTGGTCTCGCCCGGTTGTTGTAAATATACAGACACTTTTAAATTTGACTGATTATCTTGCGACAAATTTTCACCGAGAGCATTTTTAATTATAACTGAATAAGTATCGGTTGTTAATATCTGCGGATCAATGGTAAAAGCATCGACTTGTGGTGAAATTTCATGCAGGTGAAAATAGACCCCGTCTGTGCCGCATCCCGGTTGATTAAAATAATCCAACCCACTACAAACTACATTATAATACTGCTTTAAATTTTGTCCTACTTTGAAATAAACTGAAAACGCCGCGTCAGACACAATAATTCTGATGTGGGGCTTCATGAGCACTGGCGACAGTAAAATTGTGCTTTTCCCAGAGTTGGCATTAACCGGAAAATCCATCACTTGGTCAAAAGTAAAATCTTTATTTAAAACCAGACGATATCTGGGGTTAGATAATGGGTTAGAAATTGAGCAGGTCGGCGCGGCGCTCACCATGGTATTTAGCTGAAATTGCTGCAAATTGTTGCTGTTATAATTTTTATTTTGATAAGCTGCCGGTGGAAAAGACGGACCAGAGGAATAGAACGAGGCGTTGGCATCGGCGGCAACATAATAAAGTTGCATACTACTGGTTGTTTTGTTGCCACCATTATAAAAAGGATCGGACGGAGACAGAACATTCACTAAATAACCCTGTGCCAAAACCCCACCGCTTGTTACCGCCCCGCAAGCAGTCGGCGTAGTTTGAGTTTGTAAACCCTGGCCAATCGTCGCGGTATAATCCATCTTAATATTATTATCGGTAACAATTCGATTCATTTCTTTTACTTGTTGATCTAAAATAGAAACCGGATTGGATTTATAAACATTAAACACATGCCATAAATTGGCTTTAGGATTGTCGGATTGCATTGCGCCGGATAAAACATAGGTATAAGTCGGCTTAGAAAAATAGCTATCTTTATTGGCGGTGAAATCCGGGAAATACACGCTGACTTTAACTTGTGATTGATTTGACAACGCGTCAATCGGATTTTTTAATGATTTGACATAAAAAATATAACCATCGGCGGTCATATTAGTCGCATCCAAAGTAAATGATTCTTCAAAAGTATTTTTACTGGC
>JAQTYZ010000016.1 GCA_028688055.1 Patescibacteria group bacterium
ATTTATTACTGTTTGCAAAACTTCTTGAGGCCTCGCTAAAAGTAAATAGGCATTAAACTGCTCGGCAAATTCAGCCCAAGAAATTTCATTGCGATAATAAGCGCCGATAAGTTTGGGTGGACGAGCCAGTTCTGTCATCCACATATCATAAGAACCCATATTAATTTCCGGATAGGGAGTGACGCCATCATTAAGCGTGTGGCGACTCATAATGGAAATGCGCAAAGTCTGACGAAGACCGGATGTTTGATTTTTAATAGAGGCCGTTTTTAAAGCCATAAAACCTCCAATAAATTAAAGAACTAATTTTTTTCTTGAGCTTAGCACGAACTTTGGTAAAGTTCAAATTATTTTAAAAAATAAAAAAACCATAATTCTTGTTGAAAAATTATGGTTGTAATTTATTTTTTAAGAAAAATGAGCTATTAAAAATTCTATATAACTCCAAGAAGTGATAATGCTGATTATAACAGCTAGTACAATCGCTCCGCCGTCGCCACTATTAAGGCCAAAGACGGCATCACTATAACCGGCGTCTTTTAACTCGCGACCTATTTCAGTGTAACGTTGCCAGTTGTTGTGTGAATGAGCGCACTCCAAATCGGCCACCAAGTTATCAATTTGCTCATTATCAGCTTGGGATTGTCCGATCTGGCGTGGTGTAGCCGACGGCTCGTCATCAACCACCGTCAAAAATATCAACACTGGCAAAACAAAAAACACATACCACCAGCTAGGATGAGGCCAATTAAAGCCCAAAAGCCAATCATTAATTTTAAAAGCAATAAATGATAGCAGTTCCAAGCCGGTAATAATTAAGCAGCAAAAACAAAATATTTTCTTCATGCCACTCCCCTTTTTAAATTTACAAAAATCTTTGTTATTAAATTAGCATTAGTTAAAATTATTGTCAAAATCCCTTATTATTCCTTTTTTAAATTTTTAAATCTTCAAACACACCACCCAGCTTGGTCATTTTGCCAAAAGCTAAATAGGAATTAAGACATAGATTATAAAAAAGACCTTTATTGAGTAAAGGTCTTTTGTTCTCTAAAACATTGATTTAGTTTGGCTAAACCGGCCAAGAGGGTTAGCTGCTGAAAAGAAGAATCAATATTGTGAGGCGACAACCTGTTTTTAGAACCAGAAATATTATAGTCTAAATCACAAGCATTGCCGGGACAGCTAAAACCAAAAGTATCGGGTCTGAGGTAACATTTAAAGTTATATCTTTCGGAATGACTAAAGTCTTTTTTATTGAAATAATAAACGGCGATCATAGCCTCTTCTACTTCGGGCAATTGTAAAATATAGCCAGGTTTTAAAACTCGAGCTAAATTATTAGTATAATCAAAAAATTCTTGACTAATCTGACCGCCAATGGCAAATTCACCTAAACCATGTTCGCCATACCAACAATTTTCTAAAAGCAGACTTTGATTAATACTGGGTTGCGCCGGTTGAATTTCAGCTGGCGAGCTAATAATGGTTATAATGAATAAAACGTGTAAAGCGCAAATTATTTTTAACCGCTTGTCTTGATTACCAATATCCGTAAAACGATAAGTAAAATTAAAATTATCAACCTCGGCTTGAGTTGGTAAGTAACCGAAAGAATGTTCATCAACAGACCAAGCGCCAAATTTGCAAACTTTTTCTATGGCTTGCAATATAGGCATTTGGGGCTCTAAAGCTGTCAGTCGCTCGGCTAATTTTTTATTAACCACGATAATTAGGGATTTGCTATCTATATCAAATAACAAATCATAAGCTAAAGGCAAGGGTTGTTGGTGATACACTAGTATACCATAAGACTTATCTTCTGTTTGCATTATTATATCCTTCTATTTTTGAATGAACTATTTAATCAAAGCCTAACAAGTGATGATAATATTGTCAAAACACCAACTATTCGTTGATTAAAACAACACTTCCAGCTTACCGGCCATGGAGTTTTGAATGGCAAAAGTCAGGTGCAGGGTTAAGCCGACTTTGGAAACATTAAGTTGTCCACCCGTGGAATCGTCAACTTTATAGCCCAAACCGACATAATATTTTTCCACCGCTTCCACATCGGCGCGCGTGGCCGGTCGCGGAAAAACATAAGTCAACCACATACTTTTCATACTATCTTTCAGTTTAACTTGTTGACCGTAAATTTGTTGTAAAATCGGCAACAACTCCGCGTGAATGGTTTGGTTTTTGGCGCCTTCCGCCACGACTTCCTTAGTGTTGTCATAATTAATGGTCGCCCAAGTTTTGGCTACCGGCGTGGTAGTTTGGCCGGTCGCCGTGGTCGGCGTGGCAACACATAACGGGAGCACATTATTTTTTTGATATTTACAAATATCTCGCGGTGTGTCTTTCAGGACGCTTAATTTGGCTTTGACTTTTTTCTTAATCTTTAATTTAAAATCAACCACCGTGCCACCGTCCATAGTTTGCGATACTACATACGAACTTTGATCGGCCACTGTGGCCTCGCCCGTTTCGCTGGTCGCCCCGCAACCGGCAACCACACCATTGGCATCAAGTTTAATTAAGGTCGCCTCTTTGTATGGCTCCAAACCGGTCAAGACCCAGTGTTGTCTGGTGGTCAGCATGCTGGCGGCAATCACCACACCCTTGTCGGCAGTCGCTTGCAGAGCGTAGCCGGACAAATCCCGTTCGGCACTAATTTGTTTAGCCCAGACCGGATTAAAATCGGGATCAATTTTAATTAAAGCGATATTGGCGGCCGTGGCCGTGAGTTGCGACAAACTGAAATTGGCGGACTGAACGGTAGCGCTGTCGTGCACCACGTCTTGCATAATTACAAAATAATTATCCACGGTTTTGCCAACTTGAAAATCATTACTGCCCAAAGCGGAGGTTAAATTGGTGGTTAATTTTTTAGACCACTCCAAATTACCATCAGCGTCAACTTTGACCGCCAATAAAGCTCGCGGTGAAAAACTGGTCAAAGCCGGATTAACGCCGGTCAGCAAACCGCTTGATAAACTTAAATCGCCAAAAGCAAAAGCCAGAAAACCGCCGTCGGGGCTGGCCTCCACTGCCCGAAAATCACCGGCTTGTAAACGAATCTTGGTTTTACCCATGGTAAAATTACTGCCACTGATACTGGCGATAGAATTAAATTCCGAAGGAATCATTTCCAAACTTTTAGCCCACAAAATATTAAATTTTTTATCCAATCTAATGATAGTCGGCAAAGCGTGCGGTGTCAGTTCCGGTCCGAGAATGTGTTCGGGTTGTTCAACTTTTGGCACCTCCAGATTAGCCAAAGCGATAAAACCGCCGTCGGGCAAAGGTTCCATATCTTCGGCCGCCCAGGCCATTTTTTTACTGAAAACCACTTTGCCATTTTTATCCACTTTGATAAAAACGCCGTATTTAGCCACGGCTTCGGAATCAGCCACTTCTTGACCATAACCGGTCTGAAAAAAACGACCCAAGATTAGCACCCCGCCATCAGGCAAAGCCCATAATTTTTGCGGCCGATCTTCGCTGTTATCGCCAAGCATCACAGACCATAATAAAACGCCTTTGGGATTGATTTTGGTTAATAAAATATCGCCGTAAAGTTCTCTGGTGTTTTCATCAACAAAGTCCAGCACGTCATTGGCCATCACCAAATTACCGTCAGTGGTGGTGGTCGTTAAACGGCCGATGCGACGCAAAGACATCTGTCCCAACGCCAAACTTTGACTGCTAAACCACTTACTCCAAACAAGATTGCCTTTGGCGTCTGTTTTGATAATAAAAGGGAATGGTGGCGCCATACCGGAACCGGGAATAGTATCGCCGGTTAATAAATAACCGCCGTCTTTGGTGGCGGACACCCCAAAACCGTCGGTTAAATCAAGCAAATGATGAGTTTTAATAAAAGTGGCGGAGCTAACGGCTTTAGTGGCACAAGTTTCGGCCTGCGTTGGCGACACAGCCCAAGCCCAGCCCAAAACCATTAGACTTAAGCTAGCCAAAAAATATAAGCTATTTTTCCGCATAATTTATTAATTATAGCACAAAAACAAAAAAACTTAAATTTTTGGAAAACAAAATAACACCTAAGCGGTGTTATTTTAAAAAATTTTAATTAAACTAAGCCTGATAAAAAGCCAAATAAGCCAGATAGGCGCTATAGATATCGGCTTTGGAAGCGATTTCCATGGGCGCGTGCATATTAAGCACTGGCACACCGATATCAATGACTTTAAAATTGCGTTTGGCTAAATACAT
>JAQTYZ010000017.1 GCA_028688055.1 Patescibacteria group bacterium
TTTTATAAATATTGGCCCAGCGGTTTTTTAAGGTTTGGTCATTAGCAATGTCACTCGAAATATAAGCCGCGGCAACAAAATTAATTTTTTGATCTTCCGCGTCGAGTAAACAATTACGGCAGTCGTTGGCAGTGCTCCACAGCGGAAATAAAGCATCATTTAGCCAAGAAATGGTCAGATAGTAATTTTTTAATTTTTCGGAAGTAGTGTATTCCGCCGGGATGTCATATTGGCGGTAATCTTTAGCGTAAAGTAAAATTGGTGATTTAACCGATTTTGATTTCAATTTAATCAATTTAATTTCTTGATCAACTTCATTTTGTAAATAATCGGGAACACTAACAACGTACGTGCTACCCTCGGTCGGACTGAAGTATTTGTTGTTGACGTTTAGAGCGTCTTTTATTTGGGTCGCATCAGGCTGCATCAATTTCAAGGCAACACTTAAATAGGCTAGTTCGAGGCGATTGGCATCGGTAACGGTATTATTTAAAATGCCATATTGCTGTCGGCCGACTTCATAACGTTGGCGCGCTTGCGTTTGCAATTGTTTAAGTAACGACCACAGGGAAGGATAAAATGAGTCCCGCTCGATTTCTTTGTAAACTAGTTGCATGGTGTCTTGGTACAAACCAAAAACTGAGTCGGCGGTAATAAAAATTGGCAGGTTATTCTGGCTGATGATTTTGTAGCCATTTTCCCAGTCATTAATTTTGGGGTCAAGCGTATTGCTAACGACGGTAAAACCGTTACTGCTTAATTTAGCTAGTGCTGAATCAAGGTTTAATTTTCTTGAAAAGTCACGATAATTAGAAACATTTTCTTTAATATCAATAATCGGCAGGTTGTACTGTTTGACGTTTGGTTTTAGGTTGAAATCAGTAGCTTGATAATAGGAAGAAATAAATTGTTTTTCTTTGGCCAGTGATTGCTGATCGGTGTCCGATAAATAGTCAGTAGCATTGCCAGCACCAGCTTGAGGCAGGGAGCCGTAAGTATTATCTAGGGCGGGCGGCGGGGCAGTAACGGTGGACAGGTTTGAAAATTGGTAGTAAATAAACCAAGTGAGTCCGCTAATAATCATTACGATCAAGATAATGATTATTAATAAATAAATTATTTTTTTATCCGTCATATTTTTATTTTTTCCCTGTTGAACCGAAGCGGCCTTCGCCCCGAACCGAAGCAGTTAATTCATCAACCTCCTCAAAGTCGGCTCGAACAATAGGGATGATCAGTAATTGAGCGATTTTATCGCCGGTGGTTATTTGATATGGAGCGTCGCCGAGATTAATTAGATTAACATTATATTCGCCGCGATAGCCGGCATCAAAAACGCCGCCCATCGTGTGAACGCCGCCATAATTGGGCAAGCTGCCTTTATCTTTAATAATCGCGGCATAGCCATCCGAAAACTCGAGACCAAAACCAACCCAAAAGATTTTTCTTTCCCCAGGTTGTAAGGCATAATCTTCCATTGAATATAAATCTAATCCGACATCACCGGGATGGGCGTAGGACGGGATTGGGCAGTCCGGTTTGATTTTTTTAATTTTAATTTTCATGAACAGCCGCAATAATGTTTTCAATATTTTGATATAAATTTTCTAGTGAGCCGTTGTTGTCGATCGTAAATTCAGCCGTTTGGGCAACCTCTAAAATATGAACCTCGGCTTCTTTTTTTTCGTCGGCCTGAAATTCTGTTAGCGTTTTATTGACGTCGTCGGCATTTTCAGCGCGCTTCGTCATTCGCTCCCAGCGTAATTTTTGGTCGGCTTTGATGTGGACCAAATGAAATCCCGGGATTTTTTTTAAATACTTAATGTCAGGATGACGACGAATGCCATCAATAACAACAAAATCATTTTTTTCATTTGAGGCATCAGTGGCAATAATTGACGCCAGTAAGTCATCACCGAAAGCTGATCTCAAAGCTGATGATAGCGTCTGCATATTATGGCGATTTACTTCAACGTAGATCCGATGCAAAACGTCTCGTAGCGGCGTTGAGAAACGATAAGTGGCAACACTATATTTTTTTTTAAGATATTCGGTGGCCGTACCTTTGCCGGAAGCCATTTGACCGGTAAAACCGATTATTATTTTGCCCATTAGAGTTTCCCCTCCATCTTGACTTGGCCTTCATTTGACCGGGAGGGAATATCTTCGGAAAATATTTTCATCACTTCGCCATTCCATTCAGGGTTTTCTTGGTACATATCAACTTGGATGCCAGCATCTTTCAACATTTGAACCGCACTTTCATTGCGATAAATTTTGCCGACCACCACTCGTTTAATTCCGGCGGCAATGACGTATTTGGTGCAATGAATGCAGGGGTTATATTTGCAATACATAGTTGACCCAACCGTGCTGGTTCCGCCTTGGACGGCGGCTTGTAAAATAGCATTGTGTTCACCATGAATTGTCCGGACACAATGACCATCCTCAAGGAGGTGACCAATATCAAGACAATGAGGTAAACCCGGAGGCGAGCCATTGTAGCCAGTTGAAATAATTCGGTTTTCTTTAACTAAAACTGCTCCAGCATATAAGCGGTCACAGGTACCCCGAGCGGCAATAATTTTGGCTATTGCCATAAAATAATCATCCCAAGATGGGCGATAATGTTTTCGTTCTTCGGCCATATTTTTAGGTTAATTTACCCTTGTATTTTAACAAATTATGGTCAGAGCTGGCAAATCAAAAAACCCCGCCAAATAGCGGGGTTTTTAACATTTGTGGATTTTAATTTTCGACTCTGATACCAGGACCCATCGTTGAGGCAATACTGATGTTTAGCAGGTAGGTTCCTTTCGCGGTGGCTGGTTTGGCTTTTCTGATAGCGTCAATTAAGGTTTTATAGTTTTGAGCCAATTGATCGTCGGTAAACGAAATTTTACCAATGGACTGATGGACGTTTCCAGTATCGTCACTTTTGAAGTTAACTTTACCTTTTTTCAAATCCGTAATGGTTTTTTTCAGATTGGTGGTAATAGTGTCGTTTTTTGGCGAGGGCATTAAACCCTTGGGACCCAAAATTTTAGCAATGATGGCTAGTTTTGGCATCATATCAGGTGTGGCGAGGGCAACTTCAAAATTAACCTTGCCAGTCTTTTTAATCTCATCAATTAATTCTTGGCCACCAACAATATCGGCACCAGCTTCTTGGGCATCTTTTTCTTTTTCCGGTCCAACAAACGCCGCAATTTTTTTGGTTTTGCCAGTCCCATGAGGCAGGGTAACGGCACTGCGTACCTGTTGGTCGCTTTTGGCCGTGTTTACTCCCAGTCTGACGTGGACTTCAAGCGAACCATCAAATTTGCTTAAGGAGGTTTCCTTAGCGAGCTTAATCGCTTCGGCAATTGGATAGGCCTTGTTTTGGTCGATTTTTTTTGCCGCCGCTAGATATTTTTTAGATCTTGCCATATTTTCCCTTTCGCGGTACTCGAGTTATTAGCTCTCCCGCAAATTAATAAATTAATTAGTTGGTCTGGGTTCAATCGGCTTCAAGCCATTTTGATCAATGGTATCATTAACTCTTAAGTCAAAACAAGCGACACCGCGATCATGGACAAAGTTGCCAAAATAGGGTCCGGATTCTGAGTTTTGACCGGCATCTTTGTTTGACGTTTCAAAATTAGCACAAAGCTTGTAATTCAGCGCCGCCGTTACTGAGTAGTCGTATTGATTTTTTGATTGAGGGTCAGTGATATTAACGATACTGTAACTTCGAAGTTCAGTCAGTGATACTGGCAAAGTTTTATAGTTGCCATAATAGTTCTCAATCGAATATTTGATTGATTGTAAGTCATTAATTCTGGTTTGGTCGTAGGCCTTGGCACGGGCTAAAGTCGGTGAATCAACAATGAAAAATGATCCAACAAATGAAATAGTAATGATAACCGCCGCGCCGATGCCGACCGCCTTTGGTATGATGGAGCCAACCAAAGAGTTCGGTGATAGTAATTCAAGCCAGTAATAGATAAATATTGAGGAAACTATCACCAGGATGGCCAAGCCTTTTAAGATGAATCTTACCGTAAAATCACCATCTAAGACTCGGAAAACGGTGGTG
>JAQTYZ010000018.1 GCA_028688055.1 Patescibacteria group bacterium
TTGTTAATGTCGGTCCGGTGGTGATGTCTGGTGATCAAGTGGCGGCTCAAACAAGCGCGCCGACAGTTGAGGTGAGAAATGGTAGTCAAAAAATCGGGGCCGCTAATGAATTGGCTGATGAATTAAAAAAAGTTGGTGTGACCGTAGCGACTGTAGATAATGCCGCTAACGCTGATTATCAAGCAACAGTTTTAGTTAATTTAACCGGTAAAGATGTGAAACCTTTGGAAGATAAATTACAGGTGACAGCGACTGATAAATTGCCGGATGGTGAGGCTAGTTCCACCGCGGATGTGGTGATTATTTTAGGGAATAAAAAATAATTTCCAAATCCCAATTTCCAATTTCCAAACAATTTCCAATTTTTAATTTCCAAATTTACCAAGCTACAGCTATTATTGTGCTGTAGCTTTTTTGATTAATTTGGTTTTTGCTATTTTTGTGATGGCAAGTGGATTGGTTTTTTGCTATAATAGCTTTATGTTAATTCAAGATTGGCGACAAAATTTAAAAACTAAACAAGTGCTTAGGAGTTATGCCCGAGCCAGAATTTACGGTATGATATTATTATTTATTTTGATTTGTGTGGGTTTGGGGATTTATCATTCTTTTAAGCCGATGCCGGATGGTTTGGATTATCAGAGTGAACCGTATATCGTTAATTTGGATGATATTCAATTTTTGCGAGACTTAACTTTTACTAATACCAGCGGAACGCGAGAATCAAAACAAGAAATTTTTGATACGGCGTTCAATTATATTGATCAAGCCGAGCAATATATTTTAGTGGATATGTTTTTGTTAAATGATTTTGCCAAACAAGGTGAACCGACTTACAGAAAATTGTCTTCAGAGTTGGTTGGAAAATTGATAGCCAAAAAACAAAGCAAACCGGATATTAGAATTGATGTGATAGTAGATCCGATTAATACGGTTTATGACGGTTATGATGCGCCAAATTTAAAAGCAATGAGCGTGGCCGGCATTAACGTGATTGTGACTGATTTAAAACCGTTGCGCGATGATAATCCGATTTTTTCCGAACCCTGGCGTTTGTTGGTTAGTTGGTGGGGCAATTCCACTCATGGTTGGTTGCCACAACCATTTGCCACTGACAGCGCTAAAGTGAGCTTGCGCAGTTATTTGGATTTATTAAATTTTAAAGCCAATCATCGCAAGGTGTTTTTGATGGATAACCAAGGTGAATTAGTGTCAATTATCGGGTCGGCTAATGCGCATGATGCCAGTTCGGCTCATGCTAATGTTGATGTAGTAATTAAAGGCGTGTTTGGGCAAGAGGTTTATAAGTCGGAAGCGGCGGTGGCCAATATGTCTCGCAATGGTTTGCAACCGTTGCCGGAAAATTTGTTAGCCACTAAAGCCGGGGCTAATCAATACGCTCAAGTGAGTTTGCTGACAGAAAATAAAATAAGACAAGAGGCATTGGCGATGATTAATAAAACACAGTCAGGCGATCGTTTGATGTTAGCGATGTTTTATGTGTCTGACCGTCCGATAGTGAAGGCGATATTGGCGGCGGCTAAACGAGGCGTGAATGTTCAACTGATTTTAGATCCGTCTAAAGACGCTTTTGGTTATAAAAAAAGCGGTATTCCTAACCGCCAAGTAGCTTCTGAATTGGTGCGTCGCTCAAATAATAAAATTCAAGTTCGTTGGTATAAAACAGTAGCTGAACAATTTCACACCAAGATGATGATAACCGTTAGACAAGCCGATAATGTGATGGAGATGTTGGTGGGTTCGGCTAATTTAACTAAGCGTAATATTGGTGATTATAATTTAGAAACAGATGTAAAAATTAGCACCCGCCAAGATTTAGCTTTGTCTCAAGAAGTGATTGGTTATTTTGATCAGCTATGGTTTAATAATGACGGTAATGTTTATACGGTTGATTATGCGCAGTATCAAGACGATTCATTGATTATGGGTTGGTTGTATCGTTTACAAGAGTTTAGCGGAATGTCGTCATTTTAAAATTAAAATTTAAAAATCAAAATGTAAAATTAAGGAGTTCACTGCGCTCACGGTTAATAATATAATTATAATTCCTGACTGAGGGCGGTGATTAATTCTTTGGTGGCTGATTCTAGAGGTTGTTTGATGAGAACTTGAGCTAATTTATCAGTGCCTTGACCTTGATAGTTTTTAGTCAGTTCAAGAGCATTGAAGTTTTTTAGAGAATAAACAAGGGCAGTGGTTTCGTCGCCTTTGGCAATAAACATAACCACTACTTCCAAGTTGGATAGATTGGCGATTAATTCTTCTATGATAGTGATTAAATCTCGGCGTTTGAGCTGAGATTTTTTGATGGTTTCGTAATCAAACCAGGTCCAAGCTAATTTGTCTTGATGTCCTATATTTAGGTTGGTTAGTCCGGCGCCCCAGAGTTTTAGGGTGGCTATTTTTTGACTGCGATAGAGTTGATCAATAATTTCTTCGCGACGAGCGCCCAGACGTAAAAGTTCAGCAGCAGTAGTCATGGTTTGAGGCGAGAGAGCCGGAGTTTTAAAATTATTAGTAGCGCTGATAATACCGGCTAATAAACAGGTGGCAATATCGGAATCAATTAAATCGGTTTGGTTGGCAAAGAGTTGATAAATAATTTCTGAAAGAGAGGAAGCTTTAACATTTAATAAATTAATTTGACCATAGGCTTCATTGGCGGGAGAACAGTCAAGATTAATTAAAGAGGTTTGTGACCAGAGTTCCGGTTGGGCGGTATAAACAGCGCCCAGACTATCAAGATCAGGACAACCTAAAATAATGATAGCGTCATAAGCGAAACCGTCGGTAGCGGTGCTGATTTGTTGAGGTAAGATACTGCCGTATTCAGGAGCGATGATAATAGCCAAACGATCAGGAGTGAGGTGATATTTTAAATCCTTAATTTTGGTATTTAAAGTGTCAATGTTAATGATGAAATATTTGGCGCCATCCAAGAGGGGTTGGATGAAGGGAAAAAGAGGCAGGAAAGATAATAAGGTTTGTTTATCTTCAGGGTCGGCAGCTAAAGTTATTTTGTAACCTTGTTTGATTAAAAGTTGAGCTAAAGCCAAGCCGGCAGCCACATTGTCGCCGGACCAGTTTTTATTAAAAACCACAGCCACATTTTTGGCCAGTTTAAGTTGTTGGAAGAATTGTTCAGATTGAGTCAACATTGGGTTGATTTTTTAGATTAGTAAATCAGTGTAGCCGATAAGCCGGCAAAAGTAAACACCTTTTGACAGTCTCTAATTTTAATTGTAGGATAAAAATATCCTTAATAGCAAGTGATCGCGGACGTGGTGAAATTGGTATACACGCCAGCCTTAGGAGCTGGTGCCTCACGGCGTGAGAGTTCAAGTCTCTCCGTCCGCACAAAGTAGTTGTTTGATAATTCAATATTTTCAGAAAGGAGTGAATGAAATGAAAGAATTGACTTCAGTAAAAAATCCGGAGACTGTTATGGGTCAACCTGTATGGTGGCATCATCACGGCACTAAGATGCAAGTTAATGAGAGGAAGACTTATTTTAAAAAATCAGTTTTAGCGATTGAAGGTAGTGCGGCTAGACTAAGTATTTTTAGAGCTTCTTTGGTTTCTACTGATCACGGGGATTGGTTTATCGGTTATGAGTTAAGCCATTCATCTCAGTGTAAAACTATTGGCAGAGTTTATCTTGATAACGATCATCTGTCAGCAGCCTTTGGTTTAAATGATTTGTCAGGCGAATTTGGCGATTCGTTGATTGAAAGATATGGCGCCGATTCAGCTGAACAAGGTACTTATATTCGTTGGCAAAATT
>JAQTYZ010000010.1 GCA_028688055.1 Patescibacteria group bacterium
GCCCTAGGATTAAAACGAGCGATTACACAATGGAATAGTAATTACAATAACTTAGAGCATTGCGCCCTAGATGGACTAACGCCTAATGAGGCTTTGGCCGGAGTGCAAAATGTGTGTTCCTAAAACATATCGCAATCCGAACGGGAATTCGGTATAATATGATTATGCTTATCAGTTCAATTGTCATCATCGTCGGCTTGTGTCTTTTTGAGATTATCAGCAGCATTGATAACGCCATTATCAATGCCCACGTCCTAAAAACCATGCCCCCAAAATATCGCAAGATTTTTTTGTTTTGGGGTATCCTTTTTGCCGTCTTTGTCGTCCGCGGTGTTCTGCCGTTCATTATTGTTTGGATTGCCAACCCCCAACTTTCCTTAGTTCAAGTTTTCACTTTTGCCTTCTTCTCCGGCGGGGAAATTGAAAAATATGTCGCCAATTCAAAACCGATTCTGCTGTTAGGTGGCGGCGTTTACTTGTTATTTGTTTTTCTAGCTTGGCTATTTTTAGAAGAAAAAAAATATGCCTTCCTAGTCGAACACTTTATTCATCGCCAAGGCGTTTGGTTTTATGCCATCTCCTCAATTTCGTTAACACTCCTGATTTATTTTTCCGCCCAGATTAATCCGTTGCTAGCCGTTTCCGCTTCAATTGGCGCCACGGCTTTTTTTATTTCCGACGGTTTCAAAAAGAATGCCGAAGAACAAGAGACAAAACTGCTGAATCCCAATTCTAAGCTAGGTGTTTGGAGTAAAATCATCTATCTTGAAGTTTTAGACGCTTCCTTTTCCATTGATGGCGTTATTGGCGCCTTTGCGTTTACGCTATCAATTCCCCTCATTATTTTAGGTAACGGTTTAGGCGCTTTTGTCGTCCGAGAAATGACCGTTAGGGGTATTGATAAAATCGCCAAGCTAGGTTATTTAAAAAATGGCGCGATGTATTCAATCGGGATGCTGGGCAGTTTGATGATTTTAGAAAGTTTTGGCAAAGAGTATCCGTTTTGGATCGCCCCCTTAAACACTTCGGCTTTGCTCGTTTTTTTCACTTACCTGTCATTTAAAGAATTAAAGCTGGCGGAAAAGAAAACAGCACCAATCAAGTAGGACAAAACCGAGGTAAATATTTTTGCTAACCAACCAACGCACTCGCGCGTTTTTTTATTTTGAGCTTAAAACTACTTACTCAACTGATCAATATCAGCTTGATAGCCATCAGCCAACGCTAACACATTATCGCCGTAGAAACTATAGGCAGGATTAGTTGAACCACTAAAATATCGCATAGCCGCATTCCACTCCCCTTGCCTGGTGCCATTAGCGCCATCCGCTTTTAGCTTGATGGCCGACGCGACAAAGGCGTCTCGGATATCCCACGGATTAGCCGGGTTAGATCCGGTTAACTGACTGACTTTATTTTTATACCCCAGCCACGTTGAAGGAATAAACTGCGCCGGGCCCATCGCACCGCCCCAACCGATTTGATTGCCACTTTTATCTCTCATCGGACACGAAACCGGGGTGACATTCGGGTCCATACCAAGCTCTTTAGTAATAGCTAAAAATGGTTGTTGATCGCGACTCGGTTTCATAATTACTTTCCAGCTCTTGGACGGCGGATCGCCTAAGCGATTGCACGTGCCAACATTTTTTCCCAAATTAGACTCTTGAGTTAAGATGGCCAATAAAAAAGCCGGTCGGACTCCGGTTTGCCGTGAAACCCAATCAGCGATTTGATAGGCTTGACCAAAAGTTATTTTGGTACTGACGTCGAGTAACTGATAAATCCGATTTTTTATTTTGGCCGCCTCACCCTTGGCGTCGGCAACGATCTTTTGATAATTACTTTCTTTACCCTTGGTGACAGTTAAAAGATTTTTCTGCTCGTTGACTGAGCCAGATAATTGTGACTGCTGTAAAGATTTAACGACCAAGAGATTATTCATGGAACTTTGTTGATCCTCCAAAGCAACCTGCTGCTTTTCTAGATTATTTTTTGTAGCCGTAACATCAAAAGTCACGCGCTGCAAACCGCCAATAATTTCCGAATAATTATTAACGGAGTCAAAGATATCGGAAATACTGTTGCTCATAACCAGATAGTAAAAAAAAGGATACTGATCATGCTGCCACAATAGTAGGATTAATTCTGATATTTCACTTTTTAATTTATCGAGGTGCTGTTGCTGTAGAGCAATGGCATTTTGGATGCCATAAATTTGTAAAGCAACCTGAGAAATTTTGGAGGTAGTCGCTTCAATTTGCAACTGTAAAATTTCCTGCTGTTTTTTAAGCTGGTAAATTTTATTGGCTAAAGTCTTCGCCTGGTTTTTAGTCTGAGCCAATTCTTTCTGATATTGGGTTATTTGTGCCTCGAGCTTATCAAGCTGCTGCTGTAGCTGCTCCCGCTCTGATTGACTATAAGGTTGATCAGCAAATAATGACGGTGTAAATAAGTTAAAAAATAAACCAACGAGCAGGCCAAATAAGACAAAATTTTTCAACGATTTCAACATATATTAACATAATACCAAATGTTTCAACATCACGTAAGCATTAGCCAGGGGCTTATTTAGCTGGTATACTTAACCTTATGAATAAAAAAATCTTATCAATTCTTTCGATCAGCGCGCTGATAATTATGGCCGTATTGTTTTATTATCTGAGTCGACAAAACACGGCTGATTTAGCGGTCACAAATACCAATCAGGAATTAACAAATAATTCAGCAGCGCCACAAAATGTTAAAAAAAATGAACCGGTTTATGAGCCGCTAAGCTATGCCTTATCGCGGGTAACCAAAAAACCATTTGCCATCAATGTCTCGCCGCAACGTTCGCCGGTCAGCCCGGAAAAATTCAGCGGCTTTCATACCGGAGTTGATTTTGAAGCGCAAATCAACGAACAAGATAGCGAGGTCAGTATTTACGCCATCTGCACTGGCGTCTTAGCCCAAAAAAAATACGCCAGCGGCTACGGCGGTGTGATGGTCCAGCGCTGTAAAATAAACGGTGAGGATGTAACAGTTATCTATGGCCATTTAAGATTAAACAGCATTACCGCCAAGGTTGGCGACAACATTGAAGGCAATAAAAAAATCGGGGTGTTAGGCAAAGGTTACAGTGCCGAAACCGATGGTGAAAGAAAACATTTACATCTCGGTATCCACCAAGGCACAACAATTAATATTTTAGGCTACGTTAAAGATCAATCCCAGTTAAGGGATTGGATTGATGTTGCAACATTGCTCCGATAAAGAGTTGAAAAAAAATAATTAGCTTGGCCAAAGACTTGGCGCCAGCATTGATTGAAACCGGAGCAGGCGTCCTTAAAACCGGTATTACTTTCCTGACACCAGTTGTCTTTCACCGGCCGCGTTGCTTGTGGTCTTAAAAAATGTGTGATGGTTTTAAAAAAGATTAATTATGGAACAAAATCAGCTTATCAAAAATAAAGAAGAAAAAATTATTGCCGAACTATTTACAGTCAGCGTAATAATTAAGGGCATTGACGGCGTTTTAGAAATAATCGGCGGCTTTATTTTTTACTTTTTAAATCCAAAAATAATCAACCAATTTATTGGCTGGTTGACCTGGCATGAACTGTCAGAAGATCCTTCAGATATCTTGGTTAATTGGCTGGTTAAATTAGCCAATGATATTTCACTTGGTCCCCACCTCTTTGGTACTTTATATTTAATTAGCCACGGTGTGATAAAGATTTTTTTAGTTGTGCAACTGCTCAGAAAAAAAATGTGGTCCTATCCGCTGGCAATTGGGTTTCTCTTTATTTTTATTGCTTACCAGCTCTATCGAATAAGTATCACCCCAACTGCTGGCATGATTGCCCTGACCGTTTTTGATCTGCTAATGGCTTGGCTGACCTGGCATGAATATAATCAGCTCAAACTAAAACTGATAAAATAGCTATTGACAGATGCAACTGAGTTGCATATACTTATAAGACGATGATGTCAACAGCTACCATTATTAGTCAATTAAAACGGAGCGGTGACCGACTGACTGAAAATCGGCTTAAGCTTATTAACATTCTCGCCGCAACGTCACAGCCGCTTTCAGTCCTCGAATTAGTAAAAAAAAATTCCAGTCAACCACATAAAACCACCGTCTATCGAGAACTGGCTTTTTTGTTAAAAAACAATCTGGTTGAAGAAATTATATTTAATGATGGCATTAAACGCTACGAAATTTCATCACAACATCACCATCATTTGGTTTGCACTAACTGCAAAAAGATATCAAAAATTGCCGCTAAAAAAATTTGCCACCACGCCGCGGCCCAACTAAAAAAAACTGGCTACATAATAAATAATCATTCAATGGAATTTTTCGGCATCTGCCCAAAATGCCAAAATAAATAACCCGATGCTACTATTTTTTATCATCTTGGCTACAACACTAATCGGCTTAATATCAGTGGTCGGAATACTATTTTTTCTTAGAGACAAAAACAAAGATACTTTTACCAGGCCCTTAATCAGTTTAGCCGCTGGTACCATGCTGGCAGTTACCTTTACCGACTTGCTGCCTGAATCAACTGGCAGCACCCAGTTTGAACCCAAGTTAATATTTCTAATAACTTTAGCCAGTATAATTTTTTTCTTTTTATTTGAAAGAGTTATCCATTGGCACCACTGTCGTTGTGATTTTGACCCAAGTCATGAAAGCAAAAAACATTTAGCCTATATCAATTTGCTTGGTGACGGGATTCATAACATTGTTGATGGCTTTCTGGTGGCCGGGGCATTTTTATTGAGCGTGCCAACCGGTATTGCCGTTACCCTAGCAGTAATCCTGCACGAAATTCCCCAAGAAATTTCCGACTTTGCGATTCTGCTTTATGCCGGCCTAACGAAAGCGAAGGCCCTGACATTTAATTTTTTGATTTCACTAACGGCCGTGGCCGGAGCAATTGCTTTCTACTATTTTGGAAATGCTTTTAATTATCTAATACCACTGGTAACAGCCTTCGCGGCCGGTAATTTTATTTATCTGGCAGCGGCTGACTTAATACCTGAACTTCACCACGAAAACAACCCAAAAAAAATAATTAGCAATTCAATTTGGCTATTGCTTGGGGTATTTTTAATTATTATTTTGGGGCGAATTTTACCTCACGGCTAACCGGCACCATTGACTATTTGGCCAAAATAGTGTATACTGGCAATGAATTCTTCTCAGTCAACTTTATCCCCTCTCTAAAGCCAGTAATGAGGCGGCGTGGCCCAATTACAATCGTAATAGAGCTTGTAGGATAAATAGTGGAGAGGGGTTTCGAATTTAACTAATTGATAACTAAACAATGGGTAAAAAACTATACGTTGGGGGTTTGCCTTACAGTTCAACGCAGGATGCGTTAGCTGAAACATTCTCTCAAGCCGGAACCGTAAGTTCGGCAACAATCATTACTGATAAAATGACCGGACGTTCAAAGGGTTTCGGTTTCGTCGAAATGTCGACTGATGAAGAAGCTCAGGCCGCAATCGAAATGTTCAACGGTAAAGAGTTCGAAGGTCGAACCTTAACTGTTAACGAAGCTCGACCATTAGAAGCTCGTCCTCCAAGACAGGGCTTTGGTGGTGGTAGTGGTGGAAGAGGCGGCAATTTTGACCGACCAAAAAGACAGAACAACTGGTAATTAATTACCAAGCAAAAAACAGGCCCGCGCCGGCCTGTTTTTTTGTATGACCAAACCCCGATGTGGTCGGGGTTTAACTTTACAATTTTATTTATTCCCAATCTAAATTGGCGCCGGTCTGATATTCGGTGACGCGAGTCTCAAAAAAATTCTTTTCTTTTCTTAAATCAATAATCTCACTCAGCCACGGGAAAGGATTTTCGGACCCGTAAACTTTATCAAGACCAATTCTTTCGAGCCGACGATCGGCAATATACTCAAGATATTTTCTAATAATATCGGAGCGCAAACCCAAAATGCCGCGCGGTAGACAATCTTTGGCATATTCATCTTCCAAGTCAACACCCTTGACGATATTATCGCGAATATTTTTTTTAAAGTCTGGCGTCCAAATTTCTTTATTTTCGGCCACGATAGTATTAATCAAATCAGTGCCATAAGCTAAGTGAACCGATTCATCGCGCAAAATAAATTGAAATTGTTCACCGACGCCAACCATTTTATTATGACGCAATAGCGATAACATCATCGCAAATCCAGCATAGAAAAAAATGCCTTCCATAATAACATAGAAGCCAACCAGATCGTGAACAAAACGCTGAATATTTTCCGGACCCTTGGTGTTAAAAGTCGGGTCTAAAACCGACTTAGTCAAATTAACCACAAAATCATCTTTACTTTTGATGGATGGAATTTTTTCGTACATATTGTAAACTTCGTCGGGGTTCAATCCCAAAGAATCACAACAATAAATAAAAGTATCAGTATGGACCGCTTCTTCATAAGCTTGTCGCAGCATATATTGTCGGCATTCTGGGTTAGTGACGTGACGATACATTGCTAAAACAATATTATTGGCTGTTAAACTTTCGGCGGTTGAAAAAAATCCTAAATTCCACATAATCATTCGACGTTCATCTTCCGTTAAAGCGCCCACCCCGGTTTTTTTCCATAACTCAATATCTTGCTGCATCACCACTTCTTCTGGTACCCAGTTGTTAGCGACGCCATTTTTGTAATGCTGTCGCGCCCATGGGTAGCTCATCGGCAAAATTTTGTTAGGATCAGTCGTTGAATTGTTGATAATTGATTTTGCCATAGTTAACTTTAATTTGTATTACTCCTTGATTTTTTTTTATTGACAAGCTTCACAGTCAGGATCTTCAATCTTACATAGCTTTAAGGTCTGCATAATAATCTGGCCGGAATCACTAACGGCGGCCATCGTGACTGGCGCGGTCTCCGGTCCTGACGCCACGGCTAGCACCGGCTCAACGGTCGGAACAGCCAGTGGTTGAGCCATTGGTTTTTCAACGGCCACCTTTTCACCTGATGATTGATTATTGATCTGACTCATACTTTGCTGTTTCGTTAAAGCAAGGTTACTCTGTTCCACCGAGGTCGCGGCCAATGAACGAAGATAATAAGTTGTCTTCAACCCCATCGACCAAGCATACAGATACATATCGGAAATTTTCTTGCCCGAGTTGCCTTTAACAAATAAATTCAATGATTGACTTTGATCAATCCACTTCCCACGATGAGCGGCCGCTTTGATCAGCCATTCGGGCTCAATATCAAAGACTTCTTTATATTTATCTTTGAGCACATCCGGAATTGTTCTGACGTTATTAATGTTTCCATCTTGTCCCTTGATCTCTTCCAATAAATCTAAATTCCACAACCCCCGTTGTTTTAAGTCTTCAACCAAATAATGATTAATAACCGTAAATTCACCGCTCATATTTGACTTCACATAAACATTTTTATAAATCGGTTCAATGGTCGGATAGCACCCAGAAATGTTGGCGATGGTCGCGGTTGGAGCCACGGCCATACAGTTTGAATTACGCATACCATTTTCTTTAATTGACTCACGCACGACCGTCCAGTCAAGCTTACTTGAGCGACTAACATCAATTTTTAGACCCCGCTGTTGCTCTAATAGATCCAAAGTATCAAATGGCAAAATGCCACGATCCCATTTGGAACCCTTAAACGACTGGTAAGAACCTCGGGCTTTAGCTAATTGTGATGAGGCTAAAATTGAATAATACGAAATCAATTCCTGACACTCATCGGCAAAATCAACACACTCCTCGGAATCAAAATTAATATCAAGCAAATATAACGCATCCTGAAAACCCATAACGCCTAATCCAACCGGACGATGTTTCAGGTTTGACTGTTTAGCTTCGACGGTCGGATAAAAATTGATATCAATAACATTGTCCAACATTTGCATCGCGGTGGTCACGGTGTCTTTGATGGTTTCTCGATCCAGACCGTGATCTTTAATATGCTTAGACAGATTAACCGAACCTAAGTTACAAACGGCAGTTTCAGCCGGCGAAGTATTTAAAGTAATTTCCGTGCAAAGGTTAGAGCTATGAACAACGCCAACGTGGTCTTGCGGCGAACGAATGTTGGACGGATCTTTCCAGGTCATCCACGGGTGGCCGGTTTCAAATAACATCATAATCATTTTCTTCCAAAGTTCCTTGGCCTTAATGATTTTAAATAATTTGATTCTCCCCTGCTGGGCTAGCAATTCATAATTCAAATAACGCTGATCAAAGTCTTGACCATAAAGATGGTGTAAGTCGGAAGTTTCATCGGGGGAAAACAAAGTCCAATTACCGTTGTCCAAGACGCGCTTCATAAACAAATCCGGAATCCAGGCCGCCGTATTCATATCATGAGTCCGCCGGCGTTCATCACCGGTGTTTTTTCGCAATTCCAAAAAATCTTCAATGTCGTAGTGCCACAGCTCCAGATAAGCGCAGGTCGCGCCGCGACGACGGCCACTGCGGTTAATAGCCACGGTCGTATCATTGGCAATTTTCAAAAATGGAATGGTGCCCTGGCTTTCAACGCCGGTACCTTTGATAAAGGCACCAGTGGCGCGAAGACTAGTCCAATCGTTAGCCACGCCACCAGACCATTTTGACAATTGGGCATTGTCACCAATGCACTTAAAGATATGTTCCAATGAATCATCAATGGTTGTTAGATAGCATGAACTCAATTGTGGATGTTCAGTGCCGGCATGGAACAAAGTTGGGGTCGACGGCACAAATCTTAACGACGACATTACATCATAAAATTTTGCCGGCATGGCAATCCGATCAGTTTCATTGATTGATAAACCCATAGCGACGCGCATCCAAAAGGCTTGAGGCGACTCCAAAACTTTTTTCGTCTGCGGATCGGACAAAAAATAGCGATCGCGCAAAGTTTGAGCACCAAGATACATAAACAAATCATCAAGCTCCGGTTTTAACAGCGCGCTCAAAGCCTCCAAATCAAAATTAAGCAACCGCGGATCAAGCCGTCCAATCTCGACACCGCGTCGAATATTATCAATAAAGGCCTGGCGATACTGATGATCAAAATCTTTAAAATCAATTTTATCCGCGCCAATAACCTCGCGGTAAATTTCATCAAACAAAAGACGCGCTGCGACTTTTGAATAAGCCCCATCGCGTTCAATTAAACTTCGCGCGGACAATACTAAGGCTTTGGCAATATCAGAAGTAGGGATGTAATCATAAAGACTGGTTTCGGCTTGCGCCACGATTAAATCAACATCAACATCATTTTCCAAACCTTTAATCGCCCAAGTTAAGGAGTGCTTAATTTTTTTGGCAGAAAACTTTTCTTGATGGCCATTGCGCTTAACAACAAAAAGATTATTTTGTTCAAGCTTTTCCTTAATATCTTTTTTCTGTTCTTCCCTAACCTTGGTATGTTCGTAACGATAGATAATATAAGACTTAGCCACGGCATAAAAATCTGATTCCATCAAGATTTTTTCAACAATATTTTGAACATCTTCAACAGACGGGGTTACTTCCGGAAAAAGTTCGGTCAAAGTGCCAACCGCTTTGTCAACAATATTTCCTAACTGCTCTTCAGTCGTCACAACTTGGCAAGCGGCGAAGGCTTTACTAATAGCGGCAATAATTTTTGACGGTTCAAACTCAACAATTTCGCCACTGCGCTTTTTTATTTTTCCGTTCATATATTTAACCCCCTTTTGATATTGATTAGTTGAGATAGCCTCACGGCTAACCTCTGGTTTTTGTTAAGCCTGAGCGCTGCTAGACCAAAAAATAAGACAGTGACTAGTTTTCCATCTTATTTTTAATGACAGCTGTTTTGGTTTTTTTGATTGGCGTTGCCGCCGAAGATTTTACGGGTAATTTTTATTATAGAGGATTTTTTAAAACTAGACAAACCACTCAAATCATCAATAGAATTAAGGTAAAGCTCAAGCGATTTTGGCCAGCCTTTTTATTTTCTGACCTAATATTTTTTTCCTGATACCAGTCTAACAGGCGGTCAAGTTTCGTTGTTTCAAAAAGCCTAATGAATAATGCGTCGTATAATAAAAGTCCTAAAAACAGCTCCCGGACGAAATTTAATCAAACGCCGAGTGCTGAAAAAACAATTGAAAACTCCAGAACGAAAAATAAACTATTTTAAAAACTTCTTATTGGTTGACACCGCCAAACGTGCCGGCTAAATAGGCCAAAAAATAGGAATAATCGACAAAGCACCGGGCGATAACAATGACCCACGCCGACGGCAAAAAATGCCCCGCCATTAAAATGCCATTGGTAGCCTTGTCGATTAATCCTTAACTAAATTATTTACTCAACAATCAAGTTACCAACCATACCCATCTGACGATGCGAACCAACTGAGCAGTAATACTCAAAAGTTCCGGTTTTATCCACCACAAATTCAAGTTCGGCCTGACTACCACCCTGAATCTTAGCCGTATGGGCGTTAAACTCATCTAAATTCCAATCATGAAAACCTTCAACATTCTTGAAAATAATTTTTACCTTGTCACCTTTTTTAACTTTGATTTCCTTGACGTCATAAGAAAAATTACTTCCAATTACCGTAAAGGTTTTTTCGGTAGCCTGCTCACTGGTGGCCTGATTAGTATTGCGGTTTTTATCTTCACTTTCAGCTTCGACATTAGCATTAACGTTATTTTCTTTGACCCTGTCATTAACATTCTCGGTATTCTCATCAGAACCGTTATCATTAACCGTGGCCTGATTACTGTTACTATTAGTATTAGTACTATTTTGATTGCCAGTTACCGGCTGGCCATTAGGCGTGCAGCCGACCGCGATCAAGGCTAGAGCCGCAATCGCTGAAAGGAATGACACGCGCAAAACTTTTTTTTGCATAACTTACAACTATTAATTATTAAGGTTTAGGCTGGCAATAAATTAAGCCAGTAAAATTATGACACTTCATAAATGAAAACTTTTTCAACTGGCAAATGGAAAAAATCGGCAATTTTCAAGGCCAGTAAAACTGATGGAGTGTAATCCCCCTTTTCAATCGCAATAATGGTTTGGCGCGTGACGCCAACCGCGGCGGCCAAATCGCACTGAGTATTACCCGACTTGGTCCGTAGTTCGTAAACTTGGTTAATAATTTTTTCACCCATACACGACAAGTTAAAAGCAGTATAGCCCCGTCAAAAAATAATTTTAGATTGACCTTACATTAAGTTTAAGCTTGCTAATAAGTTATGTCAAGCCTACTTTACATAATAAAATAAAAAAAAGCGGCCGGTTGTCTTCTAGCTGTTACACTAGGACAACCGGCGCGCGGTAATACTGGGGGTGATGACCACCCTACTAGGGGTTGCCACCTCCACCATGCGGCGGACCGCCTCCTCCTGGGCGACCCTGATTTCGCTGCATGCCGCTACCCGGGTTTTGACCTGGGTCGGGCTTCTTCTCTTCCTTCTTCTCCGGCGCATCGTTGCCGGGAATATCGTTGGCCCTGCATAAAGTGTCGATGATCTTGAACACCTTGCACTCGGCGTCCTCGACACAGACAGTCTCAATCCCGTCGGTGATTTCGGCCGTGGACGTATAGCTGACCTGAACGTTGATGACCTTAGTCATCGGCTCAATGACGACCTTGCGTCGCCAGGCCGTGAATTCGTCGGTGTCGGCGATCTCAACGTCGGTACCGAAGTCGAATTTCCCGATCAGGTTTTGCAGTGCCTTGGGCTTAATTTCCGATAGCGCCCAAGTGATAAACACCACCAACCCCGATCCGTTGCGGATTACCTCTTTCCGCCCCTTCTTAGCCATTGTCTCTACTCCTTAGGTATTGAGCATACTCGCCCTTCGCAACCGTCACGGTAACGGTCACAGGTTCGCCCTCGGTTACCCGAAAGCGCAATGGCGAGTTACTCACGTTGCGAGTAATACCAACTTTGCCGATGAAGCCGCCACCGGGGTTATCGAACACCACCGGCTTAAGGGCTTCAACTTCATTTAGTCCAACAATGGACTGCAATCGGCTGAACGGTTTTGGGTCGTCCAACGGACCCCAGATGAGCATATCGCCCCCTTGTGGTACAAGTGCCGAGGGCTTAATGTCCGGCCAATCGCCCGCGTGAGCCGTGACCGTTTCTTCAAGCGGTCCGCTGGTAGTTGCCGGCGGTGACGTTATCGCCGAAGCGCTGGCCGGTTCAACAACTGGGACTGGGGTTGTCGGTGTTTGAACATCCGACACCTTGGTCGCTTTGGGTGCCTCGGTTTGAGCTGGCTTAATCAGGCTCGGAAAGAGATACCCTTTCTTGCCATCATTATCACCGCCGACCACCGTGACATAGTATTGAAACGGCAGACCATCGACGACCTTTGGTTCCTCGCTAGTATCACGATAAACCTTGGTGTCTTTTGCCAACTTGACGAGCTTGCCGTCCTTCGTTTCGAGGTTACCCTCGTCTTTGACGACGTACTCAGTCAAGTACACGCCTTGAATCATACCAGCCGTGTCATAAGCGCTGGCTTTGATGGCTGATTTCACACTCTGCGCCAATACACCGGTTGGCCCGTCCATTGCGGCAAACGTGTCCAAAGTGTGGCAACCAAGGGAGGAAACTGCCATAATGATCGTCGAGACGACCATCAGGTGATACATGATGTTTCTCTTCATGCCCAACAGGGTCGAATAGGCGCAGACAATCATACCAACAAGCGCCAGCGAGGTTATTACATAGAACCCACTCAGGCCGGCTGGCAGGAAAAGGATCCCCGCCGCGATGAAGAACTCCACGATGGACACGATCGAGAACTGTCGACTAAGCGACAGCGACAGCTCGCTTTTGTTGAGCAAGCCACCAACGAATGCCTGGATAATGATCGCCATCGCATACGGCATGACTGCCAATGTGATCAGCATCAGGTCAGACACCCACGTTAGCCATGGCACATAGCCAATGGCGATGGCAATGACCGTCCAGATTATCGTCCAAACAATCCAGGCACCGTACCACCGAAGCAACCTCACGACTTTCGGCCATTGGTCTCGAAGAAATTCGACCACGACGGCCGAACCTTCGAACATCACTTCGAGGATGTCCCCACAGCGACGAAAGGCGCTCTCAGCCAGCCTCGAGTTAAAGAGGCTGATGAAGGCTCCCAGTGCCGCAAGAATCGCCACCGAGACCATCGAGGTAGTGTAGGCCACCCCACCGAGTTTCGTCGGATTTTCAACCGTGTCGGCTAAATCCCGAAAAACTCCGGCGACTATTGAACGTAAGCCTGCGTCGCCAGGTTCGGCAACTTCCTCTACCTTTTCTCTTTCTTTCTTTGCGTCCGCCATTGCTCAAACCCTTTCATAGGTTGATTTGCATTACGTCCACGGGAACAATACGGAGACTACCACTCGGAACAAGCCGACAACTCCAGATGGACGCGTCGAGGGAGCAAGACGTCGGAGGCGCATATCCTCTTTAAGCTGCCGAAGCCGCTCAGCCTTGTCCCTAATACCATACTCAAACGAATCCAACTTCCGGGCGGCATTTTCATCGCCGTTTACCAGAGCAGCAGTGACCCTAGTCACTGCAATCCCTATGGTAGCAGCGATAACCGCGACGCTAACCCCAAACGCTTTCATGAAATGTTTGGCCGCGGCGACGAAATTGCCAGTCGCGGCGATGCCAGTTTCCTCGACAAAATCCTTCCACTTCGAGTCCGGTAATCCGGCGACCGTTTTCAGTACGCCGACACGCGCCTCGAGAGTCGGCAAAGTCACCAATACCATCCGGAAACTTTCCGCTTCCGGCGTCCGGGCCTCGTTGGGATCTCCCAACTGCTTGACCCGCATAATGACTTTGGACTGTTCGATTGGATCAAGCTGACTCAAAGCCTCAAGGTATGAGGCCTCATCATCTCTCCCTAGACCGAAAAGATGTGGTCGCAGTTGCGACGCCAAGGCAACACCAGCCGCCTCACCACCGGTCTTGGGTTCTTTCCCATGACCGGACATCTTGCCATAGGCCACGTCGGCCATAAAGGCAGTTCCGAATTCGTTGAAAACCCAGTCCAGCGATTTTTTGAACACGACACGATCCTCCAAGTTAGCGCTCGATGCGCATTTCTTTATATGTCAACTAACAAATTTTCAAAGGGCCCACAGGCCACAATTTGCTAGGAAAACCCAGAAAATCGTGACTTTTTATACTACCATATTTAATCATATTTGTCAACATAAAAAGGTAATGTGCACACACATATTGCACTTTCTGTTAATCTAGTGGCATATGTCAAAAACTATGCCTAAATCAACTAAGGAAGAAAAATATCGTTGGATTAAACCAATATTGGATAAAGAAATAACAATT